>NZ_JACVWA010000015.1:0-498228 GCF_020658275.1 Clostridioides sp. ES-S-0190-01 | reverse complement strand
TAAACCTGATTATGTTGTAATCGGAGAATCTTCAGAACTAAACTTAAAGATTGGTCAAAGAGGTAGAGGAGAAATAGTTGTAGAAACTTTTGGTAAACCAGCTCACTCTGCTAACCCAGAAAAAGGTATAAACGCAGTTTATAAAATGGCTAATGTAATTCAAAGAATACAACAATTAGTACCTCCAACTCATCCAGTTTTAGGTGATGGAATACTAGTTTTAACAGATATAAAATCTTCTCCATATCCAGGTGCATCAGTAGTGCCAGATTATTGTAAAGCTACTTTTGATAGAAGATTATTGGTTGGAGAAACAAAAGAAGGAGTATTAGCTCCAATACAAGCATTATTAGATGAAATGATGAAAGAAGACTCAGAATTAAATGCAAAAGTTTCTTATGCATCTGAAAAAGCTGAATGTTATACAGGGAATACTATAGAAAGTGAAAGATTCTTCCCAGGTTGGTTATACGATGAAGATGATGAATTTGTTCAAGCAGCATACAAAGGATTAAAAGAAGCTGGAATAGATTCAGAAATAACTCAATACTCATTCTGTACAAATGGAAGCCATTATGCAGGTGAGGCTGGAATAAGAACTATAGGATTTGGTCCTTCTAGAGAAAATCTTGCTCATACAATAGATGAACATATAGAGTTAGACCAATTATTCAAAGGTGCAGAAGGATATTATGGAATATTAAAATCAGTTTATAAAAAATAATTAGGAGATGGTTTTGTGAGAACTTTAATAAAACATGGGCTTATAGTAGATGGAAATAAAACACCAGCATATGAAGGGGATATTTTAATAGAAAACGAAAAAATATTAAAAATATCACAGGATTTAAACGAAGAAGCTGACAAAGTTATAGATGCAAAAGGTAGAGTTATATGTCCAGGTTTCATAGATACTCATAGCCATTCAGACCTAGTGATTTTGGTTAATCCATATAATGAGGTAAAGATTAGACAGGGAATTACAACAGAAGTGTTGGGCCAAGATGGAATATCTATGGCCCCTCTACCTCAAGAGCATATATCTTCTTGGAGAAAAAATTTAGCAGGCCTAGATGGTGAAAGTGATGAAATTGATTGGAAATATGAAACAACAGAAAACTATTTAAAAATGATGGATGAAAATGGGGTAGGGTTAAATGAAACCTATTTAGTACCTCATGGAAATGTAAGAATGGAAGCAATGGGGCTTGAAGATAGACCTGCCACTAAAGAGGAAATTCAAAAGATGTGTGAAATCACAGAAAGAGAATTAAAGGCAGGAGCTATAGGATTATCAACTGGACTTATATATATACCTTGTGCGTATTCATTGACAGAAGAAATTATAGAGATGTGTAAAGTAGTAGCAAAATACGATGGAGTATTTGTGGTTCATCAAAGAAGTGAAGCAGATACAATTTTAACATCAATGGAAGAAATTATAGAAATTGGAAAGCAATCAGGAGTAAAAGTTCACTTCTCACACTTTAAGGTTTGTGGTAAATCAAATTGGAAGTATATACCTCAAGTTATAGAACTTTTAGAAAAAGCAGAAAAAGAAGGTATAAGAGTATCATTTGACCAATATCCTTATGCAGCTGGAAGTACAATGCTTGGAGTAGTTTTACCTCCATGGGCACATTCAGGAGGAACTGATAAATTAATAGAAAGATTAAGTGATGAAAACGAAAGAGCAAAAATGAAAAAAGATATAGCAAATGGAATCGAAGGTTGGGATAACTTTATAGAATTTGCTGGAATAGACCAAATTTTTGTAACAAGTGTAAAGACAGAAAAAAATCAAGATACAATTGGTAAGAGCCTACTAGAAATTGGAAAGATGAGAGGTAAAGACCCGTTAGATGCAACGTTTGATTTATTGAAAGAAGAAGAAAATGCAGTTGGAATGGTAGATTTCTATGGCTTGGAAGAACATATAATAGGTTTTATGAAAAGAGACGAACAAAATGTGTGTACAGATGGTCTTTTAGCAGGTAAGCCACATCCAAGAGCATATGGTTCTTTCCCTAAAATACTAGGAAGATATGTTAGAGAATTAAATGTACTAACAGTTGAAGAAGCTGTTTATAAAATGACTAAAAAAGCAGCAGTAAGCTTTAGTATAAAAGATAGAGGTGAACTAAAAGAAGGATATTTTGCAGACTTAGTTATATTTGACAAGGATACTGTTAGTGGATGTGATGATTTTATCAATTCTATGCAATATCCTACAGGTATAGATTATGTAATTATAAATGGAAATTGTGTTGTTGAAGAAGGAAAATACAATAAAATTAAAGCAGGAAAAGTACTTAAAAATTAAATCTTAGCTTTAAGGAGGAATAAATTTATGATTTTAGTGGGGAATGGGAGGCTAATAAGCCAAGATTCTTTAAATCCCTATATGGAAGATGGATGTGTTGTAATAAATGACAATCTGATTGAAGATATAGGTACTACTGAGGAAATGAAAGCGAAATATCCAGGACATGAATTTATAGATGCAGGCAAGAAGATAATCATGCCTGGTCTAATAAATTCACATATGCATATATACAGTTCATTTGCTAGAGGTATGGCAGTTCCAGGAAAACCATCTGAAAATTTTTTAGAAATATTAAACAATTTATGGTGGAGACTTGATAAACAACTTACACTAGAAGATACAAAATACAGTGCATATGCAACTTATATAGAATGTATAAAAAATGGTGTCACAACAGTTTATGACCATCATGCAAGTCCAAATGCAATTGAAGGTAGTTTATTTACAATATCAGATGTTGCAAAAGATTTGGGAATAAGAACATGCCTTTGTTATGAGGTATCTGATAGAGATGGTGGAGATACAATACAACAAGGTATCAATGAAAATGTAAATTTCATAAAATATGCTCAAAAAGATGATACAGACATGATAAAGGGAATGTTTGGTCTTCATGCTGCATTTACATTGTCTGATGATACATTAAATAAGTGTGCCTCAGAAATGGCTGGTCTTGATACAGGTTATCATGTACATGTTGCTGAAGGATTAGCAGACTTACAATATAATGTAGATAAATATGGAAAAAGAGTTTTAGAAAGATTTAATGATTTTGGTGTTCTAAAAGAAAAGACTATAGCAGTTCATTGTATATATATAAGTACAGATGAAATCAATCTTTTAAATAAAACAAATACATTTGTAGTTCATAATCCAGAATCTAATATGGGAAATGCAGTTGGATGTTCTCCTGCAATAGAATTACTAAAAAGAGGTGTTACAGTAGGTCTAGGAACTGACGGATACACTAGTGATATGTTTGAATCGTTAAAGGTTGCTAATATAATTCATAAACACCACTTAAGTGACCCAAGAGTTGGATTTGGAGAATCACAAACAATGTTATTTGATAACAATAAAAAAATAGCAAAGGCTTATTATAAAAATGACCTAGGCATACTTAAAAAAGGTGCTTATGCGGATGTCATAGTAGTTGATTATACACCACATACTCCATTGACAGAAAACACAATAGGGGGACACATCATATTTGGAATGAGTGGAAGAAGCGTGGATACAACTATTATAAATGGAAAAGTACTTATGAAAGACAGAAAATTGGTAAACATTGATGAAGAAAGTATTCTAGCTAAGAGCAGAGAACTAAGTCAGAACCTATGGAATAGAATCTAAATAATTGATAATGACATACAAGTAAGAGAAAAGAATATAAGTGTTAAAAATAAAACTTAGACAAAAGTAGAATTTAAATGAAGTATATAGATAAAAAATATATGGAATAGAATATTAAACTAAATATAGAAGGGAGACCCAACATGTCTCAAAATGAAAGCCCTAAAATAGCTCCAGTAGATGAAAGGTTACCTGTATCCAAATCCTGGGTATTTTCACTACAGCACGTTTTAGCAATGTGTGCAGGAGCGGTAGCAGTTCCTATGATGATAGGAAGTGCTGCACGACTAGATCATGCTAGTATTGTTTTTTTAATAAATGCTTGCTTGTTTATGGCAGGTATAGGAACACTCATACAAAGTGTTGGTATAGGAAATATTGTAGGCGCTAAAATACCAGTAATTGAAGGAACTAGTTTTGCCGCTGTGGCAGGTATGACAGCAATAGCCTCATCATATAGTGATTCTCAAGTTGCAATACAGACAGTATTTGGCTCTGTAATAGTAGCTGGGCTGTTTTGTATATTACTTGCTCCAGTATTTGAAAAACTAATAAGATTCTTCCCTAGTGTAGTTACTGGAACAGTTGTTATGGTAATAGGTATTTCACTATTCCCAGTTGGGATAAAGTGGATAACTGACAACAAATTGGAAGCGGTTGAACCAAACTCATTAGCATTAGCTTTAGCAGTATTGGCTATAACTTTACTTTCATTTAAGTTCTTAAAAGGAATTTGGAATAGTACAGCGATATTGGTAGGTATAGTACTTGGTACATTACTTTCTATGGCAGTTGGAATGGCTGATTTTAGTGCAGTAAGTGGAGTTGGTTGGCTTAACTTAAATGTACCTTTAAAATTTGGAATGCCTAGATTTGAACCATCTGCAATATTATCATTATGCTTAATTATGTTAGTACTTATGACAGAATCAGTTGGTAATATGATAGCTATTCACGAAATGGTAGACAAAGAGGTAACTGGTAAAAATATTAAAAGAGGTCTATTTGGAGATGGAATATCTACAGCTTTATCTGGAATATTCAATTCATTTCCAATAACTCCGTTTGGTCAAAATACAGGAATTGTTGGACTTACAGGTATAAAATCAAGATTTATTGCAGTTTATGCAGGGGTAATATTGCTAGTACTTGGTTTCTTACCAAAGTTTGCAGCAATAATAGGAGCAATACCTAAGCCTGTTCTTGGTGGAGTAGGATTTGCAATGTTTGGAATGGTAATGGTTGGAGGAGTAAAAACTCTAAGTAAAGTAAAATTTGATGGAACTAAAAATGGAGTGATAGTAGCAGTTAGTGTTGGGTTATCTATGATACCACTGACAAATCCTGATTTCTATCATAATTTTCCAACTTGGGTGCAAACGATATTCCACAGTGGAATAACAACAGGAAGTTTATCAGCAGTACTTTTGAATATCTTCTTCAATGAATTAGGTTCAAAAAAGGAAAAAGCTCCTAAGACTGAAGAAGCAAAATAGGAAGAAATAAATGAAAAGCAACATATATAAAAGAGTATCTAAGCTAAATATTAAAAAATATATTTAATTAAGGGAGAGATAATAATATGGCTAATTTAAAAGTTAATTTATATGGAATGGAATTCTTAAATCCAGTTATGACAGCGGCAGGTCCTGGAGCAAAAGATGGTGATCTCTGTCAAGAGGCAGCAAAAGGTGGAGCAGGAGCTATATGTACAAAAACTATATCTGTGTTACCAGCAGATGTACCAAGACCATGTATGGCAAAAACTAACAGTGGTTTCTTAAATACAGAATTATGGTCAGAGCTTCCAAAAGAACAATGGATAGAAGAAGAATACAAAAAAGTAAAAGCAGCAGGTCTTCCAGTAATAGTAAGTATGGGATATTCAGCAGAACAAATAGCTGAGGTTGCACCTTTAGTAAAACCTTACGCAGATGCAGTTGAATTATCAACTCATTATGTAGGCACAGATGTTGCTCCAATAGTAAATGCTTTAAAAGCTGCAAAAGCTGTTTTAGATGTACCAGTATTTATGAAAATGAGTCCTCATACTGATATTCAAACTATTGCAAAAGCTGTTGAAGAAGCAGGAGCAGATGGACTTGTAATGATAAACTCATTTGGACCATGTATGGCAATAGATGTAAACACAGGATACCCTATAATGGGAAGTAAAGCAGGATATGGATGGTTATCAGGAGCTCCTATAAGACCATTAGCAATAAGATGTATATATGAAGCTTCTCAAGTTGTAAATATACCAATTATAGGTGTTGGTGGAATAACTTGTGGAAAAGATGTAGCTGAAATGATGATGGCAGGAGCAAGTGCTGTTCAAGTATGTACAGAAGCAATCCTTAAAGGGCCTTCTATATATGGAAAAATTGCTAAAGAATTAAATGATTTCTTAGATGAAAATGGATATGCTGATGTTAATGAAATCAAAGGATTAACTCATAAGAAAATGGCAGCTAGAGGATTTAGAACTCATGCAGTGGCTCCAGTTGTAGATGATAATAAGTGTATCAAATGTAAACAATGTGTAACAAGCTGTGTATATGAAGCTTTAGAAGTGACAGATAAATTAAATATAGATGTGGATAAGTGCTTTGGTTGTGGATTATGTGTAACTAGATGTCCAAAAGGTGCTTTAAGTATTTGCTACAATCAAGTAGAAGCTGTTAATGAATAATAATTATATAGAATTTTAGTAATTAACTTAGAGTAATAAATATATTAAGATAATAAAATATATTAGATAAGCAAGTTTATACATTAACAATACAACGTGAAGTTAATAATTTTATGACGTTGATTTAACTAAACATTAGTTTAATTAAATAATGGTTTAATCTAAATATAAATTTACTGTGTATAAGTTCTCTAATCAAATTACTTTAAGTTAATTTCTTCAGATAAAATAAATTGATACGTTATAAGTAAGGTGGAGTCTATATGGGAATTGTTTTAAAAGGTGGGAAAGTAGTAACAAGTGAAAAAACTTACTGTGCAGATGTAAGAATAGAAAATGAGAAAATAGTTGATATAGGTGTTGATATATCAAAAGAAAATGATGAAGTAGTTGATGTTAGTGATTATTATATTATACCAGGAGGTATAGATACACACACTCACTTTGATTTAGATACAGGAACTACTAAGACAGCAGATAATTTTGAAACAGGAACAAAAGCTACAATAGCTGGAGGTACTACTACTATCTTAGATTTTGCTACACAATCTAGAGGTTGTTCTTTAAAAGAAGGATTAGATGAATGGCATGAAAAAGCTAGAGATAAATCTTATTCAGACTATGGTTTTCACATGGCTATAACAGATTGGAATGCTTCAGTTTGTAATGAAATGGAAGACATGGTGAAAGAGGGAGTATCTTCATTTAAATTGTATATGGCATATAAAGGAAGCCTTCAAGTTGATGATGGTGTCATCTTTGAAGCTTTGAGAAAAGCAGAAGAGGTAGGAGGAATTATTGGATTCCATTGTGAAAATGGGGATATAATATGTGAACTTGTGGATAAAGCAAAAGCAGAAAATAATCTATCTCCAAAATATCATCAATTAACTAGACCAGCTATATTAGAAGCAGAAGCAACTTCAAGACTGATGAAGATAGCAGAAGTGGCAAATTCTAAGGTGTACGTTGTTCACCTAAGTTGTAAAGAATCTTTGGAAGAAGTTCTAAAAGCTAAACAAAGAGGAGTAGATGTGATAGTTGAAACTTGTCCTCAATACCTTCTATTAAGTGATGAATTATATGATTTAGAAGGATTTGAAAGTGCTAAATATGTAATGTCACCACCTTTAAGGGATAAAGAAAATAATGAAATTTTATGGAATGCTATTTTAAATAATCAAATAGATACTATAGGTACAGACCACTGTTCTTTTAATTATAGGGGGCAAAAGGAACTTGGAATAAACGATTTCAGTAAAATTCCTAATGGTTCGCCAGGGGTGGAACATAGGATGAGTCTTTTATACACATATGGAGTCTGTAAAAATAAAATATCTATCAACAAGATGGTAGAAGTAACATCGACTAATGCCGCCAAATTATTTGGAATGTATCCTGAAAAAGGAACTATAGAAATAGGTAGTGATGCAGATATATTAGTTTTAAATCCAAATAAAAAATATAAAATAGAAGCAAAAAAACAATTACAAAATGTAGATTATACGCCTTATGAAGGTTATGAAGTAAATTGTCAAATAGAACATGTTTATTTAAGAGGAAAAGAAGTTGTTAGAGAGGGAGAATTAATTTGTAATACTCCAAGTGGGAGATATATAAAAAGGCGTCTAACAGAGGGGGCTAGAGAATGGTAGAATTTATATTAAATGGAGAGAAAGTTGTTGCAAAAGAAGGCAAAAAACTTTTAGACTTCCTTAGAGAAGATATGAATATAACTTCAGTTAAAAATGGATGTTCAGAAGGTGCTTGCGGAACTTGTATGGTCATAATAGATGGTAAAGCAACTAAAGCATGTGTATTTAAAACTGATAAATTAGCTGGGAAAAATATAACAACTATAGAAGGATTATCAGAAAGAGAAAGAGATGTTTTTGCATATTCTTTTGCCAGTCAAGGAGCTGTTCAATGTGGATTTTGCATCCCAGGTATGGTAATTAGTTCAAAAGCGCTTATAGACGTTAATAATAATCCTACTGAAGATGACATAAAAAAAGCTTTAAAAGGTAATATATGTAGATGTACAGGTTATGTAAAAATAATTAAAGCTGTGAGTTTGGCAGCAAAGATATTTAGAGAAGATATAGATGTGCCAAAAGTAAACTGCAAAGGTCTAGTTGGTGAAAGTCTTCATAGAGTTGATGCAGTAGGCAAAACACTTGGATACTCTGAATATGTAGATGATATAAGATTAGAAGGTATGATTTATGGTTCAGCAGTTAGAGCCAAATATCCAAGAGCATTAGTTAAAAAGATAGATATAGAAGAAGCAAAAGCTTACCCAGGAGTTGTTGCAGTTCTTACAGCTAAAGATATTCCAGGAACTATAAAAGTAGGTCACTTAAAGAAAGATTGGGATACTTTAATTCCAGAAGGTGAAATAACTAGATACTTAGGAGATGGAATAGTTTTAGTAGCAGCAGAAACTAGAGAAGCATTAGAAGAAGCGAAAAAACTAGTTAAGATAGATTATGAAGAATTGACACCTTTAAGTACTACAGCAGAGGCTCTTAAAGAAGATGCTCCAAATATACATGAAACAGGTAATGTACTTGTTAAGGAACATTTAGTAAGAGGAAATGCTGAAGAAAAAATAAGGAACTCAAAATACGTTGTAACTAAAAAATACACTACACCTGCAACAGAACATGCATTTTTAGAACCTGAATGTGCAGTAGCAGGTCCTTATGAAGAAGATGGAGTAATAATTTACTCAACAGACCAAGGTGTGTTTGCTACTCAACATGAATGTGCAGATATGTTAGGATTACCACATGAAAAAGTAAGAGTGATAAATAAGATGGTAGGAGGCGGATTTGGTGGAAAAGAAGATATGAGTGTTCAACACCATGCAGCCTTACTTGCATACCACACAAAGAGATTTGTAAAAGTACAGCTTACTAGAAAAGAAAGTATAATTGTTCATCCAAAAAGACATGCTACAGAAATGGAATTTACAACAGCATGTGATGAAAATGGATATCTAACAGGTATGAAAGCAACTATAATATCTGATACAGGTGCTTATGCATCTCTTGGAGGACCAGTATTGCAAAGATTATGTACTCATGCAGCAGGACCATACAATTATCAGGATATTGATATAACTGGAACAGCAGTATATACTAATAATCCTCCTGGAGGAGCATTTAGAGGTTTTGGAGTTACACAAAGCTGTTTTGCTACAGAATGTAATCTAAATTTACTTGCTGAAATGGCTGGAATATCACCTTGGGAAATAAGATATAAAAATGCAATAAGACCTGGTCAAGTTTTACCAAATGGTCAATTTGCAGATGAAGGAACAGCAATGGCAGAAACATTAGAAGCTGTAAAAGAAGAGTATGAAAAACACCCACGTGCAGGTATAGCTTGTGCAATGAAAAATAGTGGTGTAGGAGTTGGGATACCTGATGTGGGAAGATGTAGACTGGTAATAAAAGATGGTAAAGTTCATATAAGAACAAGTGCCTCTTGTATAGGTCAAGGTCTTGGTACGGTTATGACTCAAGTAGTTTGTGAAACTGCAAATTTACTACCTGAAAACATAGTGCATGAAGTTCCAGATACTCACTTGACACCAGATTCTGGTAATACTACAGCTTCAAGACAGACAGTATTTACAGGGGAGGCTACTAAGGTTGCAGCAATTAAATTAAAAGAAGCTTTAGCAACTGGAAAAGCATTATCTGATTTAGAGGGAGAAGAATTTTACGGAGAATATGCAAGTGTTACAGACAAAATGGGTTCTGATAAAGAAAATCCAGTAAGCCATGTAGCTTATGGATATGCAACACAAGTTGTAATGCTAGATGAAAATGGAAAATTAGA
The DNA here is from genome assembly GCF_020658275.1 of Clostridioides sp. ES-S-0190-01. Classification (NCBI taxonomy): domain Bacteria; kingdom Bacillati; phylum Bacillota; class Clostridia; order Peptostreptococcales; family Peptostreptococcaceae; genus Clostridioides; species Clostridioides sp. ES-S-0190-01. Next base: position 488,008 of record NZ_JACVWA010000015.1, on the reverse strand, counting down.
AAAAGTAGTAGCAGCACATGATGTAGGAAGAGCTATAAACCCAATCAGTTTAGAGGGGCAAATAGAAGGTGGAGTTGTTATGGGTCTTGGATATGCCTTAACAGAGGATTACCCAGTAGTCAACTCTGTACCTACAGCTAAATTTGGTACATTAGGCTTATTTAAATCTACAGATATACCAGAAATACAAGCCGTAATAGTTGAAAAAAACAAAGATTTATTGGCATATGGTGCAAAAGGAGTAGGAGAGATTTGTACAGTTCCCACTGCACCAGCAGTGCAAAATGCCTATTATGTATTTGATAAAGAGTTTAGAACTGAACTACCACTTCAAAATACGCCATATAGTAAAAAAAAATAACAAAAAAATAAATATTAAATAAAAAAAATCAATTAAATTGTAAATAAAAAAAACCCTTTTGCATAAGGTATATTTTAAATGATAGAATATACATATACAGGAGGGTTTTTCTTTTATAAAATAAGTTTAATAAAATTGAGAGGTGAGCAAAATGAATTTTAATAATAGTCTAGAGTTAACTCAGTCTCAGAAGCTAATCATGACTACACAACTTAAGCAATCATTATCAATATTAAATATGAGTAAGTTGGAGTTAGAAGAAGAGATTAAAAGGGAAGCAGAGAATAACCCATTAGTCGAAGTTGAGAAAAGTGGGGAGATAAATTGGGAAGAATATATAAAAGATATGGAAAAATCAAGACGTTTAGATAGAACAGAAATAAGTTATAACCCTGACAATGAAGTTAATCTAGAAAATTTAGTTAAATATTCGTCAAATTTATATGAGGATTTGAAGTTTCAGATAAGCTTATATAAGCTAACAGATAAACAAATGGAAGTCTGTGAGTATATAATTGATAGCTTAGATGAGGACGGATATTTGAGAACTGAGGAAAAAGTAATTGTTGATACTTTAAAGATAGATGAAGAACTTTTTGAAAAATGCTTGATTAGTGTTCAGCAGTTGGAACCTAGTGGAGTAGGTGCAAGAAGTCTTTCAGAATGTCTGATGATTCAAATGGCAAGCTTAGGAATATATAATGAAATTTTAGAGGAAATCGTTACAAAAGACTTAAATTTAATTGCAAATAATAAATATAAAGAGATAAGCAAGAAGTACAATATGTCACTACAAAAATGCGTTGAACTAATAAATATAATTAAAACATTAGACCCTAAGCCAGGAAGAACCTGTTCAGTAGAAAAAAGTGTATATATACAACCAGATGTAACAGTTGAAAAAATTGATGATGAATTTATTGTGTATTTAAATGAAAAAGACTCCTATCAAATAAAAATAAACAGTTATTATAAAGACATACTAAAAAATTCACAGTCTGACGAAAGTGCAAAAGAATTTATAAAAGAAAGACTAAATTCGGCAACAGGGCTTATGAAAAATATAGAAAGTAGAAAGACTACAGTACTTAAAATTGCAGAAGAAATAGTAAAAGCTCAAGATGAGTTTTTGAGAAAAGGAACAAAATATATAAAGCCCTTAAAAATGAAAGACATAGCAGAAAAATTAGATTTTCATGAATCTACTATAAGTAGAGGTGTAAATGGGAAATATATGCTGACACCTTTTGGAGTATATGAATTTAGGTACTTTTTCAGTAGTGCTATTGAAACTGAAAATCATGAAATGGCATCTAGTACAAGCATAAAAAAAATTATAAAGGAAACAATAAAAGACGAAAATAAAAAGAAACCTTTAAGTGATGACCATATATCTAAGCTATTAAAAGAAAAAGGAATCAATGTTGCAAGAAGAACAGTTGCCAAGTATCGTGAAGAATTAGGAATTTTGTCTTCAAGTAAGAGAAAAGAATATTAGTGAAAAGAGAAAGAAGTATCAGTAAAATTAGGGGAAATGCTAATTAAAATACAAATGAGCATTATACAAATGAATTTAAGTATTGGAAAGAAAAGTATTAGAAATAAAATTAAATATTAGGAAAAATCAGGAATTAGAACGATAACTAGAGTCAAAAAAATACAGAGATAAATAAACAGTTATTGTTAATTTTAAGAGCATAAAAATAAAAACATAAAGTATAAAAACAAAGACATATAGAATCTAGCAGAGTAGAACATACAAGATTGAGTCAAAAATATTAGAATAAAAACCAAAAAATATATGGAAAAAATATTATATAAAAAATAAAAAATACTGTACTTTGAAAATGGTGGAGAAATTGCTATAAAACAAAAAAATAAAAAAGTTTTTGAAAAACTATTGAAATCTATACGCAAATCCTATAAAATAAAATTATCTTGTGGGACTTAAATAAACACTAGGGACAAAAAAAGTCCCTAAAGGAAAGCAATAAGGAGTATGTTATGAAGAACTTATTAGAAATTCAAAAGAAACTAATTCCACAGGCAATTGAACTTATGGAAAGAAGATACTCTATTTTAAGACAAATATCTTTAAGTGAACCAATAGGTAGAAGAACTTTATCAAATGTATTAGAAATTAGTGAAAGAATAATTAGGTCAGAAACAGAGTTTTTAAAAGAACAAGGACTTATAGATGTTGCTGTATCTGGAATGACTATCACTAAAGAAGGTTCTGATTTATTAGATAAACTTAAAGACATCATGAGTGACATCATGGGATTGTCTAAGTTACAAGATAGGGTCAGAGAAAAGCTTGGAATAAAAAAGGTAATACTAGTTCCTGGAAGCTGTGATGAAAATGGAAGCTTATTAAAAGATGTAACTAGATATGGATGCGAGTATTTCTTAGGTATTTTAAAAGATGGAGATATAGTTTCAATAACAGGGGGAAGCACTATGTTAGAGTTTTCAAATGTTATTAAAACTGATAAGAGATATCCAAACTCTACAATAGTGCCAGCTAGAGGAAGTATGGGAACTGATGTAGAGATGCAGTCTAATAGTATAGTTGCTTCAGTAAGTAAGAAATTACACTCTAATTGCAAACTTTTACATATACCAGATGAATTGGACGAGAGTGCAATGAAAACTCTTAGCCAAGTGCCAGAGATTAAGACAACTTTGGAGTATATTAAAAGAACAGACATTTTAGTTTTCAGCATAGGTAGAGCAGATGTCATGGCAAAGAGAAGAAAACTTCCAGAAGATAAAGTTAACGAGATATTATCTAAAAATGCAGTTGGAGAAGCATTTGGATATTATTTCAACAAAGATGGAGAAATAGTTTATAAATTAAATACTGTTGGAATTGATTTAGAGACAGTTAAAGAAGTAAAAGAAACTATTGCAATCTTTGCAGGAACAGAAAAAGTAGAAGCCTTATTAGCTATATCAAATATGCATAAAAACATGGTTCTTGTAACAGATGAAGAAAGTGCTTATAAGATATTGTCATTATTATAAAAGTCGAAAACTAGCACAGAGCTAGACAACATACATTTACTTTATAGGAGGTAGCGAAAATGGTTAAAGTAGCTATAAATGGATTTGGAAGAATAGGAAGATTAGCATTAAGAAAAATGATGGAGCAACAAGATAAGTTTGAAGTTGTTGCAATAAACGACTTAACAGATGCTAAAATGTTAGCTCATTTATTTAAATATGATACAGCTCAAGGAAGATTTAACGGTGAAATAGAAGTTAAAGAAGGTGCTTTTATAGTAAACGGAAAAGAAATAAAAGTAACAGCAGAAAGAAATCCTGCTGACCTACCATGGGCTGAATTAGGAGTAGATATAGTATTAGAATGTACAGGATTCTTTACTTCTAAAGATAAAGCAGAAGCTCATATACAAGCAGGAGCTAAAAAAGTTGTTATATCTGCACCAGCAACTGGAGATTTAAAAACAATAGTATTCAACACAAACAGTGACATATTAGATGGTTCTGAAACAGTTATATCAGGAGCTTCTTGTACAACTAACTGTTTAGCTCCAATGGCTAAAGTATTAAATGATAAATATGGTATAGAAAAAGGATTAATGACTACTATACATGCATATACTAATGACCAAAATACTTTAGATGGTCCTCATCCAAAAGGTGATTTAAGAAGAGCTAGAGCTGCTGCTGGAAACATAGTTCCAAACACTACAGGAGCTGCAAAAGCAATCGGTTTAGTAATACCTGCATTAAAAGGAAAATTAGATGGAGCAGCACAAAGAGTACCAGTTGTAACTGGTTCAATAACTGAATTAGTTTGTACATTAGGAAAAAATGTTACAGTTGAAGAAATAAATGCAGCTATGAAAGAAGCTTCAAACGAATCTTTCGGATACACTGAAGAAATGTTAGTATCTTCTGATATAATCGGAATAAGCTACGGTTCATTATTTGACGCTACTCAAACAAAAGTTATGGAAGTAGATGGAAAACAATTAGTTAAAGTTGTTTCTTGGTATGATAATGAAATGTCTTATACTTCTCAATTAATAAGAACTTTAGGATACTTTGCACAATTAGCAAAATAGTCAGCTTTTAGAAAATAGAAAAGTAGATTGACAAAGTCCGAGTTTGTAGTTTAACACTACGGACTCTGGACTTTTTTTAAGAAAAAATATATAAAATACACCTAAATAATGTTACATACTATATATAAAAATATGATAATATGATATATTTAATAGGGTAAAAGTATGTACTATATTATACTTGGCAATAAAAAATTACTTTATTAAAAGGAGAGATATTTATGTCAATGCTAAACAAAAAAACTATAGAAGATATTGATGTGTGCGGGAAAAAAGTATTAGTGAGATGTGACTTTAATGTACCATTACAAGATGGTGTAATTACTGATGAAAATAGATTAAACGGAGCTTTACCAACAATTCAATATTTAATTTCTAAAGGAGCAAAAGTTATATTATGTTCTCATTTAGGAAAACCAAAGGGAGAAGCTAAACCAGAATTATCTTTAGCACCAGTTGCAAAGAGATTATCTGAAATGTTAGGTAAAGAAGTTGTATTTGCAGCAGATGATAATGTTGTAGGAGAAAATGCAAAAAAAGCTACTGAAAAAATGGAAAACGGAGATGTAGTGTTATTAGAAAATACTAGATATAGAAAAGAAGAAACTAAAAATGAAGAAAACTACTCTAAAGAATTAGCTTCACTTGCTGAAATATTTGTAAATGATGCATTTGGAACTGCTCATAGAGCGCATTGTTCAACAGTTGGAGCAGGAGAATTTTTACAAGAGAGAGTTTGCGGATACTTAATTCAAAAAGAATTAAAATTCTTAGGAGAAGCTGTTGCCAATCCTGTAAGACCATTTACAGCTATACTTGGGGGAGCTAAAGTTTCTGATAAATTAGCTGTTATAAATGAACTATTAGAAAAAGTTGATAATCTAATAATAGGTGGAGGAATGGCTTATACATTCTTAAAAGCTCAAGGTTATGAAGTAGGAACATCTTTACTTGAAATAGATAAAGTAGAATATGCAAAAGAAATGATGGAAAAAGCTAAGGCAAAAGGCGTTAACTTATTATTGCCAGTAGATGTTGTTATGGCAGACCACTTTGCACCAGATGCAACTCCAATAGTAACAGAAGATGCTAATGTAAAAGAAGATTATATGGGACTAGATATGGGACCTAAGACTATAGCAAACTTTGTAAAAGCCATAAAAGAATCAAAAACTGTAGTATGGAACGGACCAATGGGAGTATTTGAATTTGAAAACTTTGCAAATGGAACACTATCAGTAGCTAAAGCCATGGCAGAATTAACTGACGCAACTACTGTAATTGGTGGTGGTGATAGTGCAGCAGCAGTTAATCAATTAGGATTTGGTGATAAGATGACTCACGTATCAACAGGTGGAGGAGCATCACTAGAATTTTTAGAAGGTAAAGAATTACCAGGTATTGCAGCATTAGATAATAAATAAACTACTATATAGAGGAGATTGTAAAATGAGAAAACCTATAATTGCAGGAAATTGGAAAATGCATAAAACAATAAAAGAAGCTTTAGAATTTGTAAATGAAGTTAAAGGAAAAGTTAATGCTGATAAGGCAGAAGCTGTTATATGTGCACCATTTACTTTATTGAAGGATTTAAAAGAAGCTACTAAGGGTACAAATATAAAGATAGGTGCTCAAAACATGCACTTTGAAGAAAAAGGAGCATTTACAGGAGAAGTTTCACCTCTTATGTTAAAAGAAATAGATATGGACTATGTTATAATAGGACATTCAGAAAGAAGACAGTATTTCAATGAAACTGATGAAACTGTAAACAAAAAAGTTTTAAAAGCTTTAGAAGTAGAAATAGACCCAATACTATGTGTTGGTGAAACTTTAGAGCAAAGAGAAGCTGGAAAAACTAAAGATGTTTGTAAAGTTCAAGTTGAAAAAGCTTTAGAAAATGTTCTTAAAGATGATTTAGCAAAAGTAGTTGTTGCATATGAGCCAATTTGGGCTATTGGAACTGGTAAAACTGCAACTGCTGAAGATGCTAATGATGTTATATCTTATATAAGAGAAGTTATAAAAGGATTATATGGAGAATTAGCTAATGAAGTTAGAATACAATACGGTGGAAGTGTTAAACCTTCAAATGTAGCTGAAATAATGGGTCAAAGTGATATAGATGGAGCTTTAGTAGGTGGAGCTAGTTTAGCTGCTAATGACTATTTAGACCTTGTTAATTTCTAAGGAGTGAAATGATGAAAAAACCAGTTGCTTTAATTATTATGGACGGATTTGGATATAATAAGGAAGTTAAGGGAAATGCAATTGCTGAGTCCAAAACTCCTAATTTAGACAGAATAATGAAAGAATATCCAAACACATTAATAAATGCTAGTGGTCTTGATGTTGGTCTACCTGATGGTCAAATGGGAAATTCAGAAGTTGGCCATACTAATATAGGTGCAGGTAGAATTGTATATCAAGATTTAACTAGAATAACAAAATCTATAAAAGATGGTGATTTTTTTAATAATAAAGTTTTATGTGAAGCTATGGACAATGCAAAAGAACATTCTCTTCATGTAATGGGTCTTTTGTCTGATGGTGGAGTACATTCACATATAGACCATCTTAAAGCTATAATCAAAATGGCAAAAGATAAAGGTGTAGAAAAAGTATATGTTCATGCATTTACTGATGGTAGAGATACTGACCCTCAAAGCGCATTGGAATATGCTAAGGAAGTACAAGCTAGTATGAATGAAATTGGAGTAGGTGAATTTGCTACAGTTTCTGGTAGATACTATGCAATGGATAGAGATAAGAGATGGGAAAGAGTAGAGCTTGCATACAATGCCATGGCTAGAGGTATTGGCGAAAAAGCAACTTCTATTGAAGAAGCTATTCAAAACTCTTATGATAATGGAAAAAATGATGAATTTATAATGCCAACAGTTATTGTTAAAGATGATAAAGCAGTTGGAAGTATAAAAGAAAATGATTCAATTATATTCTTCAATTTCAGACCAGATAGAGCAAGACAAATAACAAGAGCTTTAGTAAGTGAAGAGTTTGATGGATTTAAAAGAGAAGAAATTAAAAACTTCTTTGTATGTTTAACAGAGTACGATATAACTATAAAAGAAGTGCATATAGCATTTGGACCACAATCTTTAACTAATACTCTGGGTGAATATCTTGCGAAAAATGGAAAAACTCAATTAAGAGCTGCTGAAACTGAAAAATATGCGCATGTTACTTTCTTCTTCAATGGTGGAGTAGAAGAGCCAAACAAAGGTGAAGAGAGATTATTAATACCTTCTCCAAAGGTTGCAACTTACGACTTACAACCAGAGATGTCTGCATATGAATTAACAGACAAAGCTTTAGAAAAACTAGGAGAAGATAAGTTTGACTTTATAGTTTTAAACTTTGCAAACCCTGACATGGTAGGTCATACAGGAAATATTGAAGCAGCTATAAAGGCTGTTGAGACTGTAGATACTTGTGTAGGAAAATTAGTAGATAAAATAATAGAGCTAGGTGGAAGCGCAATAATAACTGCTGACCACGGAAATGCTGAATACATGTTAGACCCACAAACAGGAAAGACTGTAACAGCCCACTCTATTAATCCAGTACCATTTGTGGTTGTTGGACAAGAATTTGAAGGTGCAAAATTATTAGACGCAGGAAGATTATCTGATATAGCGCCAACTGTTTTAGATATGATGAAGTTAGAAAAACCAGAAGAAATGACTGGTCATTCACTTATTTCAAAATAGTTAAGCTTAATAAGTATTATCTATTAATCTAGTGCCATTTGAAATTTTTGCTAAAGAATTTGAATATGCAAAATTAGGTGCTAGAAATTGAATTAATAAGTTTATAAATTGAATTGAATTGAATTGATAAGTAGAATAGTAACTTACAATAAAGTAAACTTAAAAGTATTTCAGTCTAAGTGAATTTTATAAAGTTTAAGTAAAATGATGTAAAAAATAATAATTAATATATATTATAAAATCAAAAATTATTAGAATCATTAGTTGTAAATTTTGTGTTTCATGTTTTAAGTTTATCTGTATATTTATGTATTGAAGATTGATTTTGGCTAATAGATAAGTTAAAAATTATAAAAAATAAAATAAAAATAGAAACTTTTACAAATTTACCCATCAAATAAATTTGTATCTAATTTTCAAAAATAACTTTCTGTACTATAATATAATAAGTAGATTAAAACTAGTAGACGGATGTTTACAGTAAATGAAAATTTAACTAATAGAAAAATCGAAGGGAGATATACAAATGTCAGTTATTGAATTAGTATATGCTAGAGAAGTATTAGACTCAAGAGGAAATCCAACTGTAGAAGTTGAAGTAGTATTAGAAGATGGAGCAATGGGAAGAGCAATAGTTCCATCAGGTGCATCTACAGGAGCTTTTGAAGCTGTTGAATTAAGAGATGGAGACAAAGGAAGATACTTAGGAAAAGGTGTAGAAACAGCTGTTGCTAACGTAAATGAAATAATAGCACCAGAAATCGAAGGAATGGATGCATTTGACCAACCAGCTATAGATGCAATGATGATAGAATTAGATGGAACTCCAAACAAAGGTAAATTAGGAGCTAATGCTATATTAGGTGTTTCAATGGCAGTAGCTAGAGCAGCTGCTGATGAAATAGGTTTACCATTATTCCAATACTTAGGTGGAGTAAATGCTAAGCAATTACCTGTTCCAATGATGAACATATTAAATGGTGGAGAACATGCTGATAATAACGTTGATGTTCAAGAGTTCATGATATTACCAGTAGGAGCTTGTTGCTTTAAAGAAGGTTTAAGAATGGGAGCAGAAGTATTCCATTCATTAAAGAAAGTTTTAGGAGAAAAAGGATTAGCTTGTGGTGTAGGTGACGAAGGTGGATTCGCTCCAAACTTAGGTTCAAACAGAGAAGCTTTAGAATTAATAGTTGAAGCTATAACAAAAGCTGGATATAAGCCAGGAGAAGATGTTATGTTAGGACTTGATGTTGCTGCTACAGAAATGTACAATAAAGAAACTAAAAAATACGTTTTAGCTGGAGAAGGAAAAGAATTAACTGCTGCTGAAATGGTTGCTTTATATGAAGATTGGTCAAACAACTTCCCAATAATAACTATAGAAGATGGTTTAGATGAAGAAGATTGGGATGGATGGAAATTATTAACTGAAAAATTAGGAAACAAATTACAATTAGTTGGAGATGACTTATTTGTTACTAATACAGAAAGATTAGAAAAAGGAATTGAAAATGGAGTAGCTAACTCTATATTAGTTAAAGTTAACCAAATAGGTACAATAACTGAAACTCTAGATGCAATAGAAATGGCTAAGAGAGCAGGGTACACTGCTGTTATATCTCATAGATCAGGAGAAACTGAAGATTCTACTATAGCAGATTTAGCTGTTGCAGTAAATGCTGGACAAATAAAAACTGGTGCTCCATCAAGAACTGATAGAGTTGCTAAATACAACCAATTATTAAGAATAGAAGAAATGGTTGGAGAGCAAGCTAGATACTGTGGATTAAAATCTTTCTATAACTTAAAAAAATAGTTTTTAAGGATTAAAAAGATAGTATAAAAGATTTTAAGTTTATCTTATAAGAGATAAATGGGATAAGTGTTAATTGATTTTTCAAAGCACTTATCCCTTTTTATATGTAAGCCATTTTTATTAGGAAAATAAATAAAAGCTTTGAAATAATTGCTATAATTAAAAACTATAGATATATTTTGATGGCTTTTGATATCAGTTTTGTTTGTGATTTATAACATAATAGTCTTGAAATGACTATATTATTGTGATACACTAAAGAGTAATGAAATTTAAGTAATAGAAAGATAGGAGGGGCAAGAATGGGCAACATTTTAATGGGTGTGCAAGTAGTACTAGGGATTTTACTAGTAATTAGCATAATGCCTCAAGATTCTAAGAATGCTTTACCTTCAGAGTTTGGTGGAGAAGGAAGTCAAGCTTACTTTAAACCAAAAGGAAAACAAGCATTTCTTGCTAGAGTTACAAAGATAACAGCAGTATTATTTTTTATAAATGCATTGGCACTACTTATAGTTAAGAAGTAGTGGTATTGTTGAATAACTGGCCATTATTTAATTAGTGCATTTTGGTTACATTTAAAAATTAAATTTAGTTTTTAATAAAAGTACGTCAACATAAAAAAGTACGTAAAGTAAAAGCTGGACTAATGATTTTATATTATTGGTCCAGTTTTTATTTTATGAATTGAGTCAGATATTTATAAAATAAATTTTTGATATATCTATTTTTGTTATATAGTTTTTAATATCTAGCTTTTGATATATCTAATTTTTAATCATTCTAGTATGCACAATCAACTTGATAATTTGCAAAATAGATACCATACTAAGCATCATTATTAAAAAAAAGTAGGAACTGTTAGTATATTGTGTATTTGTTAATATAAACTTTAATAAAAGAGTGTTGATTATTATTGTTAAAAGACCCATTAATTTACCAAATAAATTATAGTTCTTTTTTAAAATAGTGTTTTGAATTAGCAGTATAATTGCAATTATAGTAAAAACGATAAGAATAGCTATTAGAGCTATTTTAAGTGATTCAATAGGATAATCTCTTTCAAAGTTTCTGTTAGTGTATGTTACCCACCTATGCATTCCCATTCTTGTATTTGCATATTTTTCAAAAACCTTACATCCTATTAGAAAAGCAATTTGAAATAGTATTGTAATACTATAGAGTGTTTTCTTCATTAGTATTTCTCCTTATTATATTAAATTATAGACAAACTAAAAATATTATATTGATTTATATTATAATGTTTACTACTAAAATATTATAATATAAATCAATATAATTTAATAGTAAGATATAAATAGAATGCTGTATAGAAATTTTGTATAAAAAGTAAGATGAAGTATAGATATTTTGTATAGCCAATATTATGTATAAGCTGTAGAATTATTGAATAGAAAAAAGCTATATGATATACTTTTTAGATGAAAACTAGATAAGATGGAGGGAAAAACGTGAAAAAAAGGTTATTAAGTTTAATATTATGTATAGCTATGATTGCGACTTTATTAGTTGGGTGTTCAAACAACAATTCAAATGAAGCAAGTAATAAAGATGCTAATGCGGAAAAGGTTACAGCTGACCCAGTTGATACAACAAAAGTATTTGTATCACCTAAGTGGGTAAAAAGTGTTATTGATGGAAATCAACCAGAGTCTAAAAATTATGTTATTGCAGAAGGCTCATGGGGAGCAACTGAACAAAATGAAGGCTACTTGAAACAGCATATACCAGGAGCTATTCATATTGATACAGACTCTTTAGAATATGATAATGATGAAGGAGTAAAAGATTTTGATAATTATAATATCAAACCAGCAGATGTAGTTGAAAAAGTATTACTTAGCAATGGTATTACATCAGATACAACTGTTATACTATATGGTTCTGATTCAGGAGTAGATAGAATAGCATTCATTTGTCTTTGGGCTGGTGTTAAAAATGTTAAAGTTATGGATGGGAGTATTGAAGCATGGAAAAATACAAAATATGATGTAGAAAAAGGAGCAGTAGAGCCAAAATCTCAAAAAGAGTTTGGTGTAAAAGTTCCAGCTCATCCAGAATATGTAATGGATATAAAAGATGTAGAAAATAAATTAAAAAATGACCCTAACTTTAGACTAGTAAGTATAAGAAGCTTAGAAGAGTTCTCTGGAAAAACAAGTGGTTACAATTATATTGATAAAGCTGGAGAGCCAAAGGGTGCTGTATGGGGGCGTGCAGGTACTGATGCAAGCAGTATGCAAGATTATATGAATGAAGATGGAAGCTATGTAGATTTTGATAAAGTATTAGGTTATTTTAAAGATATTGATGTAACAAAAGATACAAATACAGCATTTTATTGTGGAACTGGATGGAGAGCAACTATTCCTTGGTTAATGTGCTATGAAAATGGATGGAAAAACATCACTTTATTTGATGGTGGATGGTGGCAATGGCAAACACAACCTAATCTGCCAGTACAAGTAGGAAATCCTAAAGATGGGGATGTTAAGTATACAACTGTAGGTGAATTATCAACTGATAAAGCTAAAAAATAATATAAAAAAAGAGGATATGCCAATATAATTTTTATAAGTAATAAGCTATATACTATTTTTAAAAAAAGCTTGAAATTTTATGAGTTTCAGTAAAGAATACAAGTTTCAATAGAGAATATAAATTTCAATATAAAAGGTGAACTATATTTATTATAGTCCACCTTTTTTATATTTTTTTGAGTTATGAGTAGTACTTATTTTCTGTATATATTTATTACAATATCAATACATATTTACTATGCTATCAATATGTGTTTCTTACAATACAAGTATATATTTCTTATTATACCAAATTATACTATAGGATATTACTAAATAAGATTATTCTGTTTTAAGATAAATATTATTATAAATACTGTGATTATGGAAAATGCAGAGGTAAATACTACAATTTGTCCAGCAAGTTCACTATCAGAATTCATCTGTTGGGCCATTGTAAATGAAGAAATAGCAGTTGGAGCAGATAACATTATCATAAGTGAAGCTAATTCTACATTTCTAAATCCAAGAAAAATGCTAATTGGTAAAAATATAGCAGGTATAAGAATAAGTTTTCCGCACACCCCCAGTATAATTGGTCTTATATGTCCTTTTATAGCAGAAAAGCTGAAAGACCCACCTAGAATTATAAGTGATAGGGGAGTAGCAATTTTGGAAATATCACCAATGGTTTTATGTAAAAACTCAGGGATTTTAATATTTAAAATAAGCATTATCAATCCTATTACAGAAGCTATTATGAGAGGATTTGTTAAAACACCTTTAATCATGTGCTTTATATTTATTTTACCACCTCTAAAAATCTCAAGTATTATGACTGATAATACATTGAACATAGGAACAATAACTGCAATTAATAAAGATGTAACCCCAATATTTTTATCACCAAATAGTGAGATTGTTACAGGTATACCAAATATAACAAAATTACTGCGAAAGATACCTTGTATTAATGCACCTCTTGTTTTATTATCTTTTTCAATCTTAGGTATAATAAAAACTAAGAGTAAAAAGATTGAAAAAATACTTATAATAGCTACAGCCATAAGTTTGAGGTTAAGAGAACCATTTAAATCCGTATTGTATATATTAAAAAATAATAGTAATGGCAGGAAAGATTTGAAACAAACATTATTCATTTTATTTAAAGTATGTTCATCAAATAAACTTAATTTTTTCAGAACATACCCAAGTGACATTGTGAGAAACAAAGGAAGAACTACATTTATAGATAGAATTAAATTTTCCAAAGTTTATTCTCCATAACTTGACAATTCAATTAAATTTCCATCAGGGTCTCTTAAGTAAATAGACTTCATTTTACCAAAGGCTCCTGTGCGTTCTACAATTCCTTGCTCAATTTTAATCCCATTTTGTTCTAAGTTTGTTTTTGTCATGTCAATATTAGTATTTATCTCAAAACACAAATCAGCACTACCTGTTTGTACGTTTTTGCTGTGAGGTGAAAGTTCATGACCTTTTAAATGGACATTTATTTTGAAATCTCCAGAGTAAAGTTCATATCTTTCATTTGCCATCTTTAATGTAAAACCAAGCTTTTTATAAAAATTTATGCAGTTTTCTATATTATTAGTAGTAATGACTACATGGTCTATTTTTTTTATCATAATAACTCCTCGAAATTTTATATAGATTTATTAAATGTGTTGATATCTTCTTTTAATAAGGCATAAAATAATAATTAGTTAAATATAAGAAATAACCTGAAATTAATTGATTTAATAGTTAAATAAAATATAAAAAATAATTCGAATCCATTGAATCAACAATTAATTAAAATAGAAAAATAATTTAATAGCAATTAAGCTAATCATTAATTAAGTGTAACAAATTAATGATTAGCTATAGTAAATCTAATTAATTAGAATAACTCCCTTTAAGTGTAAATCTATCTAAAATATGCCCATCTATGGCTTCAAAAAACTCATTCATATAAAATCCCTTTTCAAGATTAAGAGTAGTATCAAGGGCAAACACATGTATTTCATAAACATGTGGTCTATCTGGAGGAGCCATACCACCATAAACACTAGCTTCTAATCTACCAATATCACCTAATTTACTATGCCAACTAGTAGTCCCTTGAATAAAATCAGTAGCTGTTATGCTTTCATTTTCCTTTAATTCATCTTTTGTTATATTTGCAGCTAGCCAATGTATCCATGCAAATCCACATACAGGAACTGAATCTTTGTCCTCTAAAAATACAGCAAAGGACACTGTATGCTCTGGAGCATCTTCAAATTTTAGAGGTAATGAATATGTAGGCATACCACCTTTATTAAATTGATTTCCTCTTTTTCCATATTTATCTTCTATAACACCGTTTACTATACCTGTACTAGTTACTTTCATAATAATTTGCCTCCTAAATATATAATAAATTAATAAAAATTTTCTGTAAGTTTATTATATACCAGTTGTAAATAATGGTAAATTACTTACTTTACCATTCTCTAGCATGAAATTAATTCCTATATCTTGCATTATAGCCAAAGCATCTAACATCTGCTTTCCACGAATAGGTGTAAGTGAATATTCAACTTTAAGTGGATATCCTTCATAGGTTTTTTTATCAACCAGCCCAAATTCAATCAATTCTTTAAGTTGTTCAAGCAACATTTTTTGGTTGATTCCATTAATCTCTTTTTCTAGTTTTGATAGAGAAGTTGGACCTATACGTAATCTCCATAATATAATAGACTTCCATTTACCTTTTATCATATCATGTGTTAGTTCTAATGGACATGTATATTTTTCACGAAGCTTCAAGTATAGTCACCTCCAATTTATTTTGCCAAAATACGTTTTGAAGCAAGTTTATATACAAGTTCAACTTTTTTATTTGAAACATCCCATGAGTTTAATTCGTTTTTTACTAAATCTGGATGTTTTTTACTTATGTCTCTGAGAGCATTTCCAACAGATTTTCTTAAGTATTCACTGTCCTCATCTTTTAAACTAGAAAGCAATGATATAGCTACAGTGGGGTTGGTCTTAAAATAGTCTCGGATAGTCCAAACTCTAAGTCCTTCTGTTACAGCTCTCTTTATATTTGGGTTGTCAGAACTTAACCACTCTTTTATCACAGGAAGTGATTTATCATATCCAACTTCACTACAATAATAATCAAATGATTTAGCTAATATTTCTTGTACTCTCCAGTTTTCATCTTTACTCACATTGTTTTTTAAAAATAATAAGGCTTCAGAAATATGTATTGATATAAAGCCTAATATAAACACTGCTAATTCTCTTACTTGATAGTATTCTGATCTATATAAGTAAATTGATAGATAATAACACTTCTTTGAGTCATTATTTTTTACAATTTTTTTAGCAATATTTTCGATTTCTTTAAAACCATTTTCTATGGTAATAATTTTTGCAATTACTTCTTCCAAGTTTATCTCCTCCAATAAGTAGATTAGTTTAAATTTAATATATTATTTATAATAAAAAAATTTATTTAATTTATATAAAATAAAGACTTGTCAAAAAACGTTTGCAAGCCTTTAATATTAGAATAAATAAAAAACAATAAAAAATCAACCTAATTTAACATATAAATTTACTTTTATTATAAGTTTTATATTATAAAAAGTTATATTTAAAAAATTAATTGAGTTATATAAATTTAACTTAATTTGAGTATACTAATAGAATAAATTATTATATAGTAATACTTAGATGGAATGAATATTTTACCAATTCTATATGATGGTGTATAATTAGGTGATAAAGTAGCTGTAATAATGATATTTTAAGTAAATTACAATTGTGCTTATGATAACTTAAACTATTATTAGAGAATTATCATAACTTTTTTAAAGATTTATTAAGATAATTTCAATTAAATATAAAAAACATATAATAATTGATTTAACTTGAAACAATAATAAAAGAATATAAAAAACGGTGTGTGAAGATATATGAAAGGTAATATAGAAGATATACAAAGGGTAATATAATAGAAAACTAAAAAAATAATATAACAAGAAAGTAAAATAGGAGGAAAAAATGATACCAGGACTTAAAGAGAGTTTGTTAGGATTAATAAACGAAAGTGCATATAATCCTCTAAAAAAGGAAGAATTAGCAGAAATTTTTGATATACATTCATCAGAAATGCCAATGTTCTATAATTTTTTAGAAGAATTAGAGGAAGATGGATATATATGTTTTACTAAGAAAAATAAAATAGTATCATCAAATCAAATGGGATATTTTGTTGGTAAATTTACATCACATAAAAAAGGCTTTGGATTTGTAGAATCTGATGTTGAATACACACAAGATTTATTTATCTCAAGTGACAATATAAATGGAGCTATGCATAATGATAGAGTTATGGCAGAGATAGTTGTACCTGCAACTGAAGAAAAAAGAGCAGAAGGAAGAATCGTAAAAATTATAAAGAGAGAAATAACTAAAATAGTAGGTACTTTTCAATCAAGTAAAACTTTTGGATTTGTAACACCAGACAATAAGAAATTTACTAAGGATGTATATATACCTAAAAGATATTTTAGTGGTGCAGTAGATAATGATAAGGTAGTTTGTGAAATTACAGTATGGCCACAAGAAGATAGAAAACCAGAAGGAAAGATTATAGAAATACTGGGTCAAAAAGGTGAAAGAGGAGTAGAAATAGACTCTATAATAAGAGAACATGGTCTTCCAGAAGAATTTCCTAAGAAGGTATTGCAAGAAGCAGAAGCTGTTGCTGTTGAAATTCCAGAAGAAGAGGTAAAAAGAAGAAGAGATTTAAGGGATTTAAATATATTTACTATAGACGGAGATGACGCAAAAGATTTAGATGATGCTATATCAATAGAGGTATTATCTAATGGAAACTTTAAATTAGGGGTTCATATAGCTGATGTTACACATTATGTAAGAGAAAAAAATAAATTAGATAAAGAAGCTTTAAAAAGGGCTACATCTGTGTATTTAGTAGATAAAGTAATTCCAATGTTGCCAAAGACTCTTTCTAATGGAGTATGTAGTTTAAATCCATTTGAAGACAAATTAACTCTTTCTATATTTATGGAAATAGACCATAAGGGAAATGTAGTTAAGCATGAAATATGTGAATCTATAATAAATTCAAAGGCTAGAATGACTTATACAGAAGTATCCGATATATTAGAAAAAGATGATGAAAAGCTTAAAAAGACTTTTGAACATGTTGTAGATGATTTTAAAAATTCTGAAATTTTGGCTAGAATTCTTATGTCAAGAAGAGAAAAAAGAGGGGCTATAGACTTTAACTTCCCAGAAGCAAAGATAATTCTAAATGGAAATGGAGAAGTTGCAGATATAAAACCATATGAAAGAAGAATTTCTAATAAAATAATAGAAGAGTTTATGCTTATAAGTAATGAAACAATTGCTGAACATTTTTATTGGATGGGTATACCATTTGTGTATAGAATACATGAAACACCATCTTTAGAAAAAATGGAAGAATTGAGTAAATTTATATCTACATTTGGATATACAATAAAAGGTGATAAAGAAGAAGTACATCCAAAGGCATTACAAGGAATAATAGAGAAGATAAAAGGCAAAACAGAAGAGGGAGCAATCAGTACCATAATGCTTCGTTCTTTAAAACAGGCTAAGTATTCACCAGAATGTAGTGGACACTTTGGGTTAGCTGCTAAATTCTATTGTCACTTTACTTCACCAATAAGAAGATATCCTGACCTTCAAATTCATAGAATAATAAAAGAGTCTTTAAATAATAAGATAAATGGAAAGAGACAAGAGCAACTTACTACTATAGTAGATTATGCATCTGTTCAATCATCTGAAAAAGAGAGAAAAGCAGAATTGGCTGAAAGAGATGTACATGACTTCTATAAGGCTCTTTATATGAAGGATAAAGTTGGTCAAGAGTTTGAAGGTGTTGTATCTAGTGTAACTTCATTTGGAATATTTGTTGAGCTAGATAATACTATAGAAGGATTGATAAGACTTGCAAATATGAATGATGACTATTATATCTATGATGAAAGTTCTTATAGTGTGTTAGGTGAGAGAACCAAGAAGTCATATAAAATAGGTGACCTTGTTAAGATAAAAGTTGAAGGTGTAAATGTAGACTTTAAAGAAATTGACTTTGAGATAGTTAAAAAGATTGAAGAATAAACAAAATATAAAGAATAAGGTTTAATATTTGAAAATAAGAGTAAACAGGAAAAAATTAATATCTTAAAATAAGAAAATACAGAAATATTTAAAAGTAGACATGAACATTTGTAGTGTTTATGGTATGACTAAATGTAGAATATTTGATAAAAAGTAGATGTTTAGACCATATTTAGCATTTAGCAAAAAATATATATTAAAAAATAGATTTTTATAGGAAATAAGTGTATCATTTAGAACTTGAGATACACTTATTTTTTATTTTATATAATTTTGACACGACAACACATGTATTTTCCTAAAAAGATAGAACTAATTTATGCAATATTAGTGTATGTGTGTGCGTAATAAAATTCTTTGGTTCCACATCAGAAATATTACCTCATGTATACTTTGATTTTTAAGATGTAATGACATTTTTTTTAGTGAATTTTCTTGTCAATACCTTTTCTTATGAGTTAAAATTATAAACATACTACTTAGGAGGTAAGTAATTATGGGCATGATAGGAAGTTATTTTAGAATAAGTGAAGAAAATATTTTGAAATTACAACAATCAACAGATAACTTAGAGGATTTTATGTTTGAAGATGTACAGGAAGATAGCAGTATTAATATTGATAAAGCATGGCATGCAATTCAGTTTACTCTAACTGGTTGTCCTTTTGGTGGAGATAATGCTAATATTTTTAGTAAATTAGTGTTGAGTGGAAACACATTTATGGAAATTGAAGGAGAATTTTATCCTATGTTAATTACAGCTAATGATGTAAAAAAACTATCAGAGGCAATGAACAATTTGGAAGAAGAAGAATTTAGAAAAAAATTTAGTGTCAGTGAAATGCTAGAAAATGAAATTTATCCTGTTATGGATGATGAAGATGAGGATGAATTTTTTGAATATGTATGGGCTAATTTAATTGAACTTAAAAAATTTATGCAAGTAGCTTCTAATGAGGGACAAGCTGTAATATTTTGTATAATGTAATGATTATTATAAAGCTATTTATCATAAGATTGTAAGTTTTATAAAGTTGTTTACTATAAAGTTGTAAATTTTAATAAAGTTAGATATGAGTAAATGATGCCTTTATAAACGTACATATTGAAACAGCAGTAGAATGTAATCCAATTATAGTAATTTTAAAAGAACTTTTTAAATAGTAATATTATTTTTAGACACTTCAATTATTTTTAAATCACTATAGTACAGAAGTCATTAGTATATAAGCGTATTTATTTTATTTATTAAGAGAAATTAGAATCTTTAGAAAAAATTTAGAAATTTCTAAATAATATCTTAAGTTTTAGAATTTATTATGGAAATATAATAAAAAATTAATAAAAATAAAATACTATAAAATGATTTATGGGGGTGTACTTATATATGGAAATGAAAATATCAGTGTCTAATCTCAGTAAGAGGTTTGGTTCAAAATTGGCTCTTGAAAATGTAAACATTGAAATTGATAGTGGAATGTTTGGACTTTTGGGAAGAAATGGAGCAGGAAAAACAACATTTATGCGAATTCTAGCTACTTTATTGTCAAAAACTGATGGATCAATAGATATGTGTGGAATTCCTATAGAAAAAACGAAAGAAATTAGAGATATGGTTGGTTACCTTCCTCAAGATTTTTCAATGTATCCAAATATGACAGTGTATGAAGCAATGGATTATCTAGCTGTTTTATCAAATATACCATCAGGAAAAAGAAGAAAAATTATCAATAAGTTATTAAGTAAAGTAAATTTAACTAATCATCAAAGAGTAAAAGTAAAATCTTTGTCTGGAGGTATGAATAGAAGACTTGGAATTGCCCAAGCGCTGATTCATAATCCTAAAGTTTTAATCGTAGATGAACCAACAGCAGGACTTGACCCAGAAGAGCGTATACGATTTAGAAATTTATTATGTGAGATTGCCAATGATAGAATAGTTATATTATCAACACATATTGTAGGAGACATAGAAGCAACATGTGAAAATATAGCTATATTAGATAATGGAAAAGTTATATATAATGGAACAACTGAGGCATTAACAAAACTTGCTTATGGAAAAGTATATAGTGTTGAAGTAGATAAAAAGGACATAGAAAATATAAAAAATAGATTTGTAGTTATAGGTATGTTGACTCAAGGTGGAAAAGCTACACTTAGAATCATATCAGAAGAAAAACCTTTTGAAACAGCAGTAGAATGTAATCCAACTATCGAAGATGGCTATATGCTTATGATGGGAGGAAATAAGATATGAATCTATTTATAAAAGAGTGTAAAAACATATTAAAAAGCACAGTCTATTATGTTTTTATTGTAGTATTAGTAGTTTTCTATATTTCACAACTTGGAAGCTCAGTTTCAGAAGATGTAAGCAAAAATATTCCTAATGAAGGGAATCCATTAGTTGCTCCTCAAAAAGTAGAAAACATTGATGAATACTACTTAAAACACAATCAATATCCATATGGTCAAAAAGAATCTTTGAAGTCTGATAAAGTAATTCCAAGTGCAACTATAAGTTTAATTAGAGAATATCAAGAAAATTCATATACAACATATCCAATGGGAATTATTAAGCATATAAAATTAAATGAAAGTAAGACCCAAACTATAGAGAAGTATATTGAGGAGATAACTGGTAACAGTATTGACAAAGTAAACTCAATTTGGGAAAGTGGAGAAAATATAGAAATAAATTCTTCTAAATTATCATTTGAAAAATTTGAAGAAATAATGCAAAGCATAGATGAAATTTTAGGTGGTGGGTCTGCGTATGCCATTGATAAATTACAAAGATTTGGTATAGTTCCAATTACTTATGAAGAAGCTATGCAAAATTATAACTATACAATACAAAAAGATAAAGTAACTAATGGTTATGCAAGAATTTTTTGTGACTATATTGGTATAATTTTAAGTATATTTCCAGTATTTGTAGCAGTTTTTATGTCAATGAAAGATAGACGTTCAAGAATGAGCGAAATTGTCTATTCAAAACAAGCATCAACATCTAAAATAATTTTATCAAGATATTTTGCTCTTGTATTTATGATGATGTTGCCAGTTTTAATTTTAGGTATAAAAGAATTACTTCCTTTAATTTCATTTGCTAAAGATGAAGGAATTTCTGTTGATAATTTAGCATTTATAAAATATACACTGTGGTGGTTATTGCCAACTCTTATGATAGTTACAGCTGTAGGAGTGAGTCTGACTGTTTTAACAGACACACCAGTAGCAATTATTGTTCAATTAATTTGGTGGTTTTACAGTATAAACTCTATAGGTCTTGAAGGAGATTATCCATCAATGGGACTAATGATAAGACATAATAATGTACTAAATGGAACTATTATAGCAGAAAACTTTAATACTATTATGAGTAATAGACTTTTAATAGGATTAGGAGCATTAATAATTGTCTTGATAACTACATTTTTATATGAACAAAAAAGAAGGGGGAATCTTAATGTTGGTTCAAGGTTTTCAAAATTATTTAGTTTTAATAAAAGAAAACTTCAAATTAAGCACTCTAATTAATCTAATATGTTCAATTGGTATGTTATGTTTGATTCCATTTATACAAGGGGTAGCAAATTTAGATAGTATTTCAGCAGCTATATGTCTTGAAAACTATGTTATAATAGCAGGAATAATAATGATAGTTCCTATATTTTACTTAGAACAATCGAAGGAAATTGATGAGATAGTATCATCAAAATCAGTATCTCAAGTAGTTATACAATTAATAAGAATAATAATGTCAATTATAAGTATACTTGTGTTAATTGCTGGATTTGTACTGATGTTAAAACATCTTGGAGGCAATTTTCCTATATTTAAATATATTGTGGGGAGTTTTGCATCAGCTATGTTTATAGGAAGTTTAGGTATGTTATTTTCTAATTTATTTAACAATACTATTATAGGATATATGGTATCTATAGGATATTTAATTTTAAATATGATGACTAAAGATAAGTATGTTGGAAATTTCTTTATAATGTCTATGAGTCGAGGTAGCTTTGATGAAAAGTATTGGTTGATATGTGGAAGTATTGTGCTTATAGTTGTATCTCTTTTGATAAAGCCAATAAAAAGAAAGATTGGTTAGTTAGATTAAAATTGTTTATTGTAGGTAAATTAAATAGAGTAATACAAAAGTTGTTTATTGAGGATACATTAAACAGAGTGATATTAAAGTTGTTTATTGCAGGCAAACTAAGTATACTAATATAAAAATTGTTTATTGTAGTAAAACTAAATAGATTAATAATAGGCATTTTTAGGTTAATAATCAGAACTATAATAAAAGTTATTAGATTTATAATATATGCATAATTTTATTTAATTGGATTTATTGATAATTGAATGATTTAACGCAGATAAGATTTGAATTAGAGCATTAGGTAAAACGAATATATCTTTAAATATGAATTTATATTTATAAAAGAGGCTATTAGTAGATTTGAGGCTGTAAGTAGATTTGTGTGTAGAAACAAATTTACCTACAGCTTTTTTATATTTACACTGATGTCTTTATATTATAAAATATATCTATTTACTAAATTTTATCTAAAGATGTCAAAAGTATATTTTATATTAACTTTACATGAATAGTTTTATAAAATTTTCATAAAATTTCTATTTTTGCTTAGAAACCTTATTATTCATATTATCATTAGTAGGCATGGCTCCAAAGCTTAGTTTTTCGTACATTACTTGAGTAGGAGCTAACCAAACTGTACCATTTCCAGTAAATGTATTTAAGAAACCTTCACCATTTAAAGCAGAACCAATTAAAGATTTATCTGACTTTGTAACAGAAAAATTAACTCCAGATGTTCTGGCTATTGCAAAGTTACCATCTACTTTTAATTCTTCTCCATTGCTCAATTCATATTCTACAATTTCACTTTGAGGCACAACACATTCTAGAACAACTACACCAGTACCACTTAACTCTATTTGGAAGAAACCTTCACCGCCAAGTAAAGCAGAAGAGAAGTTCTTTTGCGTAAATGCCTTTACTTCTATAGTGTCAGAGCAACAATAGAATAGACCTTTATCGACGATTATAGAATCATTATCAAGGCTCATAAATAAATAATGTCTAAAAGAAGGCTCTAAGTAAACTTCGCCAGTACCCTTATATGTAGGTTTCATCATTGACTCATTAGTAAGTGCTCCTGATATTCCTTTTTTGAAAAGACCTCCAACACCACCAATTTTAGTTTCAGAAGATATCTTTCCTTTATAATAGTACAGTGCACCAGCTTCTGTTTTTATTGATGAATTATTTAATTTTATCTTAATTTGTCTAGCCTTCAAGCCAGCTTCTCTAGCAAAATATAATCCCATTGCCATCATTGGGCTAGAAGCACCTTCAAGTTTTTCAAATTCTAATATTTCAAATTCACTTCTACCATCTGATGTATTTTCTAAAATTTTTACTTTTTTGCTTAAATCCATACAAATTTCTCCCTACTATATTAAAATTTATCTCTAAAATATTATAAGATATAACTATATATTACATTTTTTTTGAAAAATTAGCTACTTTATCATCAAAGTTTTACATAGATATTAAGAAATTTTAAGAATATTTATAATTGAAGTATATTGTTTGAGTATGTATTTTGAGTAGTATTTATAATTTGTGGGTATTATATTTTATGGGAGTGTTAAAATTATTTAAAAGTGAAAAGTGAAAAGTGAAAAGTGAAAAGTGAAAAGTGAAAAGTGAAAAGTGAAAAGTGAAAAGTGAAAAGTGAAAAGTGAAAAGTGAAAAGTGAAAAGTTAGAAGTTAGAAGTAGGTATTAGAGTATTAAAATTTTTGTTTTGAGTTTGATAGATTATTTTTAGTAATTTATTTTGACTTTGCATTAAATAGAGTAGATGCAATTTCTTACAATATGTTGTTATATTATTTAATATATCTTGCTTAATTAGTTTAATGTATGAGTTGTCATATTGACTAAAGTACTTGAATATGTTATCATACAGGGTAGTCAAAAGATTTGTAGATATAAAATAATTAGTAAATTTTTAGTATATATTAAAGAAATTTCTAGCAAAGAAGGTGAGATTTATATGGCTGGTAAAAAAATATTAGCAACAAACAAAAGAGCAAGACATGAATATTTTATAGAGGAAACCTATGAGTGTGGAATTGAATTAAAAGGAACAGAAGTAAAATCAATAAGACAGGGTAAAGTCAACCTAAGTGATGGATTTGCATCTGTAGATAACAGTGAAGTATTTTTAAAACAAGTTCATATAAGTCCATATGAGCAAGGAAATATATTTAATGTTGACCCTCTAAGAGTGAGAAAGTTATTGCTTCACAAGCATGAGATAAGAAAACTTATTGGAGCAACTACTATAAAGGGGTATTCACTTATACCACTTAGTTTATATTTAAAAAATGGTAAAGTTAAAGTAGAGATTGCTTTAGCAAAAGGTAAGAAGTTATATGACAAGCGTCAAGATATGGCTAAGAAAGATGCCCAAAGACGTATAGAAAGAGAAATGACAGGGAAATATTAAACTAGTTAAAATTGTATTTTTTAGAATAAAATTCTTTATTATCTAGAACATAACATTGATTTTTATTCTTAAAA
The DNA here is from genome assembly GCF_020658275.1 of Clostridioides sp. ES-S-0190-01. Classification (NCBI taxonomy): domain Bacteria; kingdom Bacillati; phylum Bacillota; class Clostridia; order Peptostreptococcales; family Peptostreptococcaceae; genus Clostridioides; species Clostridioides sp. ES-S-0190-01. The sequence goes on along the minus strand of NZ_JACVWA010000015.1, from coordinate 462,633 downwards.
GTATTATATTATATATACATTAAAAATTTAATAAGAATGGTGATAAAGTTTGCGAAGAGTCTAATGGACTATAAACTACTCAAGGGGGCGTAAAGGTTTCGACGTGGGTTTGGAACTTGAGGCTGCGTGTCGTGTTACTCTGGGTCACGTAAAAACTGGGGAACTTTAAAATAAACGCAGACGATAATTTCGCGATAGCAGCCTAGTTGCTGCTCGTCCCTCTTAGCCCTCCTGCCGGCTAAGACTGGACGTCATTATGCAGGGAACTACTTTGAGGGTGTCTCGACTTAGGGTAGATTAATTGGGACTGGCTAAGCATAGAGCCTGCCACTTGGCGTTATGTAAGGTGAGATATTAGTAAAGTTGGCTACACATGTAGATGCAGCGAGGAAAAGATTTGCGGACAGGGGTTCGACTCCCCTCGTCTCCACCAATTTTTAAAAAAGAATGATGAAATACTTGGAAATGCTAGTCTTTATTGACTAGTATTTTTTGTTTTGGTGATAAAATCCACCAACCGTACCCCAACTACAGAAAAAGAGTTTTTTTTGTGGGTATGTTGGGGTGCATTTAGGGTGTATAAAAAGCATTTATTTATTATGATATTAGGTAACATAGAATTTTAATATCTACTTTATGATATAATATTTTTATAAATGTAAAACAGTTGAAGTTGTTAATTAATAAAAATATATATTATATAAGTTTGATAGGAGTTGAGGTTTGTAATGGATGAAAGAAAACTAGAATTTTCTATTTTTTGCATTGAAGCTTTAGCAGAAAAATTGGATATAGATTCAGAAGGAGTTTATAAACTTCTTAAACATGATACTGATATTTTAGATAACTATATAATACCTTGCTATGAAGCACTACATTCTCAAAGTAAAAGTTATATAGTGCAAGATTTAATACAAGTGCTTAAAGAAAAGGGCGTGATGTAATGATTGTATATCATGGTTCATACTGTGTGGTAAAACGCCTAATATTATCTTCTCAAGAGATTCTTTAGATTTTGGAAAAGGATTCTATTTAACTAGTATAAAAACACAGGCACTTAACTGGACAGAACGTTTTAAGAAAAGGGGTAAAAAAGCATATTTAAATAGCTATTCTTTAGATATTGATGAATTAAAAAAAATCTGTAATGTAAAAATATTCGATAGTTATAATTTAGAATGGCTTGACTTTATATTAGAATGCAGAAATATGAGTGATGTATATATGAAATATGACATTATAATAGGTGGAATTGCTGATGATAAGATTTACAATACAATAGAACTGTATCAAGATAATCTTATTGAAAAAGATGAAGCTTTAAAAAGACTAAAATACTATAAACCAAATGAACAAATATGTATAACCAATCAAAATGTAATAGATAAATATTTAAAGTTTAGATGTGAAGAGGAGGTATAGTGCTTATGGAAGCAAATAAAACATTATTACAAATACTATATAAAAAAATTATATTAGAATTTTCTAGGCAGACAGGCAAGAGTTTGGAAGAAAGTATGGATTATTTATATACTTCTGAAACATATAAACTTATAAGTGAGGGTGTATCAGATATGCACTGTAAGGGTCATATATACTTGGCTCAAGAATTAATGCTAGAAAATGGATTAATGCATCATAAAGGCTATCCAAGATAAATAGTTAAAAAACTAGATACGAAATAAGGATACAAGATAATATTAAATTAATTTGTATCCTTATTTTGATTTTGTAATTAACTATATGAAATCATAGTATTTTTATGTATTTGATTTTTACAATGAAAATATTTTATCCAACTTTTCTACAGCTTCAATTTTTTTATCTTCCATAACTTGAGTATATATATTCAAAGTTATTGATATATCATAATGACCCATTAAAACTTGTACAGTTTTAGGAGGGACATCATTCTCAAAAAGTCTAGTTGCATAAGTTTTTCTAAGACCATGAAACTTTATAGGCTCTATATTTAAGCTATTTAATATAGACTTTAAATTCCTTAAAGGTCTTTTATCATCTATAGGGATGCCTAATTCATTGCAAAATACATAATTATCATTTCTATATAATTCTCCAGCCTTTAATATATCCACATTTTGATTTACTTTATGCTCTTTCAATTTATTTAAAACATCTTTTGGAATAGGTACAGTTCTGTAAGAATTTGATGTCTTTGGCTCTTGCTCTAATACTTTAAGCTCTCTATTTCCAGTTTTATCTATAAAATATGTTCTTTGAAGAGTTCTTTTAACTGTTAAATTAGACTTTTTAAAATCAATATCAAACCATTTAAGTCCTAATAATTCTCCTAATCTAAGTCCAGTACCAAGAGCAAGTAAAAATAATACCTCTAATTTATGCCCCTCTATAGCTTTTATAAAACTCTTTTGTTGTTCAAGAGTCAATATTTCAAGCTTATTTTCTTTTTTCTCAACTGGTATATTTGCCATAGTACAATAATTACGTTGTATAAGACCTTGTTTTTCAGCTTCTGATAAGCAGGTTTTCAGTTTAGTGTTTATTTGTCTTATAGTAGGTATACTTTTATTGGAATCAAGTAATCTATTGTAATATTTTTGTATGTGAGATACTCTTAAGTCCCTTAATTTAACATTGCCTAAATCAGTATCTTTAATATAATTGCGATATATGCTTTCATATCTCTCAAATGACTTAGGTTTTAAATCTTTTATTCTATATTCAAACAACCAATTGTAAAACCAATGTTCTAAAGTTATTTTATCATCTGAAATATCAGAGCTAAATAATATTGTTTTTTATAAGCATCTAATTTATCTTTAACTTCCTTTTGAGTCTTACCATAAAATTCTTTTCTTATTGGTTTACCATCTTCATTGTAACCAATCATTATACGGGAACGCCAACCATCTTTATATTTTCCGATAGAGCCTTCTCCATTAGCTCTTTTAGTTGCCATTTTTAAACAGCTCCTTATATGATTTATAGTTATATCCATCAAAGAATGTAATACATTTCTCTAATAAGAATTTTATAACTTCATCAGCTTCTAGTGTTTCATAGAAGTTTAGCATTAATGTGTTGTATTCTTGTTTATGTTTAGCTGGTATTGATAGAACTCCTATATCATTATTTATAAGTATTAGGTTTGAGGTAAGTCTAGCAGTTCTTTTATTACCATCATAGAAGAATTGACAATAGGACAACCATAAATTTATTATTATAGCCTTTTCTAAGGGGTTAGTTATTTTATTTATGATATTTATGTCACTTACAAATAAATCATTTAATAGAGTGACTTCTATGCACTCATATTGAGTGGTACCAGCTATACCTATATTACCATTTCTGAAATCTCCAACGATTAGAGCTTCATCTCTTGCAACTATTTTATGTATAGAGCAAATTGTATCTTTATTTAAAGATAAGTTTTCTTTGTTACTTAATTTTATTACATAATCCCATGATGATTTTATATTTAGTATTTGATTTTGGTCACTTAATTTATGTCCACCCACTGTTATACCATCAAGTAATGTTTGTACTTCTGGGAATGTAAAGGGGTTATTTTCTAGGTTACCCATATCATATACAAATTCACTTATCATTCTTCTAATATATGTTAAAGTATATTTTTTATCTCCATGAGGTAGGTTAGTAGGGAATTTATATATGTATTTTGGTATATATGATTTATTCATGATTGTAGCTCCTTCCATATCTAATTTTTATTTATTAACTATGAATGTATAAAAGTTAATAAGTAAACCAATATTTTAAAAATGTGCAATACTAATATTCTTCATCCTCATCTTCAATAATACCATTAGAATTTTCTTGTACAAAATTTTCAACAAGACTATTTATCACCCAATTTAGATTTTTAGAGAAGTCTTTGAAGTCAGAAAAGTTTAAGTTAATTGGTTTTATTGTGTCTGCATTGTCTATAATTTCAAACTTTGTTTTATAGTCTGTCTTTATATCATAACCATAATTTTCTAATATATAAATCACTAAATCAAACTCAGACTTGTCTATATAATGAGAAACTGGAGTATTATCTATGTCAATATCTTTATTTATAAAATCAATAAGAAAGTCATTTACAATATATCCAGTCTGAGGGTTTCTATAAAGGATTGTTTGGTTATCTATTTTTATCTCTTCTAATGGGAATCCAAATAAATCTTCAATATTGGCATAAGTAGCAAGTGCTATTTTTTTTAATATTTCAATTCTAGGCATTTTTGTTCCATTTTCATAATTTATAACTTCATTTTCAGAGCAATTTATTTTTTCTGAGAGCTCTTTGACAGAGATATTATTTATGTTTCTAAATTTGCTTATATTATTTCCGATGAGTTTTGCTGAGTAATTATCAAATGTTTTTACCACTGAATCAAATTCTTTTAAATTAGTATAATTATTTGTTGAAGTATCTAAATCATTTTCTTCAATAATAAGTCTATTTATAGGAATTGATAAAGCAGTAGATATTTTTTTTATCATATCTAAATTAGGTTTTCTTTGGTTTTGTTCATATTTAGCTATAGCATGAACTGAACAACCAATTTTGTTAGCTAGCTCATCTCTTGACATATTTAATGATTTTCTATATTGTTTAATCTTTTCTCCGATTGTACTATTTATCATAATTTCACCTCAAATACATTATAGCACGAAATGGGTGTATTAATACACTTAAATATATTGACAAAGCACGAAATGGGTGTTATTCTGTTTTATAGAAAGATAAAAAGGCACAATATGGGTATGAGAGGAAGGAGGAAATCAATGAAGCTCAAATTAAAAAGAATTGAAAAAGGTATAAAGCAATATGAATTAGCTGAGAAAGTTGGTATTTCAAGATATTATTTATCTTCTTTGGAAAGAGGCAAATCAAAAAATCCAAGTAATATGTTGATGTTAAAATTGGCTCAAGAACTAGATACAAGCGTAGAAGAATTATTTTTTGATAAGGGGGAATGATGTATGGCAGATACAAATAATCTGGAAGTTCTTAAAACACTACAAGCTACATTGAATATACTTGTAAAGCAAGAACAAGAAGCACAAGAAAAGGCAAAAGGGTACAAGGAGATACAGACATATAGAAGAGATAAAGCTCAACTTATCACTTGTAAAGAAGCTTCTAAAACTTATCCAATAGGGGAATCAAAGTTTCGACAGTTATGTCATTCTAAAAATAAAGGATTTCCTTGTATATGGATAGATAATAGAGTTTATATAATAAAAAATAAACTAGATGATTGGTTTATTGAAAATGCAAATGGTATAAAATTATAGGTTTAAGTGGGTGATAGTACTTGAGTAATCTAGGTTGGATAAAGCTTCATAGAAAGATAAAAGAAAGCCCACTATATAAAGATTGTAATTCCAAACAAAGAGATATACTCATAAACTTATTACTGTCAGTTAATCATAAGCCTAATAAATGGGTTTATGGAGGTAAAGAATATGAAGTTAAATCTGGACAGTTAATAACATCTTTGGAAAGTATAGCAAATATGTGTTCAAAAGATGTAAGTATTCAGAATGTAAGAACTGCTTTAAAGAAATTTGAAAGATATGGATTTCTAACAAATGAATCAACAAACAAAAATAGGCTTATAACTATTGAAAACTGGGAGCTATATCAATCTAATGAAGAAAATCAACAGACTAATCAACATGCAATTAACAAGCAACTAACAACTAACAAGAATGTAAATAATGAAAAAAGTAAAATATACAGTGAAATTATAGAAAAATTCAATATTACTTGTACAGAACTATCAAAAGTAAAGAAACTTACAGAAGCTAGAAAAAAAGTAATTAATGCTAGGATAAAAGAATATGATAAAGAGACTGTATTAGAAATTATTCATATAGTTAGTAAAACTAGCTTTTTAAATGGAAGCAATGAAAAAGGTTGGAAGGCAAGTTTTGATTGGATAATGAGCCCAAATAATTTTATTAAGATATTAGAAGGCAATTATCAAGATAAATCAATTAATGTCAAAGTAGATGCAGATGCATATAGTCCAGATGATTCACAATTAAAGTGGTAGGGAGTTTATATTATGGATAATATGAGTAATTTAGTTAAGAACACAGAAGCAGAACAATCTATATTAGGTAGTATTTTACTAGATTCGAGGAAAATAGAAGAGATTGAAATATTAATAAGTGAAGATATGTTTTATCATCAAGAACACAAACATATATTCAATTCAGTGAAAGATATACATAAAAGGGATGAGCCTATAGATATAATAACTCTTACAGAAGATTTAAAGAAAAAAGGGCTTATAGATTATGTTGGAGGTATAAGTTATTTGACAAAACTATCAACAATAGTTCCAACTATAGGTAATGTATCTCATTATATTGAGATAGTTATTGAAAAATATAAAAATAGAAATATAATTGATAAATTTAATAAATTCAAATTAGGTGAAATAGATGATAATACACTTATATATCAATTAGAAAAATACATTAATGAAGTCAATCAGAAATTGGTTAAGAAGGATTCTAGTATAACAGCTATATCAGAAAGAGCCTTTGAATACATAAATGATGAAATTGAAGAAGGTATCAATATAGGAATAAAATTTTTAGATGAAACTATTGGAGGTCTATATAGTGGTGAATTAATTACAATAGCGGCCAAAAGTGGAAGAGGAAAAACAGCACTAGCCTTACAGATAATGAGAAATGTAGTATTTCAAGGTAAAAAAGTACTTTTTATAAGTGGTGAAATGAGTGATATACAAATTTTGTTTAGAAACATAGCTTCTTTAACTGGAATATCAGTTGTAAAAATGAAGAATAGAAATCTAAATGAAGAAGAAATAATTAAATACATAAATGCTTTAAGTACTTTAAATCAGGAGAATAATCTATATATTAATGATTCAGTGAATACAATATCAGGAATTAAGAGGGAGATAAAAAGTATTAAACCAGATGTTGTTATAATTGATTATCTTCAGATTTTGGATTATGAAGGTAAAGAAGTTGGAGAAGCTAAATTTGCTGATTTATCAAGGCAAATAAAAAAGATTACTTTAGACTTTAATATTCCAATTATACAGTTGGCTCAATTAAATGATGAATTGAAGGATGAAAGACCAAAAGGTGATAGAGTAATGAGAAGTTCAAAACAGATATATATGGATTCTAATTCAGTTATATATATTCATAGACCTACAGAGAAAGAGGCTCTTGATTATTGTAAGACAATGGGAATAGAGGATATAAAAGAATTAAGGCGTAGAGAAAAAGGTTTTGGAGCTAGTTTAAGTGAGATTATAGTTGCTAAAAATAGAGATGGGGAATCAGGTTTTAGACCTTATTGGTATATAGGAAGTTTGTTTTCTTTTAAGGAATGTAAGAAGGTAAGTATATAATCCTTAATTGTATGCAATAAAGATTTAAAATATATAGTATTTAGATTGAAAAATTTATTAGAAAAAGGTAGTTGCCATATAAATATAACAACTACCTTTATAAATTAGGTACTTAATGTACACTAACCTACACAAGTTAAGTATATATTAAGTACCAGATGAAAGTCAAGGAGGTACTAAAATGTATGATGAAATTATAGAAATATATTTTGATTATTGGATAAATGAACATATATACAAAGATATTTTAGAAAAAGATAAGTATTATATTGAAAATTGGAAAGAAATTAGAGATATTAATGAATTAATAGAGAATGGATTATTAGAAGAAAATAGAATACATGCGTTAATAAAATTAAATGATTTATTTAATTCATTGATAGAATTTGAAAGAGAGCTTAGTTATAAATTTGGATTTCAAGCAGGAGCAAAATTTACAATTGAGTTGTTGAAGTAATTAATTTGTATATTTCAGTAGAATAATTAAATCACAAATTGAGTTTATTAATAATTGTACTGTAATATTTTGAATTAAATAGATTTTGATTATGTTGTTTAAAATAAATATATTTTATAAAGGAGGGCATAAATATGCCCTCTATAATTTTTTATTCAATTAATTATATTGTAGGTTTTGTGTATTTAGGTGAATAACATATTTTGATAATAAACATATGATACAATAATTTTATTAAAATTTAAAATAATAACTCGAGGAAGATAATATGATAATACTTAATCTAGAACCTAATGAGAAAAAAGGGTGTTTAATAAATATACATCAGAGCAAATAAATAAAGTAATTTACAAGTATTTATTTAAGAAAAATATGAGTAATAGAAAGAGACACTATATTTATCATCAAAACAAAGTAAAGGGTATTAATCAACATGTATATTACATTGTTTGAGTATAAATAAAAATCACAAAAGTAATAAAAAAGTGTTAGCCTATTTTTAGATAAACAGAATATTATACTCTCAACTATAAAAATAAAAAGTCTTATGAAAAAAAGAATGTCAAAATTAGTAAAATGATTAAATAGATAACTTTACATAAATCAATAAAACAAGTAAAATACCACTTCTATTTCTATATTCCTCACTATTGAAATTCAAACGAAATGTATTGATTAAATAATCAATGTTTTTATAAAAAGATTGTTTTATTAAAAATAAATATGTTATTTATGATATAGTACAAAAAAAGATTGACAATAATACAAAATTTGGTTACTATACAAGTGTAAGTCATTTTTAATGTAGTACAAAAAATAGGGGGATTTATGAATTTAAATGGGAAGTTTTACAAAAAGAGAATAGATTCAAATGAATACACAGTGGAGCAAAAGGAATGCATAGAGGAAAGTATTCAAACGCTAGAAGGTTTAAAAAATGAACCTTTAATGATGCTTGGTAAGATTCAAAGTGGAAAAACAAAAACATTTATAGGTACAATTGCATTAGGATTTGATAACGGATATGATTTAGCAGTAGTATTGACTAAAGGAACTAACGCATTATCTCAACAAACACTGTCAAGAATGAAATATGAGTTTAAAGGGGAACATGTAAGAATATTTGATATAATGTCAATGCCAAATAATCTATCACTATTTGAACTAAAACAAAAGATGATAATAATAATCAAAAAAGAAAAAAACAATCTTACAAGATTTAAAGATTTTATAGAAACTTATCCTCTAAAATCTAATAAAAAGTGCATGATTATTGATGATGAAGCAGATTTTGCTAGTGTTGGATTTGAAAAGAAAAATGAAGCTTTTGATATTAGAAGGATTGTAGCAGATATAAATGAAATTAGGGGAACTTTAGATGAATGTAGATTTATCCAAGTGACAGCAACTCCATACTCATTATACCTTCAGCCAGAAACTTTTCAGTTAGGTGTAGATATTTATCCAATAAAACCTGCTCACACAGTATTGGTACCACCAGGAAAAGGATATATAGGTGGAGATTATTATTTTAATCATGAAGAAAATCCGTTAGCACAATACTTATTTGAAGAGATAGATCAAAAAGAGTTTGAGATTCTAAAAAATAGTGATAGAAGAGTATTTAAAGAAGAAGAAGTTCTTACACATAAAAAAATAAGTGGAATAAGAAAAGCTATTATGAACTTCATAGTAGCAGGAACTATTAGATTGCTTCAAAATGGTGGAGACGAATTTGATGAAAATAATAGATATAGCCTTATTATTCATACAGAAATAGCAAAAAACTCTCATACAAGACAAGAGAATATTATTACACTAGTCGAAAAACTTAAAGAGTTAATAAATAATGATAAAGAGACCCTAGATGAATTAATATTAGAATCATTAGCGGATTTAAGTGGAAGTATAGAAGCATATGGATTTGACAGTATAGATGAAGAAATATTGAAATCAGAAGTATATACAGCAATCAGTGAAAGAATAACTATATCTGTTGTCAACTCAGAGAATGAAGTAAAAGATATGTTAGATGAAAGAGGGCAATTAGAACTTAGGACACCATTAAATATATTTGTAGGTGGGCAAATATTAGACAGAGGTATAACTATTTCAAATCTATTAGGTTTTGTGTATGGAAGAAGGCCTCAGAAGATGCAACAAGATACAGTATTGCAGCATGCAAGAATGTTTGGTTATAGAAAGTTAGAAGATTTAGCAGTTACAAGATTGTATACTACTAAACATCTTTATAATCAAATGGTAAAAATAAATGAATTTGATTCGGCATTAAGAAAAGATTTTGAAGAACAAAAGAATAAAGATGGAATTATTTTCATAAGAAGAGATTCACTAGGCAAAATAATTCCTTGCTCTCCTAATAAAATAATGGTAAGTAAAACTCATATACTAAAAGAGCACAGAAGAATGTTGCCAATAGGATTTACACCAAAGTGTAAAAGCAAAATAATACCTATAGTAAGCAAAATAGATAAAATAATAATTAATGAAAATCCAGATCATAAAAAAGCATCAGAATTTACTGTTAACAAGGAAATAGCATGTGATATTATTAATTTGGTGTATGAAACTATTGATTTAGATGATAATTATTCTGTAGATAAAGAAACTATGTTATCTTTAATTAATTACCTATCTAAAGATGAAGTACATTTAGTTGTTAGAGAAGGAAGAGATACTAAAAAATACACACCTGGATCAGGAAGAATCATGAATTCTCCTGATAATGGTACACAAGATGGTATTCCTGCAAAAGAAATGGCAATAGACAATCCATCATTAATATTAATAAAACAAAATGGAAAGGCTGATAAAGAGTATGGATGGAGCGGAACACCTTTCTGGTGGCCAGTTTTAGTAACACCACAAAATGTGAAATCTACTGTATATGCAGCAGATTATATGAAGTAATGAGGTGATAATTTGAAATTAGACGAGATAGCAGACATTAGTACTGGGTTAGTACTAGCTAGGAAAAAGTCATCAACTAATAAGGGGTTCAAATATGAACTCCTTACCTTAAAAAGTTTTAGTGAAAATGGATATCTTGAAGATGATTACCTAGATAATTTTACTAGTGAAGAAAAAATAAAAAGTAAATATTTAACACAAGAAGGAGATATTATAGTAAGATTAAGTTCACCAAATACTGCAATATACATAACTAAAGATCAGGAAAATATAGTTATACCATCTTTATTTGCTATAATAAGAAATAGGTCAAAAACTATAAATTTTCGATTTATTCAAGTATATCTAAATTCAGAAAAGTGTAAAAGAAGATTAGCAGCAGATACTATAGGTAGTGCAGTGCCAATTGTAAGAACTAGCAGCTTTAAAGATATAAAGATACCAGAGTACACATTAGAAAATCAAAACAAGGTCATAGAATTAAACAAATTAGTAATTAAAGAGAAACAAATACTAGAACAATTTATAGATGAAAAAAATAAATACCACAAAACTATAATGAGTAAAATGTTCAAATAAAATGGAGGTAAAGGTATGGAAATAAAAAAAACTACACAAGAAGAAATTAACTCAACTCTATGGAGGGCAGCAGATACTTTTAGAGGTAAAATAGATTCGTCTTTATATAAAGACTACATATTAGTAATGTTATTTATAAAATATTTAAGTGATGTTTATGTAGAGCATTATGAAGAGTATGCATCAAAATATAATAATGATGGAGCTAGAATAAAAAGAGCTTTAAGCAGAGAAAGATTTATATTAGATGAAAAATCTACTTTTGATTATTTATATGAGAAGAGAAATGATAGTAGTATAGGGGATATTATAAATAAAGCATTGGAGCATATAGAGGAATCAAATAAATCAAAATTAAGAGGTGTGTTTAGAAATATAGATTTTAATTCAGAAGTTATATTAGGAAAAACTAATGATAGAAATGCCATATTAAGAACTTTATTAAATGATTTCAAATCATTAAATTTAAAGCCAAGTAATATAGCAGGAAATGATGTAATTGGAGATTCTTATGAATATATGATAGCTCAATTTGCATCAGATGCAGGAAAAAAAGGAGGAGAGTTTTTTACTCCATCAATGGTTTCAGAGTTACTTGCTAGACTAGTAAAACCTGAAGCAAATGATAGAATATATGATCCAACTTGTGGTTCAGGATCTCTTCTTATAAGAGCATTTAAAAAAGTACCTAATGGAAAAGCTCAGATTTATGGTCAAGAAAGAAATGGACAAACTCAAGCACTTTGTAAGATGAATATGTTCTTACATGGTATTGATGATGCAAAGATTGAGAATGGAGATACTCTATCAAATCCACTTCATTTAGAAGATGGAAAATTAATGAAGTTTCAAGTTGTTGTAGCTAATCCACCTTTCTCTTTAGATAAGTGGGCTATGGGATTCTCAGGGGCTGAGGTAGAGGACAAAAAATTTAAGATGGAAAGTAGTCTAGATATACACAGAAGATTTGAATGGGGAGTAGCACCATCAAGCAAAGGTGACTTTGCATTTATTCAGCATATGTTATATTCTTTAGCAGAAGAAGGAAGAATGGGGGTTGTATTACCTCATGGAGTATTATTTAGAGGTGCTAGTGAAGGAAAAATAAGAAAAAAAATACTCGAGTTAAATCTTTTAGACGCAGTAATAGGATTACCAGAAAATTTATTCTTCGGAACAGGAATACCTGCAGTAGTATTAATATTTAAAAACAATAGAGAAAGAGATAATGTGTTGTTTATAGATGCTTCAGGAGACGATCATTATGAAAAGGGTAAAAATCAGAATAAGTTAAGGGAAGAAGATTTACAAGAGATTGTTAGAGTATATGAAAGTTATGAAACTTTAGATAAGTATAGTTACGTAGCAAGTTCAGAAGAAATAAAAGAAAATGATTATAATTTAAATATACCTAGATATGTTGATACTTTTGAAGAAGAAGAAATGGTTGATATGGAAGTTGTAGCAGAAAACATATCTAAGTTAAAAGCGGAGATATCAGAAGTTGAAACTCAAATGGCTAAATACTTAGAAGAATTAGGTTTAAACTAAGGAGGAATGCTATGAGTGAAATTCAACAATATAATGAAAAAATACTTGAAAAAATCAAGCATATAAATGCATATGATCAAGAATTTTGGTATGGAAGAGAATTAGCAGAAACTCTTGAATACTCAAAAAATTAGTAGATGCAGCAAAAGAGGCAGGTGTAAAAACTAATATTGTATATGCTATTTTTCAAAATTATGGATATATGGGTCTTTATGGTGGATTGAAAGCTAGGGATGGACACGCTAAAGAAGGTTTAAAGAAGAGTCAAAATATATTAAATCATATGGGGAGTACAGAACTAGCTGCAAATCTATTCTGAGCTACACAAACAGAGGAAAAACTGAGAAGAGATAATATTAAAGGAAAAGACAATGAAAATAGAACTCATTATGAGGTTGGGACTAAAGTTAGAAATACTATAAAAGAACTTGGTGGAACAATGCCTGAGGACTTACCAACACCAGAGAGAAGTGTTAAGACCATTGAAAAGGAAGAGCAGAGAAAGTTGAAATAGGAGGTGAAGGTTATGAAAAATTTGAGTTATAACTATAGTAAATACAATTTTCCTAAAGATTGGGAAAGGATAACTATAAATGATGTATTACAACTAATAGAAAGACCAATTGAAATGAAAGATACAGACAGATATGAACTTGTTACTGTCAGACGAAATTATAATGGAATAGATTCTAGAGGTAAGTTTTATGGAAATAAGATATTAGTAAAAAATCAATTTAGAGTGAAGCAAGGAGATTTTTTAATTTCCAAAAGACAAATAGCCCATGGAGCCTGTGGAATAGTTCCTGAAGAACTTGATAACTCAATAGTATCTAATGAATACAATGTTTTTTTACCTAAATTAAAAATTAATTTAGAATTTATCAATTTGTATGTGCAATTACCATTTATGAAAAGAAATTTTTATATATCTAGTGATGGTGTTCATATAGAAAAACTCTTATTTAAAACTAATGATTGGATGAAAAAAAGTATATGCATACCAAAATTAGAAGAACAAGAGAAAATAGTTACTATTTATAATAGCGTAAAAGCTAGTATTGAATTAAAGAGTAAACTACTTGATGAAAAAATTAATTGTAAAAAAGGACTAATGCAAAGAATCTTAACTGGGCAATTAAGAATAAATGGATGTACTGAAAAATGGAAAACTGTAAAGCTAGGTAATGTTATGAAGGAAAGAAAAGAAATGGGATATAGTGATTTAGAATTATTAGCAATAACTTCTGCTAATGGGGTTGTAAAAAGAACAGCAGTAGATATAAAAGATAACTCTAGTGAAGATAAGAGTAAATATAAGAGAATCTTACCTGGAGATATAGGCTATAATACAATGAGAATGTGGCAAGGAGTATCTGGTTTTTCTAAATACGAAGGTATAGTGAGTCCAGCATATACAATATTACAACCAACAGAAAATGTTGATTCAGAATTTATCTCGTATCTATTTAAACTTCCTAAGATAATTAATTTATTTTATAGACACTCTCAAGGTTTGGTAAGTGATACATTAAACTTAAAGTATGAAAATTTTAAGAGAATAAAGGTTAATATACCTGTAGACATAAATGAACAAAAAATGATTGCGTCTATACTAAGAACATCAGATAAAGAAATTGATTTACTAAGAAAAGAAATAGAACTACTAAAAGAGCAAAAGAAAGGTATTATGCAATTACTTTTAACAGGTATAGTAAGAGTATAAGTAATTATAAAATATATTAAATACTAAAAAGAAACAGTTAATATTATAAATTAGCTGTTTCTTAATATAGAAGATAGGGGGGACGATATGGATAATAAAAAATTAGATGAAATAAACATAAGCCAAAAACCTGCTATAGAAGTATTGAAAAATTTGGGATACACATATATAGATACACAAGACGCTGAAATAATGAGAGGGAATCTATATAATGTATTACTAAAACCAATAATAAAATCTAAATTAGAAGAATTAAACTCTTACACATATAAGGGTAAAGAGTATAAATTTAATGAAAAAAATATAAATACGGCGATGAATGATTTAGACGAATTATTAACTGATGGGCTAGTTAAAACAAATGAAAAAATATTTAACACATTACTTTTAGGAAGAAGTTACACTGAAACTTTAGAAGATGGAACTAAAAGAAGTTTTACAATTAAGTTTATAGACTGGGAATATATAAGTAACAATGACTTTTATATTGTAGAAGAATTTTCAGTTGAAAGTGAAGATGGAAAAAATACAGCTAGACCTGACTTAGTATTATTTATAAATGGAATTCCTTTTGGTGTTATAGAATGTAAAAAAAGCTCATTATCTATAGACCAAGGTATAAGTCAAATGATTAGAAATCAATCAAAAGACTATATTCCTCAGTTATTTAAATTTATACAAATTGTAATGGCGACTAATAAGAATGAAACCAAGTATGCTACATGCAGTACTCCTAAGAAGTTTTGGAGTGTATGGAAAGAGGAAAATAATAAATGGCTAGGGTCTGAACTAGCCAAAGTAGTAAATGGAAGAATACCTACTAACCAAGATAAAAATATAATCTCGTTACTTCATCCATCAAGAATTATTGAATTTATCAAATACTTTATATTATTTGATAAAGATATAAAGAAAATATGTAGATATCAACAATATTTTGCAATAAAAGAAATAATGAAGACTATAGAAGAAAATGATGAAAATGGAAATAGACAATCTGGGGTTATATGGCATACCCAAGGCTCTGGAAAATCTTTAACAATGGTAATGGTAGCAAAATATATTTTATCTGAACTTGCAACTCTAAACCCTAAAGTCATAGTTGTTACAGATAGAGTTGATTTAGATACACAGATTAATAGAACATTTAACCATACAAGATTAAGAGCAATAAAGGCAGCAACTGGTAATCATTTAATAAAACTAATTAATGATGATGAGGCTGATATCATAACTACTTTAGTTCATAAATTTGATACAGCAGCAAATAAAGAAACAAAGTTGGAGAATAGAGATATATTTGTGTTAGTAGACGAGTCTCATAGAAGTCAGTATAAAGAATTAAATACAAAGATGAAAAATGTATTTCCTAATGCATGTTATATAGGATTTACAGGTACACCTCTAATGAAAAAGCAAAAAAGTACAGTTAAAAAGTTTGGGAGTAAACTAATACACAAATATACTATAGCTGATGGAGTAGAAGACAAAGCTATACTGCCACTTTTATATGAGGGAAGAATGGTAGAACAAAGCGTTAATAGGAGAGCTATTGATTTACAACTTGATATAATTACAAGAAATCTTAATAAAGCTCAAAAAGAAGAAGTAATGAAAAAATGGAGTTGTTTTGAGAGAGTAGCATCTAGTGAACAAAGAATAAGGCTAATATCTTTTGATATAAATGAACATTTTGTGAATAACTATAAAAGTAGTAACTCACCATTTACAGCTATGTTAGCAACTAGTAGTAAATCAGAAGCTATAAAATATTTAAGAGCTTTTGAAGAGCTGAATGATATGAATGTGGCAGTTGTAATTTCACCTCCTGATATGAGGGAAGGAAATGAAGAAGTAGATAAAGTATCTAAGGATATGATTATTGAGTTTTGGAATGAAATGATGAAGAAATACAGTAATTCTACATCATATGAAGATACGATAAAAGATAACTTCATTCATGGTGAAATAGATTTATTAATAGTAGTAGAAAAACTTCTTACAGGATTTGATGCACCAAGAGCAACTGTTTTATATATAGATAAAGAAATGAAGGAACATACATTACTTCAAGCTATTGCAAGAGTTAATCGTCTATATGAAGGTAAAGACTATGGTTATATTGTGGATTATAGAGGGTTAATAAAAAAGCTTGATGAAGCTATGAGCCAATATAGTGGATCTGGGCTTGAGAACTTTGAAGGAAAAGATCTAAAAGGTGCTATTTGTAATGTAAGTGTAATAATAGGTTCTTTAAGGCAATATTACAGTGAACTTATTAGTTTCTTTAATAGTGTAAAAAATAAAGATGATGAAGAAGAATATGAAGTTTACCTAGCTGATAATAAATTAAGAACAGATTTTTATGAGTTAGTAAGCAACTATGGAAGGAATTTATCAATAACCCTAGAATCTGAAAAAATTTATAATGAATTAGGAAAAGAAGAGATAGAAAAACATAAATCATATTTCAAGTTCTGTCAGAAATTAAGACAGTCTGTAAAAAGAAGATATTCAGATAGTATAGACAATAAAGAATATGAAGCTAGAATGCAAAAACTAATAGATAATTACATTGCAGCTGAAGGTATGATGTATATAACTAATCCAGTAGATATACTTGATGAAAAAGCTTTTGAAGAAGAAGTAAAGAATGCCAAAAATCCTAGATCAAAAGCAGATACGATTAGAACAAGACTAGGAAAAAGTATAAGCGAAAAATGGGATGAAAATCCTACTTACTATAAAAAGTTCTCAGAGAGAATAGAAAAAGTATTAGAAGATTATAAAAATAAAAGAATATCTGAAGTTGATTATCTAAATAAAATGGAAGATCTAAAGAATAAATATAGAGAAAAGAAAGATGAAACAGAGTATCCAGACCCTATTAAGTATAATGAGAATGCACAGGCTTTCTATGGTGTAGTAAGTGAAGTAGTCTGTGATAGCGATAGTGAATATGGTGAAATGGACGATTTGGCAAAGTTAGCTTTACAAATTGATAATGTAATTAGGGAAAAGTGTAAAGTTGATTGGCATAATAATACTGATGTACACAATCAGATAGCTCAAGAAATAGATGATATTATATTTGATTATACAGACAAAACAGGAATAGAACTTACTTTTGACGATATAGATAAAATAATAGAAAAAGTAAAAAATATAGCGTTAAAGAGATATTAGGAGACAAAATGAACACATATGAGATAATCTATGGTGAAAGTATAATTAAATTTAAGCTTGAGAGAAAACATATTAAAAATATTAACTTAAATATTAAAATTAGTGGGGATGTAGTTGTATCTGCTAATCAAGAAGTTCCACTAGAATATATAAAAGAGTTTGTTTCTAAGAAAGCTGACTGGATTGAAAAAAATTTAAAATATTACAAAAATCATGAACCGGAAAAAGAACATAAGAAAGAATTAGTTAGTGGAGAGACTTTAAAATATTTAGGAAAACAGTACAGACTTAAAGTAGTAGAAAGTGAAGAAGAAGTTGTAAAATATTTTAGAGGTTATATTTATTTAAATGTGAAAGATAAGGGTAATTACAAGAGAAAAGAAGAGTTATTAAATAATTGGTACGATTATAAATGTAAAACTATATTTAATGATTTGTATAATGAAACTTACCCACAGTTAAGTAAATATGATGTTCCTCATATAAAAATTAATATAAGAAAAATGAAAACAAGATGGGGATCATGTATTGCTAGTAAAAATACAATAATATTAAATCGAGATTTAATCAAAGCCCCAAAGTACTGCATAAAATATGTTATCTTACATGAGTTAATTCATATGATTCACAATGAACATAATAAAGAGTTTTATGACTTTCTTTATATATTTATGCCTGACTGGGAAGAAAGAAAAAAAATATTAGATGAAGAAATTGCAATGGTATTATAAAAGGAGTAAAAATATGGCTGATAAAATAATAAAAGCTCAAAATTTATTTGACAAATGATAAAGAGATTTTAAATATTCTAAAATACTATACAATAATAAGAGTCAAAGCTGAAGGTATCATAAATAATGGGTTTTATAACAATTAGTTATAAAACCTATTTTTATACTAATATTTAAATACTAAATAAAAAATTGTACCCCAATAATACCCCAACTACAAAAATAAACAATAAAAAATAACCAAAAAATTGCTCTAACATCATAACTAAATAGCTATATGCCTACACTTACGAAAAACAACAAAACAATCAAATAACCACTTATAGACTCCCCTCGTCTCCACCATTGAAATCCACTAAAAAGATATTGATTGAAAAATCAATATTTTTTTTATTATATGAGGTAATAAAATGAAGATATTTGAATTAAGCAAGATTACTTTTAATACAAAATAATATATAATATATTTAGTAAAATAACTAGATATTATTTGTGTATATAAAAAAATTATAGAAAATAATATTTGAGAAATAAATTTTTCTGTTATACAAGGAATATGATAATTAATCTGATAAAATTGTACAGTTTGTTTATAATCTTATTTATGCGTTGTATAAAAACTTATATCTTAAAATTTACTATGGTAGTCAAGGTAGATTTTATTATTGACGCTATATCTATTAATGATATAATGAAAACATAAATTTTGAAAGTAAATGAATACGATTTTGAAGTAGACTGAAAAGAAGAACAGAATATGGCGAAATATAGATTCAAAGTACATAAGATTAAATGTACAGTAGATGGATAAATGGAGACTTGAATAGGCAAAAGATTGTAGTGAAAATTATTATTATTGAATGAGTATATGTACCTATAAATAAAACTGTAGAACTGATGACGCCTGTTCAGATCTATATCATAAAGGATATGAAAAAAAGATTAAAAACTTATTGTGTATTTAATGATGTTAGAATGAAAAGTATGTTGAGAAATATACTAGATGAGTTTTTGAAATCTAAAGGGATTTAATTAATTCATGATATAATTTTAAGGAGGAATTAAAATATGGCTAATATTCATGCTGTGATTGAAGAAGTTGCAAAATTAAATCCTGCATTAGCAAGGGAGATTCAGAAATATGTGAAGACGCATTCTTATGGTCTTGTATATGAGAATAACTTACCAGATGCAGTAAGATTATATAAAAAATTGCCTGGAGTTGGTGATAATGTTAATATTTTATCCAAACGCGGACATGAAGAAACAGATGTAAACAAAGTGGTATGGACTGTTAAAGAAATTAAAGATGGAGTTGCAATTATTCAGAATAGTGACGAATTTTATGAAGTACCAGTGGAAGATATTGTTCCAATCGTTGGATATAGAGATGTTATTTATCCAGGTTTAAAAGAGGTTGACCGTGTAGAGAATGGGAAACCTGAAGATCCATATCATATGGTAATTAATTCTGAGAACTATCATGCATTGGAAGCTTTGACTTATGCATATGCTGGTAAGGTTGATTGCATATATATTGACCCACCATATAATTCAGGTGCTACTGATTGGAAATATAATAATGATTATGTTGATGAAAATGATAAATATAGACACAGCAAATGGTTAACATTTATGGAAAGACGTTTAAAATTAGCAGCTCAATTATTAAATCCTAATAATTCCGTTCTAATTGTTACAATAGATGAAAAGGAGTATGCTAGATTAGGATTATTGTTGGAGCAAATTTTTCCAGAAGCTAAAATTCAGATGATAAGTAGTATTATCAGTAGAAAAGGTACTGCTCGTGCGGATGAATTTTCTCGAACAAATGAATTTATTTATTGTGTCCGTTTTGGAAATTGTTCGATTGAGAAATTAAATGATGTTAAATCTGTTTCAAAAGATTCTGAAGTGCATTGGCAACCATTACGTAGGAGCGATTTAGCATCTAAACGAGGTACAAAAAAAGGTGGAACTGCACAATTTTATCCTATTTATATTGATTCTAAAGAAGGGAAGATTGTTCATATAGGAGAGCCGTTAATGCCAAGTGATAGTTTAGATTCAATTCCAATGATTGAAGGTACAATTCCTGTTTTTCCAATTCGTGATAATGGTATAGAAATGAACTGGGGGCTAACTGGTGGTGCATTAAAAGCTCGTCTAGAGAAGGGATTTGTCAGAGTTGGTAAATATTTTAAAGACAAACCTCAAAAATATGTAATATCATATTTGACAACAGGAACCATTGAGGATATTGAAAAAGGAGAAGCAACTGTTACGGGTTATGCAAAAGATGGTAGCGTAAATGCTTTTTATTCTACTGGAAAGAAATCATTGCCAACAACTCAGTGGGATAATGTTGCATATGATGCAAAGATATATGGAACAAATGTTAATTCGTGTTTTATGCCAGATAGAATATTTCCATTTCCTAAGTCAGTATATGCTGTAGAGGATGTTATTCGTTTATTTGTTACAAATAAACCAGATGCACTTATTGTAGATTTTTTTGCGGGTTCAGGTACTACAGCAAATGCAGTAATGCTTCTAAATCATCTTGATGGAGGAAATAGACGTTCAATTTCTATTACAAATAATGAAATTGGGGCAGATGAAGAAAGAACATTTATACAAAAAGGTTTACAACCTTATGATGCTGAGTGGATGGAATATGGAATTGCGAATTATTTCACGTGGCCTCGTATTAAGTCAGCAATTACAGGTATCAATACTCTTAATGAACCAGTTAAAGGTGACTATAAATTTACGGAAGAATTTCCTATGTCTGATGGATTTAAAGAGAATGCCATATTTTGTGAGTTAACATACGAGTCAGCATGGCCTATTCGACTGGATAATGCATTTGATGCAATTGCTCCTATTCTTTGGATGCAAGCAGGTTGTCGTGGACCAATTATTAGAAAAATAGGAAAGAGTTATTTAACAACAGATTATTATGGTGTATTATTTGATTACAATCAAGCGTCAAAATTTTGTGAGAAGATTAAAAATACACCATCAATTAAGACCGTATTTGTTGTAACAGATGATCAAAGAAGGTATTCTAATATGTGTAAAAGGCTACCAGGAGTAGAAGTACATAGATTGTATGAAACATACCTTAGAACATTTGAAATTTATGGAGAAGGGGGTATTGACTAAATATGAAATATGAGTTATTTGATTTTCAAAAAACTGCAGTAAATACTCTTTTAAAGAGATTAGAATCAATGCAGAGAAGCTATGAATCAGATGGTTCATTATCTGCAGTTCCGTTAATTGCACCTACAGGTTCTGGTAAAACAGTTATTGCTGCAGCTGTAGCAGAGGCATTGTTTTATGGAAATGATATCTATAGTGGAGATAGTAGTGCGACTATTTTATGGTTGTCTGACAGTCCGTCCTTGAATGAGCAGACATTAAAGAAGTTTGCTGACGCGACAGATTTACTGTCAGATGCAAAAACTATGGAAGTTATTGGTCCAGATTTTGCAAAGAATCATCTGAAATTACAGCAGGGACATATCTATTTTTTAAATAGACAGCTTCTTGGTGAAGGAAAAAAGTTATCAAATCCATCAGAAGTTGGGCGTACTTTTTATGATGTTCTTACAAATACAATTGAAGACGATAATATTCGTTTTTATTTATTTATTGATGAAGCACATAGGGGTCTTGGTAGTAAAGGTGATAGCAAGGCTACATCTGAAAATACTAGTAAGACTATTTATGCTAAATTGATTGATGGTCAGGAAGGAAATAATCCACCCGTACCTGTAGTGATTGGTATTTCTGCTACTCCTGAAAATTTCAACAAAGCAATGAATGGTAGAAAAGAACGTGATATTAAAGCTGAAGTGAAAGTTCCAGTATCACAGGTAAGAACTTCTGGGTTGGTTAAAGATTCTATTGAGTTAAGAACACCCCAAAAAGCAGTTGATACAAAACATCAGGATTTGAAATATGCTTGCGAGAAGTTAGCTGAATCATCAAGTCTTTGGAAAAAGTATTGTGAAGAGAATCATATATATCCAATTATTGTGCCACTTATGGTTGTACAGGTTGAAGACAAGGTTAGTAAAGAAACATTGGCTGCATTATGTAGCCAGATTTGCAAAACTTTACCTTGGCTTGATAGTTCAACATGCTTTGCTAATGTATTTGGTGGACATGAAGATATTATAACTAATGCAGGGAAAATTCCTTATGTAAAACCTGAGGATGTTGCAGAACATAATGAAATTAAAGTTCTATTTGCTAAGGATGCAGTTTCAACTGGTTGGGATTGTCCACGTGCTGAAGTAATTTATTCTAGACGTAAACGTAGTGATCCAACATATATTGCTCAATTAATTGGTCGTATGGTTCGTACACCGTTGGCTCGGAGAATTCGTGATATAGAGGAGTTAAATACTGTTTCTTGCTACCTTCCACAGTATGATGCATCAACGGTTGAAAGTGTTGTTAAAAAGTTGAAAGAAGATAATATAGACCAGACTTCTAATATCACAGTTAACTCTGTTGATGTTGCATTTTTTGGTAAAACAAAGAAGATGTTAGAGGAAAAATTGGAGAATAAACAGAAAAAAGAAAGTGGACAGAATGATATATCTTTATGCAATGAGGATACAATTGTGCAACATGTATCTAATGCAACGGAAATTTCAAATATAGTTAGTTCTGGTATGTTAGATATATCTAATTTAGAGGATGAATTTTATGTAAATATGGATGATGATTTTTCAGTTAATTCAGACGAGGCTCAAGAATTTATGCAGAAACTTAATGAGATACTTGAACGTATTCCTAAGGTCGATAGCGAAGCTATACGTACATGTTTTGAGAGTATTATTACAAGGCAAGTACGTCATGATAAGCCAAATCATTTTTTAGATTTGTGGGATTGTGTCGATATAATTGAAGCGGATCTTAATCCAAATGGAAATCTTGATGCTGATATTCAGGAAGATTTCTATCGTAATATTGAGGCTGAAATTAAGAGGAATCCAGCACAATACAAGCGTTCACTTGGTGAAATTCGTAGTACACAGATGTCTATTAAAAGAGTTGACCCATTAACTGGTGAAGAATTTGAAGATCGCGTTGAATTGGCTGAAAATGATGCAGATAGATTACTCGCTTACTATAAGAATACAGTGAGAGTTTTCTCAGGTGCATCTGATAAAATTAAATACTGCATTAATAAAAGAATGAAAGATGAACTTGATACAGAAGAAGATGCTATTCGTATGATGTGTGCAGTTGGATATTGTATTGAAATTGTTCAGGCTATGGAAGTTTGGGCTGAAAGCAAAACAGAAGAACTACTTGACATATATGGACCATTTAGAGCTTCTGTATCTGAAAAGAATAGAGAAAAATGGGATAGAATTGAAGGTAATACAAAACCTTATGTTGAAGATTATTTGAACATAAAATCTACTAATACACATCAGAATAAAGATTATGATAGATATGAAAAACATATCATCAGTGATGATGATGGATGGTCATATCATAAGTTAAATGAATTAGAACAGAAAATTCTCAGAACAGAAATGAGTCATGCATTGAATGTTGCTTGGTATAGAAATCAACCAAAGAATCTTCGCGCATCACTATCTATTCCAAAATGGATGAATAGCGAAGGAAAGCAGCTCGATAATTGTTATCCCGATTTTATATTTTTTCAGAATGTAGGCGGAAAAATTATTCCTTCAATTGTTGATCCACATGGAGGCTGGTTGGGTGATAGTGTTGGTCGATTGAAAGGATATGTTTCATATCTGAAAGATCATCCAACAATGTTTGCAAGAGTACTTGCTGTTACAGATGAAAAAAATGATGAGATTCGTTATCTAGACTTAATGAAATCAGAGGTACAAGAGGCAATTGATAAGTTTACTGGTAGTCATGCAAAAGAATTGTTTAATGGACCATTAAGTAAACAGTATAAGATTGTAGATGAGGATTAATTTAGTGAGGCTGTAGCATAACTAATTTTAAAATTGGAGGCGTATGCAGCCATCTTTTTTAATTAAAAAAGATGAATAATTAAATACTTAAATGTGCTTAAAACGGTCGGTAAACAGAATAAATATCTGCAAGGTTTAAACTGCAGAATAAATTTAATATCTTATTAGTATATAAGTAATATATTAATTACACCATATAGATTTGAAGAATTAAAAAATTATGAAAATACATTAATAGACCTAATTATAGTGTTAACAAATAACATATTTGAAAATAGGAACAAAATAGATTATATAAGAAATCAAATTTTGATGTAGATAAAATAGATAATATGTTAGAAGCTATAAAGAAAGATATTTTACAAATAGATGGTAGGCTAGAAAGTCGTATCAAATTGTTTTACAACTATATATTATATATTTGATCTATATTAAATAGATAGCCTACTAGAATAGGAACATAAAAACTAAAAAAGAGATGTTGATAAAAATATTAACATCTCTTTTTTAGTATAAAAAATTAAAAGGAGGAAGTTAATATGATTAACTTATGTAAGAAAGAAGATTTAAACTTATTATCAGAATATCCTAAAGAAATTGTTGATAGTGTAGATAACATTATCACGATATTGAATGAATCTTACGGAAAGGATAGAAAATTAACAGATGATGGTGGATATGTATGTGTAATTGAGGAGATTGAAGAAGTAGAGTCTCTAAAAGTAAACATACTAAAGGGATTAATTGAAGAGTTTAGTGATGTTATACATGAAGATGGTATTGATAAATATAGTTCAACATTATACTTATTATCTAGTGATTATTCTATTACCGTAATTACTAAGAATAAAGCAACTGATGAATTACTAAAATAAGCATTTATACTAGCAAAGTATAGATGCTTATTTTTATTTAGCATTAAGAAATATATTAACTATTGATAATTTAAAGGAGGTTAGAATATGTGGACATTAATAATAGCATTTGTTTTAAGTCTTATAGCAGAGGGGATAGATCCAAGCGAAGCAGTAAGTAAAGCTTGTTCAAAGTATGGAGTTATAGGATAGATTGTAATAAATAAAGGTATGGATATATAAGGAGAGATAAAAATGGAGTAGGAAGTATCAGCAAAGAGAGTAAATATTGTATCTCTTAAAATAGTTAAAGAAAGTTCAGTACTATATGAAACTAGAAAAATAAGTAATCCTTATGATGCATATAGATTAGCAAAAAACTTTCTAATAGATAGTGATAGAGAAAAGTTTATAGTGGCTTGTTTAGATACAAAGAATCAACCTGTAAGCATAGAAGTAGTAAGTGTTGGCACTGTAAATTCAGCTATAGTACATCCAAGAGAAGTATTTAAGACAGCGGTTCTTACTAATGCATCAAAAATATTATGCTTTCATAATCATCCATCTGGGAGTATTAATATTAGTAAAGAAGATGAATCAATAACTGAGAGATTAAGAAAATCAGGTGAAATATTAGGAATTGAATTAGTAGACCATATTATAGTAGGTGATAATGATACATACTTTAGTTTTAAAGAAAATAACAAGATATAGGAAGTCTTAGCTTAGAGATAGAAGCTAAGACTTTTTCTATGTACCTATGTAATTAACTAGGGCTAACAGGGCTAATAAAATAAAGCCTTAGAAGCCCTGATAAAAAATACAAGAGTAGTGGAGGATAGCATGATAAAAATAAAATCAGAGATTTTGAATAAATTGTTTTTCAAAGAACTTCAACAACTAATAAGAAAATACAATGAAATAGAAAGTAGTACACAAGAAGTAATAGAATCAATAATGAATCATCTAGATGATGAAGAATTAGGAAAATACTTATTAAATAATCCTAGTAAGTTAGATGAAGTAGTAAGTACAATGAAAATTAGAGATATAGATGTGGATGTTATTCTATTTTTCATTTGGTACAACTCAGAGATAAAAGATATGAGTATAGAAAATGCGATTATTAATTATGAAATATTAGATATAAATGGATACATAGAAATAGAAGAATACTTAATATACAGAAGTGATAAATACTTAAAAAAATATGCTAAAGAAGCTTTAGAAACAATGCTAGATGATGAACATATCATAGATAGATTGTTTGACAAGGAGATGATAATGGACTTTTGGTTAAATAAAACTGATAAGCATGAGGTAATGAATGAGATACTTGAGAATGATGATTTAGAAGAAGTGTTAGATATTAATCCAGAGTACGCATTTAAAATTAGTAAAGGAATAGAGTATAAGTATTCAACTGTAGAGTATTAGGATACAAATAGGAGTAAATAAAATATGTTTAATAAAGAAAATAGATATATAACTAACCACTTATAGACTCCCACTCGTTTCCACTATTGAAATCCAAAAAAGATATTAGCAAATTGCTAATATCTTTTTTGGAAAATTAATCTAATAACATATATAATTAACTTATAAAACACACATGAAGAGGTAAAACTATATGGCTAAAATTGACAATATGATGTCCATATTATGGATGCTAAACTCAGATAAAAAAATTACCGCGAAACAAATATCTGAAAAACTAGAAATAAACATAAGAACTGTTTACAGACACATTGATGCATTATCTGCTAGTGGAATACCTATAATTTCAGATACAGGTCATAATGGTGGATATACACTTTTGAATAATTTCATCAAAGCACCTCTTTTTTTCGATACAGAAGAGCAAACTGCTCTACTTCATGCAGCTATATTTGCTAAAGAAGAAGGGTGTTTCTTAGATGA
Source organism: Clostridioides sp. ES-S-0190-01 (assembly GCF_020658275.1). Classification (NCBI taxonomy): domain Bacteria; kingdom Bacillati; phylum Bacillota; class Clostridia; order Peptostreptococcales; family Peptostreptococcaceae; genus Clostridioides; species Clostridioides sp. ES-S-0190-01. Next base: position 435,323 of record NZ_JACVWA010000015.1, on the reverse strand, counting down.
AACATTAGATAAAGCAACTTCAAAGTTAAAAATGTATTCAAATCAAAAACAAGAAGAAATTTTAACAAAACATTTAATAGGTTTTGAAGTAATAAAACCAACTGGAAAAATATCCATAGAATCTGTACTTAAAAAGTTGAAGAATAGTATAGCAAATGAATTATCTGTAGAAATTAATTATCGCACAGCTCGTGAAGAAAAATCAAAATGTAGGATTATAAATCCATATGGAATTGTTCGTTGGAATAATAATTGGTACATAGTAGCATTTTGCCAAATGAGAAATGAGATTCGTAGCTTTAGGTTAGATAGAATTAGTAGTGTTATAGAAACATCAAATACTTTTAATAGACCAAAGGAATTTTCAGCAAGTGAATTCTTTATAAAGGGGATTATGGACGAAACAAAAGATGAAGATAATACTATACAATTAGTTATAGAAGGAAAGAGAAATGCATTGGACAACTTATGTCAGCATTGGCTTCTAGGATATTATTTGAAAGAAAGGACTTCAAATAAAGCAATATTTAAACTTCAAGAAGAGATAATATTTACATATGTACCAAATATACTTATACCTTATAGAAAATCTATACAAATAATTGAACCATTAAGCCTTAGGGATAAAATGGTTGAAGATTTAATTGAATTAATTAATCACTATCAAATTTAATAACTTAACTGACAGAGTCTGTCAGTTAAGTTATTTTACAATGTAGGTATATTAATTGATAAGATAAGGAGTAAAAGATGAAAAATAGAAAAGTATACATGTATGTATTCGATACTATGTCAGATTGGGAAGTTGGATATTTAACTGCTGAATTAAACACAGGAAGATATTTTAAAAAAGGATTAAAGCCACTAAAAGTAATTACAGTAGGAGTTGATAAAAATCCTATTATAACAATGGGTGGATTAAAAGTTTTACCTGAGATTACAATTGATGAGCTTAATATTGAAAGTAATGATTTATTAATTTTGCCAGGGGGAAATACTTGGATGTCTATGGGTCATGAGAAAATATTAGAAAAATCTAAGGAGGCTTTGGAACAAGGGTCTATAGTTGCAGCTATTTGTGGTGCTACTTTAGGGTTAGCTAAAACAGGTTTACTAGATTTTAAAAATCATACAAGTAATGATTTAGAATTTCTAAAAATGGTGATACCAAGTTATTCTGGAGAAAAATATTATAAAATGGAATCTGCAGTTAGTGATGAAAATTTAATTACTGCTTCTGGAATTGCACCATTAGAATTTACGATACAAGTTTTAAAAGTTTTAGATGTTTTTAAAGAAGAAGCATTAATTTCTTGGCTAAATCTTTATAAGACACATGACTCTAAATATTTTTTCGAATTAATGAATTGTAATAAATAAATTTAAGATTTATTTTTAAATTCAAATTCTAAACCACTTTCTCTATGGCAATAGATAAGTGGTTTAGAATTTTGATTATGAAATCCAAAACCATACTCCAGTCGCAAGAAAAGGTATTTTTGAAGGATATTGAAGTGAACTTAGGTTGTATAATTATACATTTCAATATTTCATATTAATTAGGATAATAGTTATTAAATGATATGATTGAGAAAATAGATATAATAAACTAATCTAGTACTGTACTGTAATGCTTACTAAAGAATAAATTTTTATGGTATAAGAATTTTTTAGAGAGCTGGTTATATAGGAGTGAATAAAAAAGTAATTTTATAATATTATTTGTAAGCATTAGATATCTATTATGAAATCTTTTATGAACTATACTTGTAAAAATATTATTAAGTATTTACAATATTTTCTTGTAATTTATTTGGAAAAGTTATATATTTATAACATGAAGTGTTATAAATATATAACTTTTAAGGGGTGATTTTATATGTCTAGATCAGAGCTTGGTGTTAAAGCAAATCTTGTTTCAGAATTCCTGATGTTATCCTATTTCTTTATAGACTTATTATTAGAAAAGTTTATTTTTAAAGGCGAAGGTATTTGGATTACTTTTATAATCTTATTAGTTTTTTGGGTATTTGACTCAATGTATAATAAAAAATATAATGATTTAGTTGATGAGGCATCAAAACTTATGTTATTAAAGGTTGATCAAATTGCATCAAAAATAATGCTGTACTCTATGTTTGTAATAGCTGTTCTCTTTTCAGCTAATCATACAAGAGCTTTGGATATATCAAATTTGGATATAGGTATAATTCTATTAGCAGTTTTATTTATACAATCGTTATCTAAATTAATTCTGTATATATATTTTGATAAAAGAGGTATATATAATTAAGTAATTATATTAATGAAAACAAAAACTAAAGAGTATATAACTTTTAAGGAGGGTTTTTATATGTCTAAATCAGAAACTGGAGTAAAATCAAAGCTTATCTTAGAATTACTTGTAATAACTTATTTTTTTATAGCGGTATTAGCGACTAAGTATATTTTTAAAGGTCCAAGTACTGCTTCTCTTCCAGGGCTGAGCTGGTTAATAGTTTTTGGTTGTTATCTAATTTATAATAAAAAATATAATGATTTAGTTGATGAATCATCTAAATTTATACTATCAAAGGTCAATCATATTGCAATAAAAATAATGATATATTCTATAGTTATAATTGCTATTTTCTTTGCAACTCCTTATACAAGGAATATAAATATATCAAACCAGGACACTGGCATAATTCTTATTGCAGTATTATTTATACAATCATTATCTAAATTAATTTTGTATGTGTACTTTGATAAAAGGGGGATATGTAACTAAGTGTCAATATTGATGAAGACAAAAATTAAAGAATATAGGGAAAAACTCCTTATGACACAAAATGAACTTGCTAAATCGGTTGGAGTAAGACGTGAGACTATTGTACACTTAGAAAATGGAAAATATAATCCTTCTCTAAAGTTAGCTATGGATATTGCTAAAGTATTCGATACTACAGTGGAAAATTTATTTGAATTTATTGAGGAAGAATAGTGGATAGATTATAATTATTTATAAGATGGTTAATGAAATATAGCTATTTAATTATTAAGTTCGCTAAAAATATTTGTATGTAATCTAATTTGTGATTAAAGTTAGATTATAATTATTTTAAGATAAAAAGAGTATTGTAAATGATAATAATAATAAGTGATTTAAGAAAGTATCTCATATACCATAGAATCATTAGTTCAGATGACCTATTTATAGGTCATTTTTTATGTATATAATACTAATACTTAAAATATGTCTTGAAGAAATAAAATACTAATATTAAAAAAGGATTAATGTGAATACAAAAATTATATGTATAAAAATAAACATGAATATAGAAAAAAACAATAACAAAATAAGTAATTATAGAAAAATACAATTATATAGATTATTGTCGAATCGTTGACTATAAGAATAATAACATTTAAAATGAACATGGAGAATATGGGGGGAGGAGTCAATATGAAGAGAAAAATAGCAGCTATTTTATCAACTGTAGTGATGTCATTATCACTTGTAGCTTGTAGCAATGATGATGCAGCAAAAAGTGATAAATTAGAGGATACATTAGTAGTATATACTACTCATAGTGAGGATATGCTAGGAGCGATTTCTGAAGAATTTACAAAGGACACAGGAGTTAATGTTGAATTTATAAACTTAAAGGGTGAACTAGCAGATCGTGTTAGAAGTGAAAAAGATAATCCACAAGCAGACATAATGTTTGGTGGGGATACGTCTACATATATGCAATTAAAAGAAGAAGGATTATATGAAAAGATTGAACCAAGTTGGAATAATGAATTGGACAAGTCTTATAAAGATTCAGAAGGATATTGGTATGGAACTATAAAAACACCAGTAATGATGTTTTATAACACAAAATTATTATCAGCCGATAAAGCACCAAAAGATTGGAGCGATTTAACAAAAGAAGAATATAAAGATTTAATAGTTACTAGAGACTCATTATCATCATCTATGCGTTCTACTGTTAGTAACTTAATCAATTACTATTCAACTACTAAGAGTGAAGCTGAAGCTTGGAAGTATCTTGAAGATTTAAATAAAAATATAAAGAACTACTACAATAGTGGAAGTGTTATGTATTCAGCAATAGGTAAAGGTGAAGCTGCTATATCTGTTGCAGTGTTAAGTGATATAATAGATAATAAAGAAAAAAATAATATGCCATTAGAAGTTGTGGATGCAGAGAGTGGTTCTGTAGTAATTACAGACTGTGTAGCAGCTTTAAAAAATGCACCACATCCAAATGCAGCAGCTAAATTTGTAGATTTTGTTGGAAGTGCTAAAGTCCAATCTATGGTTGCAAATGATTTTAACCGTATACCAACATTAGATTCTGCACTTAAAGATTCACCAAAGTGGATGTCGAAAGAATATAAAGCTATGGATGTAGATTGGTCTGTAATTGGAAAAAATCAATCTAACTGGATTGAAAAGTGGGAAACAGATATAATAGATAATAATAAAACTATAAAATAGTCTAGTTAGATAATTTAATATTATATACAAAAATAGTGAGGACTTTCCTCGCTATTTTACGTATAAGGGAACTATAGTATATCATGGTTTTTGTGTAATTCACGCTACCTAATGATGCTAATACTCTGATATTAAATAAAATAGCTTTTGAGTAATTAATGAAGTAGCCGATGATGTGAAGTGATTCATCATGTGTATATTTAAAAATTTATAAATATTAGATATTTTGTGGGGTCGATATGGAGAATATAGAATTAAAGGAAATTAATCATTATTATGGAAAAGAAAAAGTATTACATGATATTAATATATCCATCAAAGAAGGCGAATTTTTTACTTTATTAGGCCCTTCTGGATGTGGTAAAACAACCATTTTAAGAATAATTGGTGGATTTATAAAACCTTCTTCTGGGAGTATTTATGTTGGTGATAAGAATATTACCAACCTAGAACCAGAAAATAGAAATATGGGAACTGTTTTTCAAAACTATGCATTGTTTCCAAATATGACTGTAGAAGAAAATGTATCTTATGGATTAAAAATAAAAAAATTATCTAAAAAAATTATAGTAGAAAAATGTGATACTTATTTAGAACTGGCAGGAATGAAAGATTTTAGGAAAAAAAAGATTGATGAATTATCTGGTGGACAGCAACAAAGAGTGGCAGTAGCAAGAGCATTAGCTACTGAGCCTACTATGCTTTTATTAGATGAACCAATGTCTAATCTAGATGTAGCTTTAAGAGTTAAAATGAGAGAAGAAATAAGAGAGATACAGCAAAAAATTGGTATTACTACTTTATTTATTACTCATGATCAACAAGAGGCGTTGGCTATTTCTGATAGAATAGCTGTAATGGATAAGGGTAAAGTTCTTCAAATTGGTATGCCAATGGAAGTCTACAAAAGACCATTGAATGATTTTGTGGCAAATTTTGTAGGCACTTCAAACTGTATTGAAAAAGAGGATTATGTTAATTTTAATATTGAAAAAGAGACAAAGCCTTATATTTATAAAAGACCTGAAGAAATGGTATTGTTGCAAAATACTAACCAAAGTGGGTTTGTAAAAGTAAAAGTAGAATCTAAGCGTTTCTTAGGACCAATTTTAGAATATACAGTATCAAATAATGGGAAAAAATATCAAGTGACTGAACTTAATAGGCTGAATAATAGTAATAAATTAAATGTAGGGGATAGGGCATATTTAGGTGTGCTACAAGGTGAATAATATGATTAAAAAAAGAAACCATAGTAAATTCACATCTAAAAATATTATTTCTATTATTTTATACAGTATATTATTTTGGATTCTGATTGGATATATTATCGTTCCAATAGCTAACACCTTTGCACAAGCATTTCAAGGTGAAGCTGGATATTCTTTTGAAGTATTCAAAGAATATTTTTCAAATACTAATAATTTAAGGGTAGTAAGCAATACTATAATTTTGGGATTGGGTTCTGTAGTTGTGTGTGGAATTATGGGTATATCACTTGCCTTGTATATGACATTTGTTTGTGATAAACACAAAAAAATCATACATATTCTTTTACTAAGTCCAATGATGATTCCTGGAGTAATTATGGTAATTGCATGTATTCAGCTTTATGGAGAAAGTGGGATAGTTACAAAATCTATAGAAATTTTACTCTCATTTATCAACAAACCCTATGATTTTAGTGGATTAAAGGGAATTTTATTTGTGGTTGCCTATACTCAGTATGTGTATTTTTATTTAAATGTATATGTTGCCTTAAAATATGTGGATTACTCAACAGTTGAAGCTGCAAAAGGAATGGGAGCATCAAAGCTAAGAGTATTTTTCGATGTAATATGGCCTGTTATTACACCAGCTGTTATAACTTCTACTATTATAACTTTTGCATCAGGGATTAGTTCTTTCTCAGCACCAAATCTTATAGGTGGTGGTTTTAAAGTTTTGAGTACTCAGATTGTTAGGTCTAAGGCTAATAACCATATGGATATAGCTTCAGTTCAAGTGATTACTTTGTTACTAATGGGGATTGCATTTATGCTTTTGTTACAGTATTATGGCAAAAAATATGGAGTAGTATCATCCCTAAAATCTCAAAGTTATAAAGTTGACAATAGAAAAAAAGACTTATTTACATTTGTATGTAAGATTATTATTGAAATACAAATTATTATTATTATGCTCCCTATAATTACTATTGTATACTTATCATTTGTAAGTACACATTCAATTATGACGACCATATTTCCTAGAGATTTTACACTGGAAAACTATCAGATGATTTTCCAAAAATCACGTGTATTACAGCCTATTTTAAACAGTTTGAAAATGTCTTTAATGGCAGTAGCATTAGGATTAATAATTACAGTACCAGTATCATATTTAGTAATTAAAAAGGATAATACATATAATCGACTAGCAAAATTTATTATAATGTTACCTTGGAGTATGCCTGCAAGTGCCATTGCAGTTAACCTAATTAATACATTTAATCAAAAAAGTATATTTGCTTTTAATGAATCCTTAATAGGTGGTTTTTATATTTTGCCTATAGCATATACAATTTATGCCTTGCCATTACTATTTTCATCCAATGAGGTTGCTATGAAGTCAATAAATTTAGGACTAGAAGAATCATCAAGGAGTTTAGGTGCTGGAAGAATACAAACCTTTTATAATATAATAATCCCAAATATGATGCCAGGAATAATTTCAGGGGCTATATTAGTATTTATTCGTACAATTGGAGAATATACAATGTCAGCCTTGCTTTATGGCGTTTACAATAGACCTATTTCAATATCCATTGTAACTAATATGCAAGAATTTAAGATAGGAGTATCTATGGCTTATGGTGTATTAGTAATTGGGATATGTTATATAGCATTAGGAATAATTTATAAATTAGATAGAAAAAGATTTACATAAAATAGTAGGTACTAATTTATAAATTAGTGATTAGAAAACCAAGTTTCTTTATTTCTTAGAAATGAACTCAAGAAGTGTAATTTTGGTGTGTTATGTCAAGCTTATGACATCTAAAAATTAGATAATTGTGAGTATGATTCCTATAAATCATCTATACCATTGAAATGTACAAAAAGATATTGGCTGTCTGGCTAATATCTTTTTGATTTTTTGATATCAATATAGCATTAACTATAGTGCTAGTGTTTTAAAATTTATAGCTATAGGTATGTAAAATATAACATCTATGTAAGATATGCTATTATTGAATGTTAATTTTCAAGTAAATGAAAGTAGGGTATTTGATATGTTTGTATCTTTTGATAAATTGATGATATATCTAGAGGATAGAATTTAAATGAAGATTTACAAAGTAATCACAATTATTAGAGTCAGCTTTTGAGCTTATTGAGTATTGATAATAAATAAGTTTAAGAAATATAATTAACTGTGATACAGACTTCTAAAAGCTCCTTATTGAAAAGGAACTAAGAATATATAATAAAAGTTCCTTTTCAATAAGGAAAACGATTGTTATTTTCTGACTTTTATTACCCTGATATTATTTAAATATAAACAATAACAAATAAATCAAAATTAAAATATCAGGAGGTACAATATGTTAATAAATATGAAGGAAATGTTACAAGTGGCACAAGAAAATCAATTTGCAGTACCAGCATTTAATATAGGGAGTGGGCAAATACTTAAAGCAGTAGTACAGAGTGCTAATGAAAAAAATGCACCAGTAATACTTGCAATACACCCAAATGAGTTAAGTTTCCTAGAAGATAGCTTTGTAGCTAGTTGTATAGAAGAAGCACATAAGAGTAAGGTACCTATGGTAATACACTTAGACCATGGAGCAAATAAAAGTCAAATATTAAGAGCTATAAGATGTGGATTTACATCAGTAATGATTGATGGCTCACATTTATCATATGAAGAAAATGTAGCAATATCTAGGGCAGTAGTAGAAATTGCAAAAGGATTAAATATATCTGTAGAAGGAGAACTTGGAACAATAGGAACAACTGGAACATCAGGAGAAGGTGGTTCTGATGAAATAATATATACAAATCCACAATTAGCTAGGGATTTTGTTGAAAAAACAGGTGTAGACACATTAGCCATTGCAATTGGTACAGCACATGGTATATATCCAAAAGGGTTTAAACCAGAGCTTAAATTAGATTTATTAAAAGAAATAAAAGAAGTAGTAGATATACCTTTAGTTCTTCATGGCGGATCGTCAAATCCAGATGAAGAAATAGCACAAGCAGTTAAACTAGGAGTTTGTAAAGTAAATATTTCAAGTGATGTTAAATCAGCGTATTATAAGAAGTGCAGAGAAGTATTAGAACAAAATCCAAGTTTATATGAACCAGATGCTATATATTCACAATGTATAGAAGCTGCAAGGGAAGTTATAGAGTTTAAAATGAATTTATTCAATGACATAGATAAATTAAAATGCTTTTCACCAAAAGAAGAATCAGTGATTGGATAACAAATTAAAGGGAGGGGCGAATTTATGGTAGATAAAATATTACGTAGTGATTGTATTGTATTAGATAAACAATTACAAACTAAAAAAGATGTAATTGATTATATGGCAAATCATTTGTATCATGGAAATTATATAAATGATAAAGAAAAGTTTATAATTGATATTAATAAACGTGAAAAAGAATCACCAACTAACATGGGAAATTTAATAGCTATCCCTCATGCTAAGTCAAGTACAGTAAAGCGACCTGTAATGATGTATTTAAGAACAGATAAGGATATCACGGATAATGATGGTCAAAAACTTAGGTCATTTTTTATGATAGCAGTTCCAGAGTCAGGTTTAGACGAGCATCTTAAGATTATATCTAAACTAGCTACATATTTAATGGATGAAAATCTTATTAAGAACCTACTAAGTGCAGAAACTCCATATGAAATATTAGATATATTTAATTATAAAGCTGTAGAATCAGGAGATTCAAGTAATAATCAAAATAAAGGTCTTATAGTTGGAATAACAGGATGTCCAACAGGTATAGCTCATACTTTTATGGCAAAAAAAGCGTTAGAAGAAGCAGGTCAAGAACTTGGGTATGAAGTTAAAATAGAAACACATGGAGCCATAGGTGTAGAAAATAAGTTAACTAAAGAAGATATAAAAAGAGCTGAATACGTAATAATAGCTTGTGATAGAGAAGTTCAAACAAGTAGATTTATAGGAAAGAAAGTATTACAAAAGAAAGTAGCAGATGCTAAGAATGTTTCATTAGCCAAAAATTTAATTATAAATGCTGAAAATGGAATGGCTAAAGAAATTAAGCCAGGTGGAAAAACTTTAGAAGATTCAAAAGAAATACTTCAAGGGTCAGAGAAAAAAGGTATTTATAAGCACTTAATGAATGGTGTATCTGAAATGATTCCATTTGTAGTAATAGGTGGGATTGGTATAGCTATAGCATTTATGTTTGGTATATTTGCATCAGACCCAACTCATGAAACATACAATCCTATAGCTGGATTCTTTGGGCAACTTGGAGGCGATTCAGCATTTAAGTTATTCATACCAATACTTGCTGGTTTTATAGCTAAATCAATTGCAGGAAGACAAGGTTTTGCTCCTGCTATGATAGCTGGTTTTATGGCAGTTATTGGAGGTTCAGGATTCCTAGGGGGTATGGTAGCAGGATTTGCAACTGGATATATAGCTTTAGGAGTAATGAAGATAACAGAAAACTTACCAGATGTATTAAAAGGGGTAAATGCTGTACTGATATGTCCACTGCTGATTGCATTCACAAGTGGAGCTATAATGTTCTTCGTAGTTAATACACCAGCATCATGGTTAAATGAAGCTTTACAGTCCTGGTTACAAAGTATGTCTGGAACTAATAAAGTATTACTAGGTGCAATATTAGCAGGAATGATGGCATCAGATATGGGAGGACCTATTAATAAAACAGCTTCTGCATTTGGATTAGCTATGTTTTCTAGTAATGTATTTGAACCATCAGCAGCATTAATGGTGGGTGGAATGGTACCTCCATTAGCAATAGCATTAGCCATGTTAATATTTAAAAATAAGTTTACTAAAGAAGAAAGAAAGTCAGCACTACCAACTGCTATAATGGGAGCATCTTTTATAACGGAAGGAGCAATACCCTTTGCAGCTGCAGATCCGTTAAGAATGATTCCGGCAAACATAATTGGTTCTTGTATAGGTGGGGCAATATGTATGAGTTTAGATATAACCTTGATGGCACCACATGGAGGAATATTTGTAATACCATTTGCATGTAGTGCACCAGTTGCGTATATAGCTTGTATATTAGCTGGTACAGTAATAACAACTTTAATTATAGGAATAACAAAGCCTACTATAAAGAGTGGAAGTGGTGAAGTTGAAGTACTTGGTGCTTAAATTATAAATAAGAGTTAAAATAAGGATATTGGAAGTAGTTAGCAACCTCTCAATATCCTTATTTTTTATTTTAAAATTATATCCTATATTATATCGATTTTGTAAAGTGTATCATAAATTCTTTTATGATACAGAAGTATTTTAGTATTTTTACATAGTTATTAAATATGCTAAAATAGTAATTAATAGAAATATCAAAAAATGGGTAGGGGGCATAAGTATGCTTGCATCAAGGCAAATTGAATTTCTTAAATTGATATTAAATGAAAATGAATATAGACCTATAAAATACTTTAAAGATAAATTAAATGTATCAGATAAAACATTACAAAAAGATTTGAAGATGATTGAGATATACTTAGAAACTTTCGGTATAAAAATTGATATAAAAAGGGGTTGCGGAATATTAATAGAAGCGTCAGCAAAGAAAGATATAGACCTAATTAATAGTTTAAATATACAACCAAAGGGAAATAAGTCTTTATCAGTAGAGCAAAGAAGAATGGAAATTTTAAAATATCTATTATTAAATTCAAATAATATAACTTCAATAAATCAGTTATCGGATAAATATTATGTAAGTAAAACTTCTATAGTAAATGATTTTAAATATATAGAGGAATGGATAAAAGAATATAATTTAAAACTTAATAAAACCTTAGAGGGAACTAAAATTATAGGTAAAGAAGTAGATATAAGGAAATCGATTGCTAAGATGGTAGATGATTTATTAGATGAAAATTATGAACAGCACGATATATCTGAGTTAACCAGATTAGATTCTGCTACATTTAGTGCATTGATAAATTTATTTGATATTGATTCTATCATATTTGTAGAAACTATAATTACAGAATTAGAAGATAATTTAGGATATGTTATAAGTCAGCCCTACTATATAAATTTAATTACACATATACTTATATGCTTAAAGAGAGTTGAAGAAGGTAATCAAATAGATTTTCAGGAAGAAAAGGAAGTCTCTATATGTAATTTGGATGAGTTAGTATATCAAAAGGTCACTACACTTATAGGTAAAATAGAAAATAGATACAGAGTAAAAATAACTAAAGATGAAATTAAATATATATATATATATTTAGTATCATCTGGATTTAGTAGCGAAAGCAATAAGCGTTGCAATGATGAATCAGATATATTAAGTGATAGTGAAAAAATATCATCTATAATGATAGAGAATATGTCACAGTTTTTAAATATAAATCTTAAAGATGATGAACTACTGCAAAAAAGTCTGACATCTCATGTAAGACACATGTTAAACAGATTAAGATATGATATCCAAATAAAAAATCCATTATTAGAAGAGATACAAGAGCGATTTTCTGAGGTATTGGGGTTATGCATGATGACTATAAATATTATGACAGAGCATTATAATCTGAAGAATATTAGTATAGATGAAGTTTCGTATATTGCTACATATTTTCAAGCAGCTATAGAAAGAAATATGAGTAGTAAAAGAGTAATAGTCGTTTGTAATACAGGATATGGAACATCTCAGCTTCTTGCTGCTAGATTAAAAAGAGAATTTCCTGAATGGACTATAGTTGATATAATTCCCATGCATCAGTTGAATAAGCGAAATTTGGATGATGTAGATTTTGTAATATCTACTGTAAATTTAGATTTGAAAGAGAAATCACATATAGTTGTATCAGTACTATTAATGGAAAGTGATATTAATAATATAAAAAATGCTTTACTTAATAAACCTAGAAAAAGTATGGACTTAGATACAAACTTATTAGGAGTATATTTAAAAGATAATATATATTTTAATTTTGATGTAAGCCAGATGAGAAGTTTAATAGGTATGAATTTAAGCAGTAAATATGAATCTATTGCATTAGGAAAAGATTTAAATATATATATATGCAATCAAAGTAAAGTAAATAAGGGAATAATGAATGTCAATAATATTAATAGAACGATTGACCTTTACTTAGAAACTAGTAATCATAGCTTTTTAAAACATATTCTGATTGAAGTATCAAATCTATATAGGCAAAAGAACTATATAAATTATATAATAGATTGCGAAAGAGAAGAGGATATTAAAATATTATTTGATAACAATGTACTGGAGAAAATAAATGGAAATTAGAGAAATATTAAGCGAAGAAAGTGTTATTTTAGACTTAAAATCAACTACAAAAGAAGGTATAATACAAGAATTAGTAGATAAATTATATGATAAAGGAAGTATAACTTCAAAAAGTAAGTTTATAAAGGCACTAAAGCATAGAGAGAAAATGGGCTCTACAAGTATAGGTTATCAAATGGCTATGCCACATGGAAAAACAAAGTATGTAAAGAAAGCATCTGTGGTAATAGGTAAATCTAGAGAAGGTGTAGATTGGCCAAGTATAGATGGCTTGCCTGTAAAATTAGTAATTATGTTTGCTATGCCACAATCTGAAGGTAAAGAAGATATAATGTTAATATCTAAAATATCTTATATTTTAGGTGGTAAAGATATAAGTGAAAGGCTTTTAAGTGCACATACCAAAAAAGAAATAGTAGGTGTATTTTATGAAGCATAGATATTGTATAAACTATAAATTTGAATTTATTTTGGAATGAAAAATGTGTTATCATCGTTACCGATTATAAACATGTGCCAAATTATTGATATGAGTTATTAGGATTAAACAAAGGAAAGTTATTAGTTGATAATAATGTAGCAGGATTCATGGAGAGATTTGCTAAAAAGGAAGAGAGAGTTTATTTTATAGTAAGAGATAAAAAAGACGAGCTTAAATTTCAAGTTTGTCTTTTTTATTATACAAAACCTATAATACTTTAAAATCTATGAAAAACTTGTGTAATAGAGGTATTAAAAATTTAATGGTAATCAAATTCTTTACCAATGAATATAAAAAACATCTTCGTGTTATAATAGTTTAAACTAATGAACGAAAGGTAGATGAATGTATATGAAATATCAACATATAATTGAAGTTAATAAAGACCTTTGTATTGGATGTGGACTTTGTAAAAATGATTGTCCAGTAAATAATATAATTATAGAAAATAAAAAATCAGTAATTAAAAAACAAGATTGTCTAATGTGTGGACACTGTGCAGCAATCTGTCCCAAAGAAGCTATTACACTTACTGGGTTTGATGAACCACCAATAGAACTTACAAATAAGCCAAACTTAGACTCAGATGAATTACTAATGGCAATTAAATCTAGAAGAAGTATCCGGAAATTTAAAGATAAAGAAGTTTCTTCAGAAATTGTAAAGCAAATTATTGAAGCAGGTAGATACACACCTAGTGCTAAAAATTCACAAGATGTATCATATATTGTTTTAGACAATAAAAAAGCAATATATGAAAAGGAAGCAGTGAGATTTTTTAGAAAAATAAAACCTATTGCAAATATTGCTGTTAAATATTCAAAGGAAGTTGAGGTTGATGATAACTTTTTCTTCAAGCATGCTCCTATTGCAATAATGATAGTAACAAAAGATAAGATTAGTGGTTCACTTGCAGCATCTAATATGGCACTAATGGCAGAATCTTATGGTCTGGGGGTTTTATTTAGTGGATATTTTTCAGATGTAGCAAATAATTCACCAAAGTTAAAAAAACTTTTAGGTCTAAAACACAGGAATCATGTACTTATGACACTAGTGATTGGCTATCCAGATGTTAAATATAGACGTACTGCACAAAAAGAACCAGCAAGTGTTAGATACTTATAAGGTATGGAGGAGTTTATGGAAAAAGAATGTCAGCAAAGAATACAAGAAATAACATCTAAATTTAAAGAATGTCGTAAAGCTATTTCTGCTATGGGAGATGAAACTAGACAGTTAATTTTAATCACACTCCTAGAAAGTGACTTCAATGGTATACGAGTAGGAGAAATTACAGAAAAAACACATCTTTCTCGTCCTGCTGTATCTCATCATCTTAAAATATTGAAAGAAGCAGAAATTGTTAATGTACGTAGAGAAGGAACTAGAAATTATTATTATCTTGATTCAAAAAAATCACAATGGAAATCACTAACAGAGCTAATAAATCTTATATTTGTTGGAATACAACATATTGGTGAAGATGATGTAAGAAAAGGTGAGTAAAGTAAAGTGATTTAGCAAAAAGGGGTTGTCGCATGAATAAATTAAATTTGTTCTGTGATAGCTCTTTTTTATGTATAAAAATATATACATGAATGTTAAGATTAGTTGATAGAATTTAAGTAATAAATCTAATACTATAAACATAGGAGGTATGAAAAATATGATTAATACGAATTTGAAAAGACTAAGAAAAATTCACCAGTACACACAAGAAGAATTAGCTGAAAAACTTAATGTTTCTAGACAATCAGTAGCAAAATGGGAAAATGGAGAATCTACTCCTGATATAGATAGTTGTATTAAACTTGCAAAATTGTATAATGTCAGATTAGATGATTTAGTTAATCATTCGGAAGAAAAATCAGGGATTATAGTACCACCTACAGGAAAATTTTTCTTTGGAGCTGTCGTAGTTGGTGAACGTGGTCAGATTGTTATTCCAAAAGAAGCAAGGGATGTATTTAATATAAACTCAGGGGACAAATTATTGATACTAGGAGATGAAGAAAGAGGATTAGGAATTGTTCATCAACGTGATTTGATAAATTTTATAGGTCATATGGGGGTAATAAGTAAAGAAGAGTAATTTAAAAAAATTATAAAAGGATGGATAAAATATGGGTAAAATAGTATTTTTCAGTATTCCTGCATATGGTCACACCAATCCTACCGTTGAAGTAGTTCGTGAATTGGTAGATAGAAGGAATGAGGTATTGTACTATTCTTTTAATGAATTTAAAGATAAAATTGAAGGTGCTGGAGCAAAATTTATTTGTTGTGATAAATATCTTCCAGAATTACGTCCTGGAGATGAGAAAAAAATTGGTAAAGATTTTTCTGGGTTAATTGAGATGATAGTAGATACTACCATATCTTTAGATGAAAAAGTTTGTAGAGAACTTAAAGAATTTAATCCAGATTGTATTGTATCAGATTCACTAAGTTTTTGGGGAAAATTATTTGCACAAAAACTTAATATTCCATATATATGTTCTACAACAACTTTCGCGATTAATAAACATACAGCGAAGATGATGAAACAAAGCTTTATAGAAATTATACGTATGGTTTTTGGTATGAGACGTATTAATAAAAAAATAAAGCTTTTACGAAGAAAAGGATATGAGGTAAAAAACTTTATTTCTATAGTTTCTAATGATGATGATACGAATACTATTGTATATACATCAAAAGAATTTCAACCAATGGTAGAAACTTTTTCTAGTAAATATTCATTTGTAGGGCCATCAGTATCAAAGGTAATTATTGGATCCAAAGAGAGAAAGAAAAAGCTAATATATATTTCACTTGGTACAATTAATAATAAAAATATTAACTTTTATAAAAACTGTATAAATGCATTTGAAGATTATGAGGTTGATGTAATTATGTCTGTTGGTAGTGATACTGATATTAAAAGTTTAGGACATATACCAAATAATTTTGAAGTTAAAAATAGTGTCAAACAGACTACTGTACTTCAAGAAACTGATGTGTTTATTACTCATTGTGGGATGAATAGTGTTAATGAAAGTTTATATTATGGAGTACCTATGGTATTATTTCCACAACATTCGGAGCAGAGAATGGTAGCTAATAGAGTTACTTATTTGGGCGCAGGGCTCATGTTAAAAGAAAATAAATCAAAAGATATTAAAGATGCAGTATTTCAAGTTATGAATGATAATGAATACAAAGAAAATGCAACTAAACTATCAAAAAGTTTTTATAATGCAGGAGGTTCAAAAAAAGCAGCAGATGTGATATTACAGTTTATATGTGATAGTAGAGCAATTAAAATATAGTAAATTGGTTAAAATGGACAATACATACCACTTAATCAAAATACTGACAGTGGGGTCACTTAACCTACCAGTTGGGGCATATATATTGATACTAAATATGAGAGATGTTATATTTTAATAAAAAAATATAACATCTCTTTTTTAGTATATTATATCAAGTTTTTAACATTAGAACTGAAAAAAATTTAGATTGAAGTAGGGAGGATTAATATGAAAAAGTATAAAGTTATTTTAGGAGTATTAATTATAAGTATTATAAGTGTAACAGGGTTTGTTGTGTATAAAAACTACATTAAACCATGGAAGGAGGCTGAAATATATATTAACAAGTATATGGTAAAGCAAGATATTTCAAAAGATAATATAAAGAGTATTACAAGAGAAAAAGCAAAGAAAGCAAGCTACAAAGGAATACTATATAGAGTATATTACAAAGATGACCCTCAATATGAATATCAATATTTTTATAGTGATGATTATTATGCTCTATATGTAAATAAAGTAATGTTACAAATTTATGATATGGAAAATAATAATAAACTTTTAAAAAGCAATGAAGAATTAAAAGGTGTAAAGCATCCACCAATTTATCTTAAAGGCATGTTGGATAAATAGCTCATGATAAAATAGGAGTATTTTTATTGAAAAATAGATACATAACATTATATTCAATCTTAAAAAAGTATATTGTATAAAAAGTAATATATAGTAGGAATCTTCTAGAATAACTTCTGAATGATAATCATTTAAGTATAAAGTACATGGTGATATAAGAAGATTAAGAATAATTCTAAAACTATAAACTTGTAATTTATTGTCAGAATATATTGACAAAAGTAAAGTTTGAAATTATAATTTATATCAAGAATAGTTTGACAAAATAAAAACTAGTGACCTTATTTTAGTAAATTTATTTTTTTTTACTAATTTAAGAATAATTTAGGACTACTATAGACATATAGTTTATCATTTATTTAATATGACAAATAATTGTTATTGCTAGGAATACGATTTCTAAAGTCGCTAGATATAGTCTAACTTAAAGAGGGGAGGCATTAGCAAATACAAGTTTGCACCTAAAGAAGACTTAAAAGAAATAGTTAAAATAAGGTATCTCTTAACAATATTAATGGATATGTTATTAATTTATATTAGGCATTTTAGGAATAATTTGAGACGTATAAAATATCATCAAAAAATATCAAATTGTGCTATATGTAGTTGAGAATAACTACAGAATACACACTTTATAATTATTGTTTTATTGATAAAAATTATTATATTTAGGAGGAAACAACAATGGAAAATTTTTGGAATCCGCTTACTTGCTTTACTGTATGTGTAATGATTTATGCTTTTAGTGAGTTTTTATCTAAGAAAACAAAAGGTGCAATTTCAACATTGCTATTTGTATGTATTATATTTTTATTAGGCTTTTGGACAAATATTCTTCCAAAAGACGTTACAGGAGCATCAGGGATATTAGCTGCAATGAGTAACTTTGGTATAGCATTGTTAATAACTAACTTGGGAACGCTTATAAACCTTGAGGATTTATGCCATGAATGGAAAACAGTTGTAATTGCATTAGTAGGTATTGTAGGCATAGCGGTTGGTTGTTTCACAGTTGGTAGTATGTTATTTGGTAGAGAGTATGCTTTAATAGCAGCACCTCCAATAGCAGGTTCTACTGTTGCTGGTATTATTGTAACAACGGTTGCAGAAGCAGCAAATAGACCTGAACTTGCAGCATTTGTAATTTTAGTATTGTCATTTCAAAAATTCTTTGGTATTCCTATAACAACATATTGCATAAATAAAGAATTAAAATTTAAAAGAGATAGGGGAGATTTCTTAAAGGATGTATCAAAGAGTAATTTTAAGCTTCCAAGTATGAGAATTTTTAAAGAAGAATCAAATAAGAAATCCTCCAATCTAGTATATCTTGCAAAACTTTCATTTGTTGCTATGATTGGAAACTTTGTAGGATTAGCTACTCTAATACCAGGATTTACTCCAGCAAATTATTATTTAAATCCAAATATAGCATGCTTGTTAGTAGGTTTAATTTTTACACGAATAGGATTTTTAGAAAAGGGAATTTTAGATAAATCTCAATCTAATGGAATTATAATGTTTGGATGTATGTTAATGTTACCTGGAGGACTTGCTAAGGTAACTCCAACAGCATTATTTGCAATGATTGTTCCAACTATAGGAATTCTAGTTGTAGGAGCTGTATTCATAATACTATTTACTGCAATTGTAGGAAAGTTATTAGGATACTCTCCAAGAATGTCAGCAGCAATTGGTGTAACTTGTATGCTTGCTTATCCAGCAACACAGATAATTTCTAATGAAGGTATTGATGCTATGGAAGGAACTGTAGAAGAGAAGCAAAGGGCAACAGATTATTTATTACCAAAAATGATTATAGGGGGATTTGTTACTGTAACTATTGCTTCAGTGGCATTTGCTAGTATAATAGGTCCAATTATATTTGGTTAATGTAAAATAGATTTATGGGAGGTAAAGTTAATGATAGGAAATATTTCTATAAATGAGATAGATGAAAAAAGACTCAAACTTGATGATTTAAGTAAGAAAATATGGAAAAATCCAGAGAAAGCATTTAAAGAATTCAAAGCATGTGAAAATACAGCAAATTTTCTAAGAAGTGAAGGATTTGATGTAGAAATAGGAGTAGGAGGCTTAGCTACAGCTATTAAAGCTAGTTTTGGCTCAGGAAAACCAGTTATAGGTTTTATGGGAGAGTTTGATGCGCTACCTGGTTTAAACCAAAAAGTTTCAACAAAGCAAGAAGCATTTGAATTGGGAGGTTATGGTCATGGATGTGGACATAACTTATTATGTACTGCACATGTAGGAGCAGTAGTAGGACTTAAAAGAGAAATGATAGAAAACCATTTAAGTGGAACTATAGTATTTTATGCATGTCCAGGAGAAGAACAATTAACAGGGAAAGGATTTATGGCTAGAGGTGGTGCATTTGAAGGATTAGACTTAGCTATAAATTTTCATCCAAATAAGATTAGTGAAGCTACAATTGGTATATCAACAGCTGTTAACTCTGTAAAATTTCATTTTAAAGGAAAAACTGCACATGCTGGTTCAGACCCGCAAAATGGAAGAAGTGCTTTAGATGCTGTAGAACTTACTAATGTAGGAGCTAATTATTTGAGAGAACATGTTACTTCTGATGTAAGAATTCATTATACCATTACAGGTGGAGGAGTAGCACCTAACATAGTTCCTGATAAAGCATCAGTATGGTATTATACAAGAGCTTTAAGTAGGGAAGCTGTAGAAAATACATATGAAAGACTTATAAAAGTAGCAAAAGGAGCTGCAATGATGACTGAGACTGAGGTTGAAGTAGAGTTTTTAGGAGGATGTTATAATACTCTAAATAATCATGTCTTAGCAAATCTTGTGTCAGAATGTATGGATAATATTAAACAAGAGCCTTGGACTCAAGATGAATTGGATTTTGCAGCTGAATTAGATAGACAAAGCCCACAACAATATAAGGCTATGATAAATAAATATAATTTACCAGAAGGAACTCATCTATATTATGGTGGAGGAAATGTTACGAACTTTAATAGCTATGGTTCTACTGATATTGGAGATGTAATGCATATAGTTCCTACAGCCTACTTTTTTACAGGATGTACAAACCTAGGGGCACCTGGGCATAGTTGGCAGTTTACATCTTGTGCAGGAAGTTCTATTGGAGAAAAAGGTATGATATATGCGGCAAAAATTATGGCTATGTTTGGAGCTAAGATACTGAATAATCCAGATATAGCTAAAAAGGCAAAAGAAGAATTCGATAAATCTATGAATGGAAAAACATATAAGTGTCCTATTCCAGATGATATTCCAACTCCTTAAATGAGATATAAAGTTTAAAATATAAGATTACAATTTTTATGCCAGCATTTTTTCATTATCAAAAGAACACGAAATTTTACTGTTTATTTGCTCATTGCGAAGTGAAATAGCTAGAAAATAATTTTAATAGGGAATAACATAAATTATTAATAAATATCACAAAAGGTATATCTTAAAAAACAAATATGGGATATACCTTTTAGAAAATCATATAACTTTATTTACTATTCAATGATAAAATATTTTTATGTACTCTAGATTTTAATGTTTGTTTTCTGATATAAATAATTTGTATACCCTCTCAGGTCTACCTTTTGTTGAGTTTTGTTTTTCGTATAATATAGTAGCATTTCCAGACTTTAGTAGACTACTTAAAAATCTATTGGCAGTTCTTACTGTTACATTTAAACAAGAAGATAATTCCTTAGGAGTAACTTCATCTCTTTGTAGAATTTCAATAACGGATATAATCTTTTGAATAGTAAGAGTAGACAATTTGGAATTTTTAGCAATTGTATTTATGTGTGGAGTTACTTTATTTGAAACAGTAAGTAATTTATCACATAGTAAAGGGCCTATTGTCTCATAACTTTCATTAACTAAGAAACTGTAGTTTAAAGGATTTATTTTAGATTCCTTATTAGCATTTATAGCATTAGACATGGCTTGTTTTATATTATTACCAATTCCATACCCAACACATACTTTAAGGTTTATACTATTTTCAATAGATTCTTTTATATAACATGTAGTGAAATTTTTAGTTAATGATTTAATGGTCTCACATTTAGTAAAAATCTTAAAAGAGCTAGTATCCTTTTCAATTATAAAATCAGTTAATTTATCTTTTTTTAGATTGTTTAATATTTTATAAATTTGGTCTATAGTATAATCATAATGGTTCATATCTTTAACTGTTATATATATTACACCAGGTTGGTTTACCTTCATTCTATGCAGATGAATGTCCTTTATTAATTCATTAAAAGTACTTTTCAATAAATTTATGTCAGGATATATGAAGTGAAAATTTACTCCTGCATCTTGTAACATAGGGACAATACTACTAAAACGAGTAGTAGAAAAATCAATTTTCCCTTCATTCCATAACTTAATATGTTTTTTTTCAATATTTTTTTCAAGCTCTGCTATATCAGATAAACTCATTTTGGATGTATTTTCATTAATACTATACATTAAATCTCCAAAAGTACCATTTGATAAATAATATGATATGTCTTTTGGATTATCTGCCCAGTCCATTAGGTCAAAGTATGCTCTAGAAAAATCTAATGTATTGTATTTAAAAATAAGTTTTAGAAACATATCATAATAACTTTGTAAATCAGTACCAAAATCAACTAAAGGTTTTTTTATAGTACCAACTTTTTTTGTAATAGCTTCCTTAGGTATAGGTCCACTGACTGCGAATCCATCAAACTTATCTTCAATTTCTAGATATAAATCTCCAACATGAGAAAAATCTTTATAAATATATATTTCAATTTCTGCATTAATATTTAATTTTTTTATAGAATTCGCTACAAATTCTTTTAAAAATTCAGTTGTTATGATTGCTATTTTCATAGATTACTTCCTTTTCAATTATTATAGTTATTTATATAACTTTTACTTTTTCTATTCATGGCAAAACTATATTTCTTTGTACTATTATATATAATAATATCATGCTCAAATATTTATTGTCTAACTAATTATAATCTATACAAGATGAAGGATAAATTACAAGTACTTTCTGAATCAATGATGATTCCTATTATATTACTTGTTCTAGCAGGGATATTTATAGAATTAGGGTTAGCTTTTGCAAATATGGAAAATGTTTCTGATTTAAGGCTTGTGGATTAATACATGAAGACTTATTTATAAATATATTCATTAAAGTAATAAATGATTTAGGATTTATTGTAATGAGATACTTACCAATATTCTTTATAGTTACTTATGTAATATTCACATGTGCAATTAAGAAGTTTGATATAAAGACACCAGGAAGAAGCTCAGAAGAAGTTAAGCTTTACAGTAAGAAAGAGTATAGATAAAGACAAGATGTAGATAATTTTAAAGCAGTAAATAATTGTGCAGTAGAAGATACAGTAGAAGACAAAGATACAGAACTTGTACATTCTATAATAGAAGGTTTAGCAGGAAGTGACAATATAAAAAGTATTACGAACTGTGCAACTAGGTCTAGAGTAGAGCTAAACCCAATAGATGGATTCTATGAGGATGGTTTTTGGGTAAATGAGCTAGGTGCAAGTGGAGTTGTTAGGAAGAAAAATTCAGTTCAAGTTATATTTGGGCCAAGAGTTATTACAATAGAATCTAAAATTAAAGTTGTGTTAGGTGTAGATTGATGAGTATAAAGCCATGTAAATTAGATTAGTTTGCATGGCTTTTTTAGTTGCAAGAGTATTATAGTTATTTTGAATCTATGGAAAACTTGTGCATAATAGCCACATCTACTAAATAAACTTATGATTTCAAAATAGAACGGTTAAATTAAAAAATAATGAAGTGTAATATAATTAAACATAGTAAAACATAATGAAACATAACTAAAAATACAGAAAAATATAAAAAAATATAGCTAAATATAATAAAACATAATATAATTACTTTGAAGGGGGTGACAAAATGTGGGAGTTTTATAATAATTTAATAGATAAAATACCAGAAAACATAAGAGTAAAAGATTTTATTATAGGCTCAGAGTTTGCTATGGTAATAACAGATTATGGAGCAGGTATTAGTCATTTATTATCTGATAAAAGATTTCCTTTTGAAAACGATATAAAAATAAATATGTCTTTAAAAGATTTATGCAAGTCAATTAAATCTTGGAATTTTATAGAAGCTAGTTTAGGATTAGCAGCAATAAATTCTTATTATAATCAGAATATTTGCAATAAAACATTAAGCCTAGAGAAAATTAATCATCATTTCATTTCCATGATTGATGATTCATCAAAAAAAATAGCAGTAGTAGAGGGAAATCTTCAAAATAAAAATAAAATTAAATTTAGATATGATGTGGATTTTTTCAATAGAAAAATAGTAGAAGAGGATTACAACATATCAGCATATGGATATTTAGTAGAAAACTATGATAGTACATATTTAGGAGGAGACTTAATTATTAATAAACATTTAATAAAAATAGCAAATGATTCACTTAATAAAGAAAGCATAATTTGTGATATATCGACACCTATATCTTCAGATTTCAAAAAATTAGGTATAAAAAATATAGGTGGATTTGTTGTAGATGATATAGATAAATGTTTTAATTTAGTAAAAATAAGTGCACCTTATGAGGATATCGAAAAGACAGGTAACATAATGAAAATAGTGGAGACAAAAGGGGATTAAATAAGTGAATAAGAGTGCAAAAAGTAATAAGTTAATTATGTTTTGTTTAGTTATAATATTGATTACATTGATATTAGTATCATTAGCACTTGGAAAATATCCAGTAGAACCACATCAAGTATTTGGAATTTTAGTTTCGAAAATATGTAATATAGATAAGTTTTGGACAGATAGCATGGAAACTATATTTTTAAATGTTAGATTACCAAGAATAGTACTTGCATGTTTAGTAGGTGGGGCATTGGCAGCTGCAGGAGCATCATATCAATATATTTTTTTAAATCCTATGGCATCACCAGATATACTAGGGGCATCATCAGGAGCAGCATTTGGAGCTGCTTTAGCATTATTTCTTTATAAAAGTGGTAGAGAGGTTACAGTTAGTGCATTCATCTTTAGTTTAATTACTGTAATTTTAGTCTATTTGATAAGTGAAAGAACAAAGGGAAGTAAAGTGTTAGGCTTAATTTTATCTGGTATTATGGTAAGTTCATTATTTTCTTCAGGTACATCTTTTATAAAACTTGTAGCAGACCCTAATGACCAGTTACCTGCAATTACATATTGGTTAATGGGAAGTTTATCAGGAGCTAAAATATCTGACATAAAATTTGCAATTATTCCTATGTTAATAGGTATAGTACCTCTAATACTTATTAGCTGGCAAATAAACATATTGACTGTAGGAGAAGATGAGGCAAGAACGATGGGGATAAATACAAAGTGTATAAGATTTATTACTATTATATGTGCTACACTTTTAACTTCTGCAAGTGTTGCTGTAAGTGGAATGATAGGTTGGGTTGGTCTTGTAATACCACATTTATCTAGAAGATTAGTTGGAAATAATTTTGTTTATTTATTGCCAACATCAGCTATGTTTGGAGCATCGTTTTTGTTGTTAGTTGATAATGTATCTAGAAATTTATGGACTAGTGAGATACCTATAGGTATATTAACATCGTTTATTGGTGTACCATTTTTCATATATCTGATTACGAAAAGGGGGGATTAATATGATTTTAGAAGTTAAAGATCTCAGTTATTTTTATAAAAATCAAAATGTACTTAATCAAATATCCTTTAATGTTGAAGGTAGTCAGTTACTATGTATATTAGGACCTAATGGTGCAGGGAAAAGTACTATGTTTAAGTGTATACTTCAGTTATTAAAAGGATATAAAGGTGAAATATTATTGGATGGAAAAAACTTGAAGGATTACAAAATTAAGAATCTAGCAAGAAAAATAGCTTATATCCCTCAGTCTCATAATCCTGTATTTAGTTATTCTGTTGTTGAAATGGTATTGATGGGAACAACATCACAAATTTCACCTATGTCTAAACCTACTAAAAAACAAATGGAAATAGTTGAAGAATCTTTAGACAAAATAGGAATTTCCTATTTAAAAGATAGGAATTTTATAAATTTAAGTGGAGGAGAAAGACAATTAGTACTTATTGCAAGAGCTTTAGCTCAAAATGCAAAGATACTTATTATGGACGAGCCAACCTCTGATTTAGATTATGGTAATCAAATTAGAGTATTAAATACAGTAAAAGAATTAACAAGGGATGGATATATAATAATTCAGTCAACACATAATCCAGACCAAGCCTTTTTGTATGCAGACAAGGTTTTAGCTTTATACAATCATGAAATATTAGCTTTTGGTGTGCCTAAGTACATAATTAATTCTGGCCTAATTAAAAAATTATATAACATAGATGTAGAATTAAACAGCTTATATGATGATAAAATTAGAGTCTGCATACCAAAAAGTGTAACTATATAATTTACTTAAGGGGGATAAAATGAAAAAGAAATTATTATCATTGTTATTGGTACTAACTTTAGTAATAACATCTTTAGTTGGATGTACATCGTCAAATGGTGATGCTAAAGAAAAAAAAGAGGATAAAAATGCATCTAAAACAATAATGTTTACTGATTCAGTAGGTAGAAAAGTTGAGATTCCAGCAAATATTGAAAAAATAGCACCTTCAGGAAGTTTAGCACAAATCGTACTATTTTCAGTAGCACCAGATAAGCTAGTTGGACTATCAGGAGATTGGACAGAGGATTCAAAAGACTATGTGGATAAAAAGTATACTAGTCTTCCTGTTTTTGGTCAATTTTATGGTAAGGGAGATTTAAATATGGAAGCCCTTGCAGCAGCAGAACCACAAGTAATTATCGATATAGGTGAGAAGAAAGGTAGCATGAAAGAAGATTTAGATTCTATACAAGAACAAACAGGTATACCAACTATATTTATAGAAGCTACAACTGCTAATATGTCAGAATGTTACACTAAGCTAGGAGAAATCTTAAATGTAGAAGATAATGCAAAAGTATTAGCTGATTACTGTAAAACTACTTATGATACAACTGTAGAAACGATGAAGAAAATAGGTGATAAGAATAAAGTAAACCTTGCTTATTGCGTAGGAGACACAGGAACAAATGTAATTGCAGAAGGGTCTTTCCACTCTGAGATTATTAATATACTTGCAAATAATGTTGCAAAGCTCAATGACCCATCAAGTAAAGGCAATGGAAATGAAGTATCGTTAGAACAATTATATTTATGGAATCCAGATGTAATAGTGTTTGCACCACAGAGTATATATAGTAAAGTAGGAAGTCAAGCTGAATGGCAAAAAATAAGTGCTATATCTAGTGGTAAATACTATGAAGCACCAAGTACGCCATATAATTGGATGGGATTCCCTCCATCTGTAAATAGATATATGGGTATGATTTGGCTATCTGAAATACTTTATCCAGAGCATTTTAATTATGATTTAAAAGAAAAAACAAAAGAATTTTATAAGTTATTTTATCATGTTGATTTAAGTGATGAACAATATAGCAAATTAACTAAAAACGCTATTAAATAGTATATAGATATAAAGTTACTAAATAATGTTTAGACATAAAGTTATTAAATAATATATAGACATAAATTAAAAGAAAGTAGGATTTTACCTACTTTCTTTCGTAAAAAGGGGAATTGATATGAAACTAATTACAGTAGCAGGGCCACCATCATCTGGAAAAACATCTGTTATTCTTCATCTAATTAAAGCTATGGAGGCAGAAGAAAATAAGGTTGGAGTAGTAAAGTTTGACTGCCTTACATCTTTTGACCAGATTAGATATGAAGAGAATAATATACCTGTTCAAATTGGACTATCTGGTAAAATTTGTCCAGACCATTTTTTTATAAGTAATATTGAAGATGCACTTTATTGGTCTAAAAAATTAAACTTAGATATTTTAATTACTGAAAGTGCAGGGCTTTGTAATCGTTGCTCACCCTATATAAAAACTATACCAGCAGTTTGTGTAATGGATAATTTATCAGGGATAAATACACCTAGAAAAATAGGACCAATGCTAAAATATGCTGATATTGTTGTAATTACAAAAGGAGACATAGTATCACAAGCAGAAAGGGAGGTATTTTCCTTTAATGTACGTCAAGTAAACTCAAAAGCTAAGATAATATTTATAAATGGAATCACAGGACAAGGAGTATTTTTACTTAAGAAATATTTAAGTGATATAAAAGAAATAACCACGCTTAGGGAAAAACAATTACGTTTTACAACACCAGCATCAGTGTGTTCTTACTGTACTGGAGAGACTAGAATTGGAGAATCTTATCAAATGGGAATGATAAAGAAAATGGAGTTTGACTATGAAATATGATAATTATGAAAATTTACTAAACATGTCTATAAAAGAGATAAAAGAAAACTACTCTATGGCCTTTGATTTTTTCTTAAATTACAATCTAAATAATGTAGATGATTCAATTATTTTTAATAATCTAATAGAATCTTTAGATGAGGAATTTTATATAACTTTTGGGATAGAAAAAGAAGAGTTATACATTAAACTGGTGGAGTTTTTAAAAGAATTTGGCCAAGATGAAAAGAGTTTAAATATAGAAAGCATTACTATTAATGGTGGGTACAATAAGCTAAAAGAAAAAGAAGCTATCTCATTGAAAATAAAGGCTGGAGAAATTATAAGTATTGTTGGACCTACAGGTTCAGGAAAAAGTAGACTGTTAGAGGATATTGAATGTTTAGCCCAGAGAGACACTCCTACTAACAGACAAATATTAATAAATGAAAGTATTCCAAGTGATGAAACTCGTTTTGTTATGGATGGAAAGCTAGTAGCTCAACTTTCACAAAATATGAATTTTGTAATGGATTTAACAGTAGAAGAATTTTTACAAATGCACTCTAAAAGTCGTTTTTGTAAAAATCAAGATGACATAGTAAAAAAATGCTTTTATTGTGCTAATAAACTAGCTGGAGAAAAATTTGAATTAACCACAAAGATAACCCAATTATCAGGAGGTCAATCAAGAGCTCTTATGATATCGGATACTGCATATATGAGTTCTTCACCAATAGTTTTAATTGATGAAATTGAAAATGCAGGTATAGATAGAAAGGAAGCTCTAAGACTATTATCTAAAAAGGAAAAAATAATTTTGATTTCAACACATGACCCTATATTAGCTTTAAACGCTAATAAAAGAATAGTTATTAAAAATGGTGGAATTTCAAAGGTAATATCTACAACAGATGAAGAAATAGAAAGTATTAAATACATAGAAAGCCTAGATAATATTTTACTAGATATTAGGCACAAGGTTAGAAAAGGTGAAGTCTTAAATAGAAAAGAAATAGAGAGTATTGTACAGGAGGAGGTAAATGACTTTGTGGGAACTTTATGATGATTTAATAGAAGGAATTCCTAAGGAGATAATAGTTGAAGATATAGCTGTTGGGCAACATAATATTTTAGTAAGAAGTAGTGTAGGTAGTGGTATAGGTTTTGTATATAGTGAAGATGGGCGTCCTCCAGAGTTTGTAAAATCTTTTAAAGGAAAATCTTTATATGAAATAGCTGGATGTATTAAGTCTTGGAATATCACAGAATCAGGAATTGGCTTGGCTGCAATAAATTCTTATTATAATTCTGTAAAAGTTTCAAAAGAAAATAATATAAAGTTAAATGAAAACAATTTTATAGAAGATAGAATTAATGACCCTTTTATTTCATACCAGAATATGATAAGGGGAAAAAAGGTAGCGGTTATAGGTCATTTTCACTATTTAGAACAACTATTTGCACCTGTTTGTGATTTATCCATAATAGAAAGTGAAGATATATATGGTGATTATCCAGAGACTTCAGCACCATATATCTTACCTGAACAGGACTTTGTAGTTATATCTTGTTACACATTAAGTACAAAAACTTTTCCTTGGTATTTAGAATTAAGCAAAAATGCTTATGTGGTATTGGTAGGTCCAGCAACTCCAATGGCACCTATATTATTTAAGTATGGAGTAAATGATTTATCAGGATTTGTAATTAAAGAACATGATAAAGTAATGAGCATAATAAGTGGAAATGAGAGAAACAGTATGTTTTACAGTACAGGTCAGAAAGTAAATTTAAAAGACGGTGGGGAAATTTAAATATGAGAATGAATTGGAATGATACTACAATAAAATCTTTTGCTGATGCAAGTGAGTATACTGGTTTTCACAAGATATTAGCTAAAGAAATAATTCCGTACATCAAAGATAGCCAAACTTTTTGTGATGTAGGTTGTGGATTAGGTTTAATAGATATGTATTTAAGCAAAGAACTGAAAGATATAACTTGTATTGATATAAACCAAAATGCTATAAATTATTTAGAAAAATCAATAAAAGACAATAATATAAGCAATATTAGATGTATGGTAAAAGATTTTAAAGATATAAATACAAAATTTGATACTATACTAATTTCTTTTTTTTCATATGAGAATATAGAACTTTTTACTGGACATTGTGATAGATTAATTGCAATTGTTAATGATAAGTCCAAAACTCATATTCCAGTATCTAAGAAAAGAATGGATGTGGTGGAAAGACATAGCTCAAAAAATTTAAAAGTATTATTAGATGAAAAGAAACTTAGATATGAATTAATACCATTAAGTCTTGAATTTGGACAGACATTTACTTGTGAAGATGACATAGTTAGGTATGCTAAGTCTTATGATGAAGGCGGAGAGTATGAAACTATATACAATCATATTATGAAAAATATAGTTAAAGGAGATAAAGTAGCTTATTACCTTCCATACGAAAAAAATATATCTGTTTTTATAATAGACTTTAATAGATAGATAATTGTAAATTTTAATTTTGCATATAGTGCTATATTTTGATTTAAGTTGACAATTTATATAAGATTGCATACAATTAAACTAAGAATTGAATAAATGTATTTAAAGAGTAGGGAAGTTGGTGAAAATCCAACACGAACCCATCACTGTAAGCATGGATAAATTCTACATAGCCAACAGATGTTATTTAGAAAGGCTGAGAAAATGAAATGTAAGTCAGATACCTACATTAAATATTAGTAAATAAATTTAGGGGGGAGCAACTAGATTTATTGTTTTGTATATGGAATTTAGAATTTAAAGTATACATATTAAAATGGGATGTTATAGCATTATTTGCTATAACTTTTTTTATGCTCATATTTCTAAATAAGGGGGAAATGTATTATGAGGAAGATTTCAAAAGGGAAGCTGAGTAGTATAATTTTAGCAATTATGCTGATGTTATCATTGATAACAGGGTGTAGTAAGCCAGAGGAAAATAATGATGTTAGTAAGATGAATAATGAAAAGGAAGTAGTTTTAGCAGCAGCTAGGGATTTGGCACCAGGTGAACAAGATGCTTATTACACAAGTTCTATACTCTATGTTTGGGAACCTTTAATAGGGCTGGGTGATGATGGAAAACCAAAGGCAGAACTTGCAGAAAAATGGTCAAATTCAGATGATTATAAAGAATGGACATTTACAATAAAGAAGGGTGTAAAATTCCATGATGGTGTAGATTTGAATGCAGATTCAGTAGTAAAAAATTTTGAACGTTATATGAATATGAAAACGAAATCTTCACCTTTTTATTCGTTTGATATAGAAAAGACATATCCTAATTTACAAAGTGTGGATAAAGTTTCTGACTATGAAGTTAAACTTACTTTCAGTAAACCAATATCAACTTTAATATACAACATGGCTAGATTTGGAAGTGCTATGTATAGTCCAGAGTGTTTTGATGTAAAAACGGGAGACTTTACTAAGTATGCACAAGGAACTGGTCCATTTAAGATAAAAGAACGAGAAAAAGAACAATTTGTTTTGTTAGAGAGAAATCAAGACTATTATGGAGATAAAAGTAAAGTTAAAAATGTAAGAGTAAATGTAATTAAAGATGCACAAACTCGTTACACAGCACTTAAATCAGAGGAAATTATGGGTGTTATGGATTTAGGGGCTATTACTCCAGAGTTAGCTAGTGAGCTAATAAAGGATGAAAACTTTGAGATTAAAACATCTCCATCAACAATAACTCAATTTGTATCTACAAACGGTACTAGGGCACCATTTAATAATGTTAAGATAAAAGAAGCACTAAGCTTGTTGGTGGATAGAGAAACTATAGTAAATAAATTTTATGGAGGATATGGAACTCCGACTATGAATATATTGAACCAAGGTTCACCTTTTGCTAAGGAAATTAAACCTGTTTATGATGCAGAAAAAGCAAAAAAAATCATAAAGAATGAGTTAAAAGGGGAAACAAAAGAGTTAGAGTTTATAATACCATCTTATGGTGTAGACCGTTATCCATACAAAACTGTAGCAGAGTATATACAATCTGTATTAAGTGAAGTTGGATTAAACTCTAAAATAACTATACTTGATGGTGCTGCTTTTAAGGAAGCACAAAAAACAGGAAATTATGACATAGCACTTCACACTCAAGGGCTTCCAAATGCAGAACCATTTTCTATATTTGATAGTTATATGAGAAGCACAGGGTCAAGTAATATAGCTTATTCATTGGGCTATAAAAATGAAAGAGCAGATGAATTAATAGGTCAATTAGAAAAAACAATGGATTTAGATAAAAGAAGTAAAATATATGATGAGCTTCAAGATATATCAGCAGAACACCCATCAGCTATACCATTATTTGAAGATGTTAACTTAATTGCCTATAATAAAAAAATAACTGGATACAAACCTACATTATATGGGACTACATTAGCAAATATGGAGTGGAGTAAGTAGTGAAAACACCATTTAAATATTTAATTAGAAGGATATTGATGACTATCCCTATTTTGATAGGAATAACTTTTCTAGGATTTATATTAGGGGTTATAGCACCTGGTGACCCAGCAGTTGAATATTTAAGCATGGATGGTATTTCTGCTCCTACAGATGAAGAAATAGAAAGAGTTAGAGAAGAGTTAGGGTTAAATGATAATATTATAGTTCAGTATATTAATTGGACTAAAAAAGCTATGACTGGAGATTTAGGACTTTCCTATATCAAAAAGACATCTATCACAGAAGAGATATTAAGAAGGTTACCAATAACCTTCTCTTTATCTTTAATGGCTATGTTTTTTGTTATAGTGTTATCTATACCATTAGCTATAATCATGGCTTTAAAAAAGGATTCAGCGATAGATAAGATTGGCACTTTTGTATCTTTACTTATGATATCTATTCCAGGGTTTTGGTTAGCTATTATTATGTTAAGTATATTTTGTGAGAATCTTAGATGGCTACCTACGAGTGGGTATGGTACGATTAAACATTTAATAATGCCTGGATTTGTTTTAGCAGCTGGGACTATAGGAACTGTAGCAAGGTTAAATAGAGCAACTTTAATAGAAAGTATAGGACAAAACTATATAACAGTGGCAAAAGCTAAGGGTCTGTCAAATAAAATAGTTATTTTTAAGTATGCTTTTTTTAATTCATTAATGCCCATTGTAACAGTTCTGGGAAACTATTTTGGTGCTATTTTAGGAGGCTCCACAGTGGTTGAGGTTATTTTTAGTATTCCAGGTATGGGAAGTTATGTAATACAAGGAATAATGAGTAGAGATTATCCAGTGGTACAAGGATATGTGCTATTTACAGGGATTATATTTATAGTGTTTAATTTAATTGTAGACATATGTTACCTATTTCTTAATCCTAAAATGAGGGTGGGAGGTAAATGAGATGGATAAATTTAAAGAAATGTTATTTATACATAAACTAGCTTTTTTAGTGCTAATAATTATGATACTTGTTGCAATATTTGCACCAGAGTTGGCTCCATATGACTCTAATAAAGTACAAATGGATGATAGATTAATGGGAATTTCTAGAGAACATATACTTGGTACAGATACTCTAGGCAGAGATATTTTAAGTAGGATATTATATGGAGCCAGAGTATCAATATCTTTAGCT
The DNA here is from genome assembly GCF_020658275.1 of Clostridioides sp. ES-S-0190-01. Classification (NCBI taxonomy): domain Bacteria; kingdom Bacillati; phylum Bacillota; class Clostridia; order Peptostreptococcales; family Peptostreptococcaceae; genus Clostridioides; species Clostridioides sp. ES-S-0190-01. Next base: position 401,838 of record NZ_JACVWA010000015.1, on the reverse strand, counting down.
TTTTTAGCAACATTATTAACAATGCTATTTGGTAGTTTTGTGGGTATAATAGCAGGATATTGTGGTGGGATAGTAGATACGATAATACAGTCAATTGTAAATATATTTCAAGGTCTTCCAAGTCTTAGCTTTATGATTGCTCTTGCTGGAGTTCTTGGGCCAGGTATAAAAAGTTTATTAATTGCAATAGTATTCACTTCTTGGGCTGGTTTTTCAAGAATAGTTAGAGGAGAGGTATTAAAGGTAAAAGAAGAAAAATATGTTGAAGGTGCAAGAGCACTAGGGGCTAGTCATATTTATATAATTTTGCACTATATAATTCCAAATATATTTGCTCCTTTTATAGTACTATTTGCAATAAGGGTAGGAAAAAGTGTACTTTCTATGGCATCGTTAAGTTTTTTAGGTCTAGGAATACAACCACCACAAGCAGATTGGGGTGTTATGATAAATGATGCTAAGACTCATTTTAGAAGCTATCCAAATCTATTATTAGCACCTGGGTTTAGTATATTATTATTGTGTTGCAGTATAAATTTAATTGGAGATGCACTAAGGGATATGTTTGATGAAAAAAGCAACACTTTAAGCCAATATCTTTAGAAGGAATAAAAACTATGAATAGAGATATAAGTATAAAAGATTTAAAAATTCATTTTAATACTAAGGAAGGAAAAGTAAGAGCTGTAGATGGAGTATCTAGAACCTTTCAAAGTAGTAAAATTACAGGAATTATTGGAGAAACTGGAAGTGGAAAATCGGTACTAGGACTAGGGATTTTGAACCTTGTATCTAATAACTCAACTGTTTCAGGCAGTGTCTTATATGAAGAAAAAGATTTGCTAAAAATTAAAGAAAATGAAATTAGAGAAATCAGAGGGAAAAAAATAGCGTTAATACCCCAAAATCCATCAAGTTCTTTTAATCCAATATTGAAAATAGGAAGTCATATGAATGAACTTTTTTATTATCATGGAAAAGAAAAAAAGAATTCTTGTAAGAGTAAAAGTTTGGAGATATTAAAAAAATTTTTTTTCTCAAATAGTGAGTTGGTTTATAATTCGTATGGATTTCAGTTAAGTGGAGGTATGAGTCAGAGAGCATTAGCAGCTATAGGGACAGCATTAAAACCTAACTGGGTAATTGCAGATGAACCAACTAAAGGGTTGGATGCAATAATAAGAAAGCAAGTATATGAAGTATTTTATGATTTAAGAAGTAATATGGGTGTTAGCATGATACTTATAACTCATGATTTAATGCTAGCTAAAAAGCTTTGTGATGAAGTTGTAGTTATGTATGCAGGTAAAATCATAGAAGAGGGTACAAAAAATAGTATCTTTAATAATCCACTACATCCTTATACGAGAGGTTTAATTGATTCACAGCCAAATAAAAAATTAATACCCATTGAAGGGATAGTGCCAAGTCTAACAAACTTACCAAAAGGATGTAGATTTTCTCCGAGATGCAAGGTTGCAAAAAAAACATGTATTGATTATGAACCAAGACTATTTGATGTTAATGGTTCAAAAGTGAGGTGTTTTCTTTATGATAAGAGTTTGCAACCTTTATAAGGAGTTTAAAAGCGGAATAATCAATAAAAAGATAGTTAAGGCGGTAGATGATGTATCTTTTGAAATCAAAGAGGGAAAAACCTTAGGTCTTGTAGGAGAAAGTGGATGCGGAAAATCAACTTTATCAAGGCTTATTTTAAGACTTATTAAATGTGACAGAGGTAAAATTTATTTTAATGGTAGAGATATCAGTAATTATGATTTTTCTCAAATGAGGGATTTAAGAAAAGAGATGCAGATAATATTTCAACATCCAGATTCTGCCCTAAGCCCTAAAAAAACTATATATGGCAGCCTTGTGGAACCATTAAAAATTCATAAACTCTACGAAAAGAATAAAGCAAGAGAATACATAATGGAATATTTAAGTTTTGTTGGGCTTAGTGAGGAAATTTTAAATAGATACCCACATCAAGTAAGTGGAGGACAAATACAAAGAGTTGCTTTAGCTAGAGTGCTTTTATTAAATCCTAAATTTATGATATTAGATGAACCTACATCAATGCTAGATGTATCTGTGCAAGCTCAAGTTATACAGGTTTTGAAGAAAGCTCAAAAACAGTTTAATATAACCTATTTATTTATATCTCATGATATAGACTTAGTAAAAGAAGTTAGTGATGAGGTTGCAGTCATGTTAAATGGCAAGATAGTTGAAATTATAGATGCTAAGGAATTGTATAAAAGTGCAAAGCATGCTTATACCAAAGAGCTTGTTGAGAATTTCACTAATTTTTAAAATATAGTAATCAATTGTTTAATCAATCATTACATTAGTAAGAGTAGTTTTTTGAGTATAGAAAATTACAAATCTCGCCCTAATATTTTTAGAAAGGAAAAGTAATTATGTACTATAAAGATATAGATTTTGAGAAAAAATGGCATGAGTATATTGAAAGTAAAGAAGGATATGCAAGAGAAAGAGCTTTTGATGATGAAGCGGAAAGAAAGTTTTTTAAAAAATTATCTCATAAATATGATGATAGACCAACGCTTTATGATTATTCAAAAGAAGTATTTAATTTTGTAGATAAGTTAATAGATGAAGGAAAAAATCTTATAGAAATTGGTGCAGGTACCGGAAAATTTACTATTCCACTTTCTAAGAAATGTAAAGGTATAATTGCTAATGATTTTTCAATAGATATGCTTAATGTGCTTGAAGGAAAGGCTAGGGAACATAATATAACTAATATAGATACAATACAAGGAAAATGGGAAGAGATTAATGTTGGGCATAGTGATTATATTTTATCTGTGAATTCTCTTTATCGAATTTGGGATATTAAAGATGCTTTGAGTAAGATGGATAAGCTAGCTAAAGAAAAAGTGATTATAGTGAGAACTATTCAAAAACCATTATTTAATGATTTGTATATGGATTTAGGTGATAAAGATAGAACTTGTCCAGATTATATATACATTCCAAATATACTACATTCTTTAAATATATGTGCAGATATAAAGTTTATTGATGTAGAAAATGAAATTGAATTCGATAGTGTAGAGGATATACTTTTTAAAATGGAAACAGAATTAAATAAAAATATTAACTTTAGCGATATGTTGGATAAGTATATAGATAAGATAATAGAAAAAAGAGAAAACAAATATATTTTTAAACATAAAACTAAAGTTGTAATTATATACTGGAATAGTATAAGCTAGATTTGTTAATATTATGGAAGCATATAAACTCTTCTGAAAATATTTACAATCTCGACATATTATGCTACAATTATTTAGAATAAATAAAATTTAATAAGAATTACCTCATCTAATAAAAAGATTGAGGTAGAGGTCGCATTTACTAAGATTAATATTGAAGAGGTCGGAAGCCAATGAAGCAATATAAAAGGAGTAAGTGCCGAAGTGCTAGTGTCCAAATCTAGTGCTGGGGCTGTATTTAATAAGTACAGTACTGTCATCAAAATTATCCCGAATTTTGATGGAGAGCTATCTTAACTAAGATAAAGGGAAGATGTAGGTATATTGTATTTAGCGCATTCAGCTCAACATGTATCCATGTTGAGCTTTTTTACATCTATATAAAATAGGATAGAAAAGGGAAGCAATAATAAAATATTTTAATTTTAAAAGTGGGGGAGATTAAAAATGAGCAGTTTAAAAAAGAAAAAGTTTACTATGCCACAGACACTTACTATAATATTTTTACTAATAGTAGTAATGGCAGTTCTTACTTGGATAGTACCAAGTGGAAATTTTGAAAGGGTAGATATAGATGGAAGGTCGGTTGTTGTAGCTGGAACTTATGAAAAAGCAGCATCAAATCCACAAGGAATTACTGATGTATTTACAGCACCTATAAATGGATTTATAGATGCAGCTGAAGTAGTTGGATTTGTTTTGATAGTTGGAGGAGCTTTTGGAATAGTTAACAAAACAGGAGCTATAGAAGCTGTTATAGCTCATACTGTAAATAAAATGAAGAGATTCCAATTCTTAATAATACCTATATCAATGATTCTATTTGGATTAGGTGGAACAACATTTGGAATGAGTGAAGAAACACTACCTTTTTATATGATATTTATTCCACTCATGACCAGTATGGGATATGATTCATTAACAGCAGTGGCTACAGTATTTATAGGAGCAACAGCTGGATTTGGAGCAGCTACTACTAATCCTTTCTCTGTAGGAATAGCACAAGCATTGTCACAAATAACACCAGGTTCTGGGATAGAGTTGAGAGTTGTTATGTTTATAATATATATGGCTATATCTATAGGATTTGTTATGATGTATGCCAATAAAGTTAAAAAAGACCCTAAGAAGTCTTTAGTACATGGTATATCATTGAATCAAGAATCAATGGCTAATACTGATACAAACATAAAAGAATTTACAAAAAGAGAAGCTATGGTAATAGCAATTTTCACAATAGGTATGGCAATTATGATATATGGAGTTTTAAAGCTAGGATGGTACATAACTGAAATTGCAATGATATTTACAGCTATAGGTATAATATCAGGAATAGCATCAGGGCTTAAACAAGATGACATAGTTAATTCATTTATAAGTGGAGCAGGAGATTTAATGACAGCAGGGCTATGTATAGCATTTGCACGTGGAATAGTAATAATAGCAGAAAATGGATTTATAATAGATACAATTTTAAATTCTGCCGCAAATTTATTAAATGGACTTCCAAAGACTATATTTATAAATTTAACTTTCTTAATAGAAGGTTTAATAGCATTTTTTATACCATCTGCATCAGGACTTGCATCACTTACAATACCTGTACTTGCTCCACTTGGAGATTTAGTAGATGTGTCTAGACAAATGATAGTTACAGCTTATCAATTTGGTATAGGTGTAACTAACTTAATAACACCTACATCAGGTGTTTTAATGGGAGCACTAGCAGTAGCTAATATTCCTTGGTCAAAGTGGGTTAGATTTGTAATGCCTTTAATGGTAGTATTAACAATTACTGTAATGGTGTTTTTAACAATAGGATTATTTGTTGGATTCTAATAGGAGGTATATTATGATTGAAAGTATAAAGAAAAGAGCTTATGAGATAGAGAATGAACTGGGAAAAGAAATTGAAGAAGTATGTGATTTTATATTTAACAATCCAGAACTAGGAGAAGAAGAATATATATCATCAAAGTACTTGGTAGATAAAATGAAGGAATATGGATTTGATACAACTTATCCATACTGTAATATGGATACTGCTTTTAGAGCAGAACTAGGGGATAATGATGGTCCAACTATAGCATTTTTAGCTGAGTATGACGCATTGCCTGGATATGGGGAAAATAAAGAACCAGGTCATGCTTGTGGACATAACTGGATTGCTGCATCTACATTAGGAGCTTGTATAGTACTAAGTAAGTTAAAAGAAAATTTTAAAGGAAAAATTGTACTAATAGGAACACCAGCTGAAGAAACAACAGGAGGAAAGTGTGATTTAGTTAAGGCAGGAGCTTTTGATGATATTGATGTAAGTTATCAGATGCATATAGAAGCTTTTAATAACATAAACTGCAAGGCTTTGGCAATAGATTCAATAGAGTTTAGTTTTGAAGGGGTATCAGCACATGCAGCTAGCCATCCTCATATGGGTGTTAATGCATTAGATGCAGTACAACTTACTTTTGCAGGAATAAATGCACTAAGACAGCATGTAAAATCAGATGTTAGAATACATGGGATAGTTTCAAATGGAGGAGAAGCTCCAAACATAGTTCCAGAAAAAGCTGCCTGTGAATTTTTCGTAAGAGCTGCTGAAAGAAGTTATTTAGATGAAGTAACTAAAAAGGTTATAAACTGTGCAAAAGGTGCAGAGTTAATGACAGGTGCTAAACTTTCTTATAGATACTTTGAAAATTCTTTTGACAATATAATAAATAATAAGGTGCTTCAGAATATAACAAAGAATAATCTAATTGAGGCAGGTATAACAGATATATTAGAAGGAAAAGAAGGTCCAGTAGGTTCTACAGACATAGGAAATGTAAGCCAAGTTTGTCCTACTATGTATACGGAAATAGCTCTAGACATAAATCCAATGGTATATGTTCATGAAAAAGAGTTTTTAAATTATGCAAATTCTGAGGAAGCTTATGATAAACTTCACAAAGCAGTAAAGGCAATGGCAGGATGTGCGTTAGAAATTTATCTAGAAGATGGACTACTTGATGAGATTAAGAAAAATCACTTAAATTAATTTAAATTAAAAATAAGATAAAAAGGTATTACCAGAAATTTGGTAATACCTTTTTATTTTTTGATAGGAGTCATGTTTTTGTAGATTCTATAGCTAAAGTTATATTATTTATCTAATCTTAATCATATAATAATATTTCTAGCTTAAGGTTAAATAAAAAATAAGAAATCTATCAATTTGGCATAACTTTTGCTTTATATAAGTTAAAAGATTTTGAACTATATTAGAACTATTAAAATTTTATATAATATAAACAAAAGAAAGGATAGATTTATAATGAAAACAATAGCAGTAGTAACTGATGGATTATCTAAATTAGAGTGTTTTTTAAATAAAAACCTAAAGCTGATATTTAAAGATAAAGTAATAATAAAAAACTATTATTTAAATAGAATAACAGAAGAAGAATCGATAAAAGATGACATAATATTAGTAATGATAGATGATAGAGTATTGAAAATAAAAAAATATGTAAAAGATGTCTCAAAGATAATAATTATAAATAGAACTATAAAGCAAAAGGATATATACAAGTTATTTTCATTACCAGAAGGAATAGATGTATTAGTAGTAAATGATAATAAGCACACTGTATTAGAAACAATATCTAATTTATACAATATAGGAATAAATCACTTAAATTTCATACCATATAATCCTAATGAAGAATATAGAAATATTAAGATAGCTGTAACACCAGGAGAAGCAGATTTAGTTCCAAAATATATTGAAGAAGTTATTGATTTAGGGCATAGGTATATTGATAGTTCAACATTTATTCAAATAATAGCAAAACTCAAACTGGATGATAAGGAAATTACTGAAAGGCTAATTAAGTATACAGATGAAGTGATTAGTTTATATTCAGGAATAAATACTAAATATAAAGAACTTACTATAAAAGCAGATGAATTGAATTCTATAATAAACTTATCAAACCTAGGTATGGCAATGATATCAGAGAAGGAAAATGTAATTATTTGTAATAATAGCTTGAGTGATATACTAGATATTAAAAGTGATATTATAGGAAAAAATATAGATGAATTAGAGAATGAAAATATTAAAAAGATTTTTAGATTAAGTAAGGCACATGATGAAGTTATAAAGTTTAATAATAAATATTTAAATGTAAATAAGTATAATATAGAAAGTTTTGGAAGGGTGACTGGATATTATTTTTGTATTCAAGAAATAACTTACATAAGGAAATTGGAACAAAACCTATCAAAGAAGCTTAGAGAAAAGGGACAAGTTGCTAGGTATACCTTTGATGACATAAAAACAGTATCAGTAAAAATGGAAAGAACTAAAGAGCTAGGTATGAAAATAGCGGAATCTGATTATACAGTTCTTATAACTGGAGAAAGTGGAACAGGAAAAGAACTTATGGCTCAGTCTATTCATAATGCATCACCAAGGCATAGTCAGCCATTTATAGCGATAAACTGTGCAGCTATGCCAGAAAACCTACTTGAAAGTGAACTTTTTGGATATGAAGAAGGTGCTTTTACAGGTGCTTTAAGAGGAGGGAAAAAAGGTTTATTTTAGCAAGCTAATAATGGAACTATATTTTTAGATGAAATAGGAGACATGCCCATATATTTACAAAGCAAATTACTTAGAGTATTACAAGAAAATCAAGTCATGAGAGTTGGGGGGGAAAATGTAATAGACACTGATGTAAGAGTAATTGCAGCTACAAATAAAAATTTATTAGAAATGATAAAAAAAGATAGGTTCAGAGCTGATTTATATTATAGGATAAATGTATTGCCTATAAACATACCACCTTTAAGAGAGAGAAAAGAAGATATAGAAGTTATGCTAAAGCATTTTATGAAAAGTAAGAGGGAAATTAGTCAAGATGTTAAAGACATTATTAATTCATATGAATGGCCAGGGAATATAAGAGAATTAAAAAATACAGCTATGTATATTAACATTATGAGTTCTGAACATGTTATTTTAATTAATGACTTACCTCATAATTTACTAAATATAACTGAAGACTATAGTAAAGAAATAAGTACATTAAAAGATAGAACATCTATAGAAAAAGTAAGATTAGTAATGGAATGCTTAAAAAATGCCAATAACCTTAATAAAAACATAGGTAGAAATGGTATTCTTAATTCAATAAATGAATTAGGTTATAGTATAACAGAAGGTGAGGTAAGGGGAATACTTAATATACTTAAAGAACTAGATTTGATAATATGTGAATCAGGTAGAAAGGGAAGTGAGTTAAATAGAAGAGGAAAAAATATATTAAATAGTATTTAATAGGTTAATAAAAAGGAAAGTATGAATGCCTATTTTGCCTATTAATTAGAATTAACACTATTCAAAAAGTCGAATTAAATAGGATTAAAATAAAATATAAATCAATAGAGTGATTTATATAACTGATTCCTTAGAAAAAGTATTTTAAAAATAAATTAGAATTTTTAAACAATTAAAATATTGGTATGCTACTTGCTCTTTAAGAGAGAAGTAGCATTTTTTATTGTTCATAAATAATTTAAGGGGTGAAGAAAGTGATTAAAAAGAAATATCCAGTAATAGGAATATCAGGAAACTTATTAATTGATGAAGGGGGGATGTTTCCTGGTTATGAAAGGGCTTATGTAAATAATGACTATATACAGTCAGTAGCTATGTGTAAAGCTATACCATATATTGTACCAATTGTATATGATGATGAGATTATAAAGGAACAAGTATCAAATATAGATGGACTTATACTATCAGGAGGACAAGATGTAAATCCTCTTATATGGAAGGAGGAACCTCATAATAAGCTAGGTGCAATATCACCTAAAAGAGATGTTTTTGATATGAAGTTATTAAAGTATGCTTTAGATATGAAAAAACCAGTGTTAGGTATATGTAGAGGTGAACAAATTATAAATGTAGCTGAGGGAGGGAGTTTATATCAAGATTTATCTTTAATTGAAGGAGCTTACATAAAACATAATCAGCAACATTTATCTAATATACCTACACATACAGCACAGATAAAAGAGGGTACAAAGTTGTATGAAATATTAGGAGAACAAGAAATCCTAGTTAATAGTTTCCATCATTTAGTTGTCAATAAGGTAGCTCCAGGATATATTGTTTCAGCTACTGCCAAAGATGGTTTAATTGAAGCTATAGAAAAGGATGGGAATGAGTTTGTAATAGGCATACAATGGCATCCAGAAATGATGACTAAGGATTGTGATAATATGAAAAAAATATTTATGGCGATAGTTAAAGAAGCATCTAAAGAAAAATAATTATAACTATATTTTAAGTTGAGTTTGGAGGAATAACAATGAAAAAAAGTGTTAAGTTAGGTTTCTGGAGTATTGTATTATTAGGGATTAATGCAATAATAGGGTCAGGTATATTTGGCTTACCTGGAGATGCATATACAAGTATAGGTCCAGCGAGTATCTTAGTATTAGTTTTTTGTATGTTTTTAGCTGTCTCTATTGCTTTATGTTTTGCTGAAGCAGGGAGTTGGTTTGATACTGATGGAGGGCCGTATCTTTATGCAAAAGAGGCCTTTGGAGATTTTATTGGGTTTGAAGTTGGATTTATGAAGTGGATAGTTAGTATGATTGCTTGGGCAACTATGGCAAACTTTTTTGCAGTCACACTATCATCTATATGGCCTCAAGCAGCAGAGCCACTTATTAAAAATATAATAATTGGTATATTAGTTGGAGGGCTTGGGCTTATAAATTTTATGGGAATGAAGCAATCTAAGCATTTAAACAATATAATGACTATAGGAAAATTATTACCAATAGTTTTATTTATAGCTGTAGGTTTATTTTTTATAAAAGGCTCTAATTTTACGCCATTTATAATAATACAAAAAGGTCAAAGTACATCATCAGCTTTTGTAGCAGTATCAATAACTTTATTTTATGCTTTTACGGGGTTTGAATCTTTAGCTGTTGCAGCAAAAGATATGGAAAATCCTAAGAAAAATGTACCTAAGGCATTAGTAATGGTAATGTTTGTAGTATCAGTAATATATATGCTTATATTGGGGATAAGTATAGGTGTATTGGGAGATGGATTAAGAGGGTCAGCGACTCCTGTTGCAGATGCTGCTATTAAAATGTTAGGTCCTATAGGTGGATATATAATTACAATAGGGACTATAGTATCTGTTGGAGGAATAAATATTGCATCGTCTATATTTACACCAAGGTCTGCGGCTGCTTTGGTCGAGCAAGGATTAATGCCTAAGTCTATAAGAAAAACTAATAAAAATGGAGCTCCATATATAGCAATTATAGTTTCTGTTATAGGAACTTTATTAATAGCATGGTCAGGGTCATTTACAACACTATCTCAAATAAGTGTTGTATCTAGATTTATTCAATATATTCCTACCTGTCTAGCTGTATTAATATTAAGGAAGAAGTATGCTGGTAAAGACATAAACTTTAGGATACCTGGAGGAGTGATTATACCAATATTTGCAGTAGCTATAAGTATAGTATTATTGATAAAAGCAGGTATTGATGAACCAATGAAGATAGTTTGGGGACTAGGTGGTATGGTAATTGTAGTTCCTATATATTTCTATATGACTAATGTATATTCAAAAAAATATAATGATATTGAAGTCAAGTAATTCTTATAATTATTAGAGAATAAAATTATAAAGATTGTAATAAATTTTCTATCTATAAATTGGATGTATAAATATAATCGTGTGTAGTTTTTGGAATTTTATCTCTAGTATTGAAATTCACAAAGGGCTATATTTATAGATATTTTATAAGGATTCTTTTGAATTTATGATAAGCGGTATAGCATTTTGGTGTTATACTGCTTTTTGTATAAATAGTTTTATTTTTTTACTGCTCTAGTTGCGTAAAATGATGGAATATTAAATTCATGAAGATTACCAGAACCATTTGTATCTTGATAAATATCTGTTAAAATAAATCCTGCTTGTAGTTGTCCACCTATTTGTTCTTCAATTGTATGAGAAAATTGAATTCTCCAATCATTTTGGATTGATTCATCATATATATTTTTATTTTTTTAAGGATTAAATGGAAGCCTATATTGGAATTCTGTTCCTTCTTCATTAAATACAAAATTGATGCCATTATCAAGTCCAGATAAAAGTATACCACCTTTTTTAGTATACGATAACACTCTTTCCAAATTGGTAATACATCTTCTACATAACAATTAGAAACTGGATGAAATATTAAGTCAAAACTTTCATCTTTAAAAGGTAGTGGCTTTGCCATGTCAGCTTGTACAAGTTCAATAGAATACTTTTCCCTTTCTGCAACCTTTTTTTCACTTAATAATTGTGAAGTTGAATAATCTAAAACTGTACATTGAGCTCCCAATGCAGTGAAAATTGGCATTTGTTGTCCGCCTCCAGACGCTAATCCTAGTATTTTTGTATTTTTCATATCACAGAACCAATTTTTCGGAACGGGTTTAGTGGGTGTCAGTACAACGGACCAATCTCCAGCTTTGGCTCGTTCAAAAACTTCATGACTGATAGGTTGTCCCCATTCCCAGCCTTCTTTATTCCATTTATCAAAGGTCTTTGAGTTTATTTCTGTATATTTAGATTCCATAGTTTTATCCTCCTAAATTACGATTTGACAACTTGCTAATTATGATAAAGTATAGCATATTTCTAGTAAGAGCTGGATGTAAACAAGAAACTGTATGTACAAAGAAAGGAGTAGAGTATAAAATAGAATGTAAATTAAAACTTATAAATTTTTATTTTTAAAATAAGGAGTAGATAAATATGAAAATATTAATTTCTATAGATTCTTTGAAAGGCAGTTTATCTTCAATTGAGGCAGCAAATGCAATAAAAAAGGGGATATTAAAAGTTGAAAAAGATGCAAAAGTAAAGATATTGCCACTTGCAGATGGTGGGGAAGGAACAGTAGACGCTTTAGTACAAGGTATGAATGGTGAAAAAGAAACTATAGAAGTCACTGGACCAATAATTACGAAAGTAAATGCGACATATGGATTATTAAAAAGTACAAATACAGCAATAATAGAAATGGCTCAAGCATCAGGATTAACGTTAGTTCCAACTGAACTTAGAAATCCTTTAAGCACCACAACTTACGGTGTTGGAGAAATAATAAAAGAAGCAATAAATAAAGGCTATAGAAACTTTATAGTTGGAATAGGTGGAAGTGCTACTAATGATGCTGGGGTAGGTATGCTTCAAGCTTTAGGATTTGAGTTTTATGATGAAAACAACAACTTAGTAGGGTTAGGTGGAAAAGTTTTAAATGAAATAAGACATATAAAAATAGATAATAGGTTAAAAGAATTAGATAAATGTAGCTTTAAAATAGCTTGTGATGTGAATAATCCACTGTTTGGTAAAAATGGAGCAGCGTACATATATGGACCTCAAAAAGGTGCAACACCAAAAATAATTGAAGAGTTAGATAATGGCCTTAGAAATTTTGCTAAGATAGTTAAAAGTGATTTAGATAAAGACATAACCAATATAGAAGGTACTGGAGCAGCAGGTGGATTAGGTTTTGCATTTTTAGCGTTTTTAAATTCAAAATTAGAATCTGGAGTAAAAATAATATTAGAAGAAATTAAAATAGAGAACGAGTTAAAATGTGCAGACTTTGTAATAACTGGAGAAGGTAAATTGGATAATCAAACAGCTATGGGCAAAGCACCAATAGGAGTTGCAAAGATGGCTAAAAAATATGGGGCAAAAGTAATAGGTTTGGCTGGAGCAACGACAGAAGATGCAGTTAAGTGTAATGAAGAAGGGATAGATGCTTATTTTTCTATAGTAAATAGGGCTATGACCATAGAAGAAGCAATGGATAAGGAAACGGCAAGTAATAATATGACTGTCACAACAGTACAAATATTTAATCTTATAAAGGTATTAAAAAGTACTAAATAAAAAGACTGACATAGCTAGCGTTTGATATTGAAATAAGTCCTTTAGAGGATATATTAATCCATATTGAAAATAATTTTAACTATTCATAATAAGCTACTTGCAGGCTAAAAAATTTGTAATTACTCAATCTTAGTGATTAAGTAATTACTTTTTTATTGCAAAATAACATAGTAATTACAGAATAAATTAAAGTACAAAATTATAATATTATAAATTTATACTTATAGACATTGACTAAATCATGATTGTGTATAAAAATAAGTAGTTAAGAGGAAATATATTATTATATTACTTGATAAATTTAGACAAAAAACTTATATACAAGGAGAGAAAAAATATGATAATTGAGCTAAACAAAAGTAATTCTGAAAATCTAACGAAAACGGAACTTGAAATAATTAAATTTATAAATCAAAATGAGTCAATATTATCAGAATTGTCCATAGTAGAGATTGCTCATGAAACATATTCGTCTCCAGCAACTGTTTCAAGAGCAATTAGAAAATGTGGCCTAAATGGATTTAATGAACTTAGATACAGGTTGACAGTAAAAGATGAAAATAATGATATACACAATATGGGGGATATAATAAACAAGTCTTTTATAGAAGCGCAGAGAGTTATAGAACAAATATCCTTAACTACACTAATTAATATAATAAAAACTATAAATGAATCTAGTAAGATATACGTCTTAGCAAGAGGTCTTACTGAATATGTAGCAAAAGAGTTTAGCCTTAAGTTACAATTACTTGATTTTAATGTGTTTTTTATAAATGACCCTAATATAATGAAAATAAAATCTAAATCAATGAAAGAAGATGAACTTATAATCATATTTTCGTTGAATGGAAACACTAAAGAACTTGTAGAATCAGCACAAAATGCCAATTTAAGTGGAGCCAAAGTTATAACATGTTGTTGTAGTGAAAATGCAAAACTTATAAACTATTCTGATTTATATATTGTAGGATATAAACATTATCATATCTCAATCTCTGAGTATGAAGTGTCATCTAGGTTACCATTGTACATTATATCTAGGATAATTATAGATTATATGGTCAAATATAATAATTCTGAAAATTAAATTGAAAAAGTCTATGAAAATCTATTTTCTTTTTATGAAAAGATTTTCATAGACTTTTTTATTATAATGAAAACATACACAGCAGAAGCAAGGGGGAAGACAATGATATATACATTAACCACGAATCCAGCAATAGATATGAACATATCTACTAACGGTATAAAAAGTAAATTAGTAAATCGTACATCAAATGCTACATATTCTCCTAATGGAAAAGGTTTAAATGTGACATTTGTACTAGGTCATTATGGTGTAGAGTCCAAGATATTAGGTTTTTTTGGAGGATTCTCAGGAAAATATATAGTTGAAGAAAGTGAAAAGAAAGGGTTTGATGTACTACCTACCTGGGTAGAAGATACAACTCGTATAAATATATTTTTAAATGATGGAAATGATGAGTTTAAATTTGTAAACTCTGGGTCATATGTAAATGCAAAGCAAAAGTTAGAAATGATAGGGAAGATAGAGTCATTAGAAGATATAAATTACTTGTCAATAAGTGGAAGTTTACCACCTGGTATTGATGATAATTACTATGAAGATATATTTGAGATTTGTAAAAATAAAAATATAAAAACAATACTTGATATAAGTTCACCGAAGTTAAAGGAGTTATTAGAATATAATCCATACTTGATAAAACCAAATGATGAAGAAATCAAAGATATATTTGGAATTATTGTAAGAGATGAAGAGGACATTAAGGATGTGCTTAAGTTACTACATTTGAAAGGAGCTCAAAATATATTACTAACTTTAGGAGAAAAAGGTTCTTATTTTTACAATGGAGAAGCAATTTATTATGCTAGTGCTCAACCAGTTACAGTTGTTAGCTCTGCATGTGCTGGTGATTCTGCATTAGCTGCTTTTTTAAGTATATGGTTGGAAAATCCAGAAGATATTGAAGAAGCATTGAAAAGGTCTGCTGCAACGGGTGCAAGTGTGGCTGAAAGTAATGGTATCGGTAGTTTGGCGAATGTAGAAGAGTACATAAAAAATATAAAAGTCAGAAAGGTGGTATAAAAATGGGGAGAAAGATAATCCTTGGGGTAACAGGTTGTCCAACTGGAATTGCACATACATTTATGGCAGAAGAAGCATTAAAAAAATCAGCTAAAGAATTAGGATGTGATATAAAAGTTGAAACAAATGGAGCCATAGGAGTAGAGAATAAATTAACAGCAAAAGATATCGAAATGGCAGATGCAATAATAGTTGCTTGTGATAAAAACGTTGATATGGATAGATTTAATGGAAAACCAGTAATAGAGGTACCTGTAAAAGAAGGTATACACAAAGCTAGTGAGCTTATACAAAAGTGTATTGATGGTAAAGTAGCAGTTAGAAAGGGAAATACATCAAGTAGCAAATTTACAGAAGAAGGGAATTTGTCGTTTGGTCAAAAACTATATAAAGACTTAATGAATGGAGTATCTCATATGCTACCTTTAGTAGTAGCAGGCGGAGTGCTAACTGCTATATCATTTTTGTGGGGGATTTACTCATTTGACCCAAATTCAGAACAGTATAATCAGATAGCAGCTACATTAAAATCTGTTGGTGGATATTCTATGAATTTGATGGTTCCTGTATTAGCGGCGTTTATAGCTCAATCTGTATCAGGTAGACCTGGTATGTTGGCAGGGCTTGTTGGAGGAATGATATCGTTTGACACAGGTTCAGGGTTCTTAGGTGGAATTATATCGGGATTTTTGGCAGGTTATGCAGTTAAATTATTTGTGTACTTATTGAGAAAATTACCAAGACAGTTAGAAGGACTTAAATCTATTTTTATAATTCCTATAGTCAGTGTGGGTGTTGTTGGTATATCTATGTTGTTACTTGGGGGACCATGTTCAGCTCTTAACAATGCTATGATGAATTTCCTTTCAGGGTTACAGAACTCAAGTCCTATAATCCTAGGATTAGTAATAGGATGTATGTCAGCATTTGATATGGGAGGTCCAGTAAATAAAGCAGCATATGTGACTGGAACTATGCTTCTAGGTCAAGGAAACTACTTATTTATGGCAGGTGTATCTGCAGCTTGTATAACACCACCATTAGTAATAGCTATAGCATCTACTTTATTTAAAAATAGATTTACAGAAGAAGATAGAGCGGCAGGATTAATTAATTATATACTAGGTAGTACTCATATAACAGAAGGAGCGATACCTTTCGCGGCAAAGAATCCACTGAAAGTGTTGCCAGTACTTATGATTGGGTCATCAATATCAGCGATTTTAACTTACATAATGAAAATAGAAGTACCAGCTCCACATGGAGGATTTTTAGTCTTAGGACTAGTAAATAAGCCGCTTTTATGGGTAGGATGTATACTTGCAGGTTCATTAGTAGGAGCGATACTTTATATGATAGTTACACCTATTTTGATATCATTATCTATACTTATACAAATATAGGAGCGATACTTTATATGATAGTTACACCTAAGGTAGTAAATAACAATAATACTACAGAAAATACAGATGAAATTAAAAATGAATATAAAAATGAAATTACAAAATCGGAAAACGTATCTAATAAAGTTTCTTTGTATAACGAAGAAACAGTAGTTTTAGATATTAAAGGAAAAAATAAAATAGATGTAATTGATGAAATGGTTGAAATACTTGATAAATCAGGTGTTCTTTTAGATAAAAATAAATTTAAAGAAGAAATTCATAAGAGAGAAGAAATATCATCTACAGGTTTTGGTATGGGCATAGCGATACCACACGCAAAAACAGATGCAGTAAAAGTACCACGAGTAGCAGTTGGTGTATCAAAAGAAGGATTTGATTTTGAATCAGAGGATGGAAGCCCAGTACATCTTATATTTATGATAGCAGCTACAGACAATGGTGATAATTTACATTTAAAGACATTGTCTCAACTATCTGCAAAACTAATGGACGAAGAATTTTTAAATGAGTTAATAAATAGCAAGACAAGCATAGAAATAGTATCAAAATTAAATAATGAAGAAATTAAATCATTATAAATATATAGGAGGATGAATTATGGCATTAGTGACAACTAAACAAATATTATTAGATGCACAAGAAGGGCATTATGCAGTAGGAGCATTTAATGTTGAAAATATGGAGATGGTTATGGCAGTAATAGAAGCTGCTGAAGAACTTAAATCACCTGTAATACTACAGACAACACCTTCAACAATAAAGTATGCAGGATTGGATTATTATTTAGCAAATGTAAAGGTTGCATCAGAAAAGGCAAGTATTCCTGTGGCTATGCACTTAGACCATGGTTCAAGTTTTGGGCTAGCAATGCAGGCACTTAGAGTTGGATATACTTCTATTATGATTGATGGTTCTCATGAAAGTTACGAAGATAATATATCAATATCTAAAGCTGTTGTAGATGCATGTACACCTTCAGATATACCTGTTGAAGCTGAATTAGGTAAAGTTGGAGGTAAGGAAGACGATTTAGATGGTGGTGATGGTGGAGCATATACAGACCCACTACAAGCAAAAGAATTTGTAGAGAGAACAGGGGTATCATCTTTAGCAGTAGCAATAGGCACAGCACATGGGTTATATAAAGGAGAGCCAAAGCTTGATTTGGATAGATTATCTGAAATTAGAGAGGTTGTATCAGTTCCATTAGTATTACATGGTGGGTCAGGGATACCAGATGAGATTATTAAAGAATCTATAAAAAGAGGAATTTGTAAGGTTAATTATGCAACAGAGTTAAGGATTGCTTATAGTAATGGGGTTAAGGATGTGCTTAATTCTGACCCTGAGGTAATTGACCCTAAGAAATATGGTAAAAAAGGTCTAGATTCAGTTAAAAAATTTGTTAAGAGTAGGATGGAAGTTTGTGGATGTGTAGGAAAAGCAGTAGGGGAAGTGGAGTGTTAATAAAAGAAAATAATAAGTAGGATTAATGTAAGGGTTCTATCATAGAACCCTTATTTTATTTTTTGATTAATAAACTGGATAGTCAAAACAATCTAAATACTACCTAATTAAGTTGTTAATATTAAAAATTAATAAAAATATTATACAAAACGAGTAGATGACTTCATTATAAAGATTAATAAGTCAGATGTGATAAATTACTTATTAAGACAAGCTAGATGTATTTCTACTATATTGGCTTATAAAACCTTTAGGCATTTTACATATAAAATATACCACCATAATGCAAGATAAAGGCTTGTCTACTATATTGCTAAGTATTCTTGGAAAGAATGCAGCAGTAAATATCTTCTGACCAGACTGAACTAAAAAACCGACTAATAAATCAGCACCACTTCCACTTAAACCACCAAACAATAAAACTGAAATAGGAGTACCAATTAAAGGACAAACAACAGATAGAATTAGTCCTGTAATAATAGCCTCCTTATAACCAAAACTTTTTTCTTAGAAATATAACCAACGATAAGACCAAGAACAATATTTACAAGGGCAAAAGGTATATTCGTAGGGCCTGATATAACTCCTAAAACCAAGTTTGTACAGCCACCAATAAGAGCACCCCAAAAAGGCCCTAATACTACAGATCCAAGCACAGTACCAACCGTATCTAAAAATAATAATGGTATATTTATCATAGATATAGCTATACCTAAAACAATGTTAATAACTATACACATTGAAGAAAATGTTATTTTCTTAGTATTCAATTATAATACCTCCTAAAAAAGTGTATATATTTATCATAGTATAGATTATAAAAGATTACTAATTGTATATTTCTATATAGAATACTATAAATATAGAGCAAATGAATAATATAATTATCAAAATATGTAGTATTATTAAAAGTGAGAATACTTAAGGAGAATATTATGAAAAGAAACAGAGAGATTGTAGTAGTTTGCCATTGTATATTAAATTGTAACTCTAAAGTAGAGGGTCTATCAGAGTTTAAAGGTGCACAAAGTATAACAATAGATTTAATAAATAATGGATATGGAATAATTCAATTACCATGTCCAGAGATGATTTTGTATGGAATAAATGGGTGGGGACATGTAAAAGAACAGTTTGACAATTTGTTTTTTAGAGAACAATGTAGACAAATGCTAATACCTTATATAAGACAGTTTGATGAATATTTAAAAAATAATTATAATATAAAAAGTATCATTGCCGTAGATGGTAGCCCAAGTTGTGGATATAACAAGACCTGTAGTTCTAAAAATTGGTTTGGTGAATTAAGTGGTTGCAAGGATTTGATGAATAAAATAAATGATATCCAAATGGTAGAAGAGAAAGGTATTTTTATAGATGAGTTAGAAAAATTACTTAATGAATATAATTTAGAAATACCTATAGTTGGATTTGACGAACTTAGAGAAGATAAGTAAATATATTAAGGATATATTATAAAAGCTTACTATCTTATCTAAAAGAATATTAGATAGCTATAATAATATAAATTCAGATTCAAAAACTTCATATAAATATTTGTAATAGAAGCTTTTATATAAAAGGGTGATTATTCTGAAGAAGGAGAATAATCACCCTTTTTATGAATTTATATAGTAACCTAAAAATTGAAAAATACATAAGTTTAACCCCAGTTGTGTCTCCCAAATACCCACTTGTGCTATAAATATTGAACGTAGAATGCCTTAATGCTATTTTGTATTTAAGATAACTCAATTAAAAAAATAGTATATTTGTTGGAGTAATTATATAAATGTTGATTTATATAATTATCTTAAAGTCATATGGAATGTACATGTATATGATTAAAACTATAAAAAATAAAACAGTTATATTCTAAGGAGGGTAAAATGGGTATTTTACAAATAAAAAACCTAACTAAAATATATGGAAAAGATGAAACAGAAGTTAAGGCATTAAATAATATAAATATAAAAATAAACAAAGGTGAATTTGTTGCAATAATAGGCAAGAGTGGAAGTGGAAAGAGTACATTATTACATATAATGGCTGGTCTTGAAACTTCAACAAGTGGACATGTAATTATAGAAGATATAAATATCTCATCTCTTAATGAAAAACAACAATCTATTTTACGGAGAGAAAAAATAGGTTTAATATTTCAATCATACAATCTAATTCCTGCTTTAACAGTTGAGGAAAACATAAAATTACCAACAATAAATATCAATAATAAAAATGATAATTATGTTGATGAATTAATGCTATTACTAAGTATAAATGATAGAAAAGAACATCTACCACATCAACTATCTGGTGGACAGCAACAAAGAGTAGCAATAGCAAGAGCACTTATAAACAAACCATCAATAATATTAGCAGATGAACCTACTGGTAATCTAGACACTAAAAGTGAATCTGAGGTTTTAAATTTGCTAAAAAAATCTCAGAAAAAATACAATCAGACAATAATAATGATAACTCACAACATGAATATTGCTAAGTATGCAAACAAAGTGATAAAAATAGAAGATGGAGTTATAAGAGAGTAGATGTAGCTATGGACCTAAAAAAACTAGCAAGAAAATATATGATAGGAGATAAGAAAAATACATTATTAATAGTTATAAGTATTGTAATTTCAACTGCATTATTTTTAGTAATGAATATAATAAGTGAAGATGTTAGAAATTTAATGATAAATCAATCTAAAAAAGAGTTAGGTACAAAGGATGTTATATACTTTGAACCATCACCATAATAATATCAGTATTAAAACCACTATATTACAAAATACAGTAAGTTATGATAAAAAAACTTTAAAAGAGATAGAAAATATAAATGGTGTTAAAAAAGTAAATGCTCATAGAAATAAATACTTTATCACGATGAATAGTATCGAGAATATAAATAAAAAATCAAAATATTGGAAGAAAAATAAAGATGCAATAGAACAGAATATCCATATTGAAAATGGAAAAAAGATAATGCCAAGTTTTATTGAGGTTTTAGAAGTTGAAGATAACGATATATTAAACAAGGTATTAATAGAATGTAAAGGAAATTTAAGTAAATTTTAACAAGTAGTTGTATAGTTATGAATCTTAACTGATTAAATAAAAACTAGGGAGTATTCTCTAGCTTTTATTTTAAAGTGGAAGACTAAAGATGCAAAGTAAGAGGCCAAAGATACTAAAAAATTAATTTAAATTACAACAAAGTGCCTATATTTGAATAATAAATCCAAAATAGGCACTTTAAAATTATTGTAACCAGAATGGCATATCTACAAATGGAGTAAATTCATCAAATAAGTCCAAATAATCTTGGGCTTTTTGTGGTTCATTACATTTTGCTAGACCATTTTCAATAGCTTCAATAATATTAACTTCTTTTGTTATTAGCTTTGCCCATATTTCTTTGGAAGCATCAATTGAAACATCAGCTTCTATATCACTATCTTGACCATGTATTTCAATAATTCCTCTACGTAACTCTAAATTAAACACTTCATTAGTATCAGTTACACATGCTAGTAGTGTCATATGAACAGCAGAACTTTTAGGACCATTTAGCTTAACTTTGAAAGATTCAAACATAGCTTTGGATGTTAGACCTATAAATGAATTTGAAAAAGGAGGGAATCCTGCATTGGCTCCACCTTGTTTTACTATCTGTTCAAAAGTTCCATCTAATGCCATTGCACTAGTTAGATACCAATTACGCCAAGTGGCATTCTCTGTTTGATATCCAAGCATACGAACAGCAGATGCCTTAAGGCTTCTAGCTTCCATATCGTTATTATTTATACGGATAGGATAGTTTAATATTTCTGCAGCCCATTCATAATCTTTGTCATCGATAGCCTTTTTAGCTTCAGTTAATATTACTTCACGACCACCCATAATTTTTATATATTTTTTAGCTGCATCTTTAGGATAAATAGGATTTAATTTACTTGCTTCACCATTAAACCAGCCTATATATTGGTCATAAACACCTTTAATGCCTTGTTTAAAAGTTCCATAAAATTCACCTAAACGTTCTCTTTGAAATAGATGCGGGGGAAGTTGTCCTAATTCATTTATTGCATAATCAGGAGTATATCCCATATTTATAAGTCTAACTGTTTGGTCATGAGTATACTGTATAGCATCTCTATAGTCTGTTAGAAGAGAAGTACATTCATCTTTACCATGTAGTGGTCTCATATGAGTTCCAACTAAATAATGTGGTTGATAATTACGAATTTTATCAATTCCTGCATACCATTTCTTAGCATCGCGAACAGTACCTCTAACAGTATATATGTTAGGAAATATTTCGCCTTGAACAGCATCTCCAACAAACATTATCTTTTCTTTAGGTAAAAATACACATACAGCATCTTCAGTTTCAGCCTCACAGTGGAATAACTCTAAATCAACACCTGATATAGTAATTTTCAATCCATTTTCAACAGATACAAATGTGTTTGGTGTAATAAATTTATTAGAACCTTTAGATAAAACAGGTCCACAACCTAAGTTAACATAGCCATGTTCTCCTTTGGGAAGTATAGAACCATACATCCAAACAGCTCTTCCCATTCTAATATCTAGTAGTTCCCCACTAGCTTGAGAGAAATGTTTTATAAATGTTTCATCGACAATAACTAAAACTTCTTTATTTTGGCTTTGTTCTTGACTTACACAGACACTCATACCGCCCCAATGGTCACCATGATTATGAGAAACTATGACTGCTTTGACTGGTTTATCAGTGATTTTACGAAAGCCCTTCATTATTTCTTCCATCATTTCTATAGTTTCAGCTGGGTCTATGATTATAATGCCATCAGTTCCTTCAATCATAACTGGATAAGATAATCCAAATCCAACAGCACTATATACATTTTCACCTGTTTTATAAATTTTTTGTTCCATTGTTTTAGAATGTTCTGTCAATCTAGGATTAACAAACTTCGATTTTTCAGTATAAGCGAAATTACTCATAGACATAACTCCTTTTAAATATTAAAAATTTTATTAGTTTACTCTAGTAACAACAGGAGGTAACCATTTACCACAAATAGCATCTATCAAGTGTTAGGTACTTCTATTATTACAGGTTCTTTACGTAAGTCAAGCCAAGCTGTTGAGTATGTAGTATCATTGTTTGGTGCTGGTATAAACGATGTTTGTGGTGATGCTACAGTGGCAGTATGAGCAAATTCATTAAAATTTGTTAATTTAGTTTGGGGATTCATAATCTGTGTATATAGCAATTCATACATACCTACTATTGGATATCCATATATATAAGTATTTTTAACTATTTTAAGTAAATCATTCTTATTCATTGAGAATTCCTCCTTTAAAATAACCTTACTATGTTCCATGAACATGTTATTATTACAAACAACATAACAGCATTATAAGCAATGATTAATTTTGCCTTACTTATTTTTTTATTAATAGCAGTACCTAACAACCCACCTAAAACTGCAGCAAGTATTATGCATAATAACATTGATATATCAAGACCTAAAGGAATAGAGTTTGAAATTAATAGAGTTATTATTTTTGAAGCTTGAGAGAATAGTATCAGTATTATTGAGTTAACAGATGCGTTCTTTAAATCCATCGAGAAAAACAACGTCAGGGCTGTTATGTTTATAGGACCACCACCTATTCCTAAAAAAGATGAAATCATTCCTAAAGTATATCCAAGTAAAATTATAAATATACGATTCTTTATATGGAATTGTTTTTTATTAGGTAGATTTATGTATATTAATATAGATATTAATAAAGTAAAAAGAAGTCCATTCTGAATTATTTTTACAAGTTTATCTTTGTTAATAAATTCAACTATAAATTCAAATATTTCAGTACCAATTAAACCTCCTAAAATTGCTCCACTTCCAAGCAATATAGTTGTTGGTTTTTCAAATTTAGTTTTATATCTAATATGTTTAATAACAGCTGAACAAGACATAGTAAATACGGCACAAGTTGATAAAAAACTTATAACTGAAGCATCTAGTGTAGTTACTGCATCTAACACTGGTTTTATAATAACTCCTCCACCAAGTCCAGAAATTGCTCCTACAATAGATGCAATAAATCCTACGATGAAAAATATCATATGTGTTTCTCCTATCCTAAAGTTTTATGCTAATTTTATTAATAGTAAGTATGCCCTAAAACAGTAAAATAATTTATTTTTAATAAGGGTTAAATTTGAAATAATTCATATATTTTTACAAATACTATTATCTATAATGAAATATAAAACTATGTAATATTAATAGTAGAAAATAAAAAAGGATTATATAAAAAATAGGATATAAAAACTTAATATTATCATTAGTAATAAATTAAACTTAAAAATAGTAATGGTTGTATAAAAAATAATTGACTTGTTAAAAGAAAATATAGAAAATTCTATATCAAATAAGATTACAGTATGTATGGTTGCAGTTAAAAATTAATTATAATATTTATGATAGTTTTGTAAAATAATATATGCACTTAGATATAAAAGAAAATTATTTAAATAGTAATTTTACTTTAGAGTAGCCATATTCAAGTATATTTATATATTTAGAGGCTTTTTATAGAATCATAAGAAGACGAATTTTAAGTATATTTGTGTAAATATAAATTATAATAAGATATAAGTATTAGTGTAGAATAGTTATAATAATATAGGCTATTAAAATATAAACTTGGAGAGTTGATGAAAATTGTATGAAAAAGAAAATATTGTTTTTAGGAATTATTTGTATATCTATAATTTTACTAAGTAATTATACTTATTCCCAAAAGAAGCAACTATCTGAGGAAGAAAAGATAGATGACTTTAAATATGTATATAATGTTATAAAAACAGGGTATCCTTACTTGGATGTAAATAAGAGACTTAATCATATTGACTGGTTAGAAAATAAGGACAAATATATAAAAAGAATTAAAAATACTGAAAGTGATGAAGAGTTTATAGAAGAAGTATCCTCTATATTATCAGAATTAAACAATAAACATACTGAGTTAATAGATAATAAAAACAGATATGAACTTTTTAAAAAATCATACTCTAATAATAATTGGTGTGACTTTCTTAATGACAAAAAAGTTGTAGATAGATATAATTCTATAAATACTAAAATAAAAATACCAAATGATATTTTTGTAAAAAAAGAACTGATTTTAGAAGATATAATTAAAGGTAAGGTTGGATACATGTATTTACCATCAATGTCACCACAAAATGGGTCAATGGATAAGGATTTAAAAATGATAGGAGATTATGTTAATACTTTAGAAAAATATCAAACTCTAATTATTGATATAAGAGGAAATTCAGGCGGAAGTGATAGGTATTGGAAAGGAATTGTATCTAAACTTATAAAAAATAATATAAAAATAGAGGGTTATAGACTCTATAGAAATAATAATAAAATAGTTAAAAAATACACCAATGCAAGAAATATAAAGTTAGAGCCTATAGAAAACCTACCAGTAGGTGTAAAGAAAAATGCACCAAAGGAAACTTTAAAAAATTTTAGTGATTTTGAAAAAACTTCTTATACCATAAATACTAATAATGATTTGGAATTTAAAGGTAATATATACTTACTTGTAGATGAAAAAGTATATTCATCATCAGAGTCGTTTTCTATGTTTTGTAAAGAGACTAAGTTTGCAACTTTAGTAGGAGAAACTACTGGAGGTGATGGTGGAGGAATAGACCCTGTGTTGTTTGAGTTAAAAAATAGTGGTTTAATAGTTAGAATGTCAAGTTGTATGTATTTAAACAAAGACGGAATATGCGATGAAGAATTTAAAACTATTCCTGAGTTTAAAGTAAAAGACTGTAAAAGAACAACAAATTTTAAAGATGATAACAGTATAAAAAGGGTATTAAAGCTTGAAAATATCAATTATTAAATAACAATTAAATGTTGCTGGATATTATTTTAGAGATTTATCTTTAGCATTAAAAATTATAGAAAAATTGTAAAAAAGTAACTCAAAATGATTTTAAATGATTTTGAGTTACTTTTTTATGTAAGTTTTGAAGTTTTTTATAAGATTTATTTGTCCTTTTAAAATTTGATTGGAACCTCTATACAAAGATTATAATAATTTCAATAGAGCATTAAAAAGCAATAAAATATAATAAATAGCAATAAAATACAAAATAAATTTGACTTTTTTATATTCTTAAACTAATATATTATTATTATCAAATGAAAGGTAAGTGTAGTTATGGAGGAAAAGTTTTATACAATAGACCAAGTTGCGAATATTTTAGAAATGCATCATAAAACAATAAGAAAGTTTATAAAAGATGGGAAATTAAAAGCTAATAAAGTCGGTAAGCAGTGGAGAGTATCACAAGAGGATTTAAATAGTTTTATGGATGTAAAGAGTGAAAATGAAGATAAGGGTATAGAATTTAGGTTAAATGCATCTGAAAACTTAGCGAGCATCCCAAAAGTTAATGTATCTACAGTAGTTGAGATAAATAATATATCTAATAATGAATATTCACGTTTATCAAATTTGCTTTTGGCACTTACAAATAATCCAACTTCAATATCAAGTGGTTCTACCATTAATTTGAAGTATGCTGAAAATGAAAATAGGCTTAGGGTTATGTTATGGGGAGATATAAAGTTTATTGAGGAAATGTTAAGCTCTATATCTTTATTAATAGAAAATATTTAAAGTAGAAATGAGGAATTAAAATGAATTACGATATAAGAGAACAAAAGGATAAAAAATATATTTTTGTAGATAGCAAATTTAGTAATGAAGAAGAAATCATGGATATTATATCACTGTGTATGGAACATGGTACAGATTATTTGATGTTGAGTAAGAATTCACTTACAGATGATTTTTTTAATTTAAAGACAGGTTTGGCAGGTATTACAATACAAAAATTTATAAATTATAGGATACAAGTTGCTGCAATTGTTGATGATAAAAATAGGATAAATAAAAGATTTTCAGAACTAATGTTAGAGTTAAATAAATCAAATAATTTTAGACTATTTGATAATTTTGAGGATGCTAAAAATTATATTTTAAATCTAAAATGACGGAGATTAATAAAATAAATAATATAAGTAAGGCATTTAGAAGTATTGAATATAAAAATAAAATACATATATATGATGATTATTTAATAAGTAAATGATATTTTCAGAATTAAGAAATTAATATAAATACAAACTTAAGAAACATATTTATTAATAACCTTTCTATGTTACAAAAGTGTAATACTGGTAGATAAAATGTAATATTTACATAAGGATTTAACCGTACAAAACCTTTAAAATAAAGATATACTAAGAAATGAACAAGTGGAGGTTATTAATTATGAAAGAAATATTAAAAATAAAGAATATATCAAAAGATTATGGTATAAAAGGATTTAAGACAAATGTACTAAAAAGTATATCTCTTACAGTTAATGAAGGTGATTTTATAGCAATAATGGGGCCATCAGGTGCAGGAAAAACAACATTACTTAATCTAATGTCTACACTTGACAAACAAACCTCAGGAGAAATAATACTCGATGGAATTAACATATCTAAAGTAAAAAATAATGAACTATCAAAATTAAGAAGAGAGAAAATAGGATTTATATTTCAAGACTATAACTTATTAGATAATATGACACTCATGAATAATATAGCACTTCCTCTGGCATTAGGGAAAAAGAAAAGTAAAGAAATTGAAGGTAAGGTATTTTCGATAGCCAAAAAATTTGGATTAGAAAATCATTTAGATAAATATCCATACCAATTATCAGGAGGACAAAAGCAAAGAGGTGCAGCAGCGAGGTCACTAATTACAAATCCAGCAGTAGTATTTGCTGATGAGCCAACAGGTGCTTTAGATTCTAAATCAGCTTATGAACTTTTAAACTCATTAGAAAGAATAAATAAAGAGAATAATGCTACTATTATAATGATTACACATGACCCTCTAACAGCAAGTTATTCAAATGAAGTATATATGATAAATGATGGAACTATAAAGTGTAAATTGAACAAAGGAAGTAGTAGAAAAGAATTTTATGGAAAGATTATGGATATGTTGGCCTCTATGGGAGGTGAAATGTAAGTGAGTGTACTTGGAATTGCTTATAATAATTTTAAAAGTAATATAAGAACTTATCTGGCATTTTTTATATCTATGGTCTTTTCAGTAGTTGTACTGACTAATTTTGAATTACTAAGATATGGTGATGCCATAAATGTATTGCAAGGGGAAAATCAGAAATTCACATTATCAGTGTTAATATCTGTAATAATAATATTGTCAGTATTTTTATTTTTCTTTATATGGTATGCGACAAATATATTCTTTAAAAATAGGTCAAAAGAAATAGGTATACTATCTTTTATGGGGTTGGATTTATATACTATAGGAAAAATATATTTTGTAGAAAATATGCTTATAGGAATAAGCTCTTGTATCACAGGAATACTTATAGGGATAATAACATCTAGATTTTTCCAGGTAGTAATAATAAAATTATCAGGATTTGATATAAATGTATCCAATGGGTTTAGTATCAAAGCTATAATGTATGCCAGTTTGATATTTATTTCTATATTTATGATAATGACTATAAAAGGTTTTGTAACAATATGTAGGAGTAGTGTAATAAACCTAATTAACACATCTAAGAAGCAAGACAAAATACCAAAAGTAGGAATAGGATTATACATATTAGCCATAATATCAATTTTAGTATTAGGATATGGTTATTATCTTTCTATGGATATACGCTCTGGAAACATAGCTAGTGTAATACCAGTTATAGTGATAATAATAATAGGTACTTATGGTTTATTTAAATCAGTTATGCCTGTTGTATTTCATATGATAATGAAAAATAAAAAGGTATTATTCAATGGAAATAATATAATTTCTATAAACAATATAAATTATAGATTAAATAAAAACTATAAAACTTACTCTATAATAGCTATAATTATAACGACTACAATATCAACCCTTGGTACATCAGTTGCCATAAAACATATACAACAAAATGCTCAAGAACAGAGGAATGTATATACTGTTAGTATAGTTTCAACAGATAAAAATGAAGTAGATAGAACACAAATAGAAGATATAATAAAAGATACTAATAGTATAAGATATTCAGTAAATCCAGAACTAATAGCTTTAGAAAATCCAGATAGCAAAGATGATTATGATAAATTAAATATAATAATGAAATACAGTGATTTTTACAATATTCTCAAAGTAAATGGAAATGAGAAGGAATTAAAAGAGTATGGCGAAAAATTAGTTGAAGGAAATAATGTAATGCAGTTAAAAAGTCCTCAAACGATATTAACATTAGCTAAAAAAGAAACTAGTGTGAACATTGATGGACAAGTATATAATATTACAAAAGGGGAAATAAAAGTACCAGTATTGGGAACAGGGATTAATGACAGTATTATAGTAGTAAATGATAACATCTACTCTAAGTTAAAAGACAAAGGAGAACAAATATATTTTTATGGAGCGAAAGTATCTGAGGAAGAAAATAGCCAAAAGATGTTCGATAATATTGAAAAAAATTTAAGTATGAAAAGTGGCTATATGAGAAATGGATATAAAGCTCAAAACGAAAGTCAATGGATGAAATTTGCATATGTAGTGCTTGTATTTTTATTTTTAGTATTTACGCTTGTGGCTGGAAGCATAATATACATGAAAATATATAGTGATGCTTATGAAGATAGAGATAAATATAAAACTTTATTGAAGATAGGAACTACAGAAAAAGAAATAAATAAAGCTGTCTTTAAAGAAGTAGCTATATTTTACACTTTACCAATGTTAAGTGCAACAATATCAAGTTACTTTGCATTAAGACTAGCAGGCAGTTTACTAATGGCTGATTTATTTAGTATATATATATTAAGCTTAGTAATATGCTTAATAATCTTCATAATATATGGAGCAGTATCTATTAATAAGTTTAAGAAGGTAATATACGAAAATTAATCAACAAATTTATTAAAACAAAGAGACTCTTACAATAAGAGTCTCTTATTAATTAGATTTAAGCCGTTTGACTAATAAATGTATACAAAATATAATATGATAGAGATAATTTATATTATAATAAAATATTAAAATAATGGAGATTGCATAAATGTATAAAATTTTATTAATAGAAGATGATATTGATTTATCAAAAGAAATTGCTTTGGCATTAGAACGATGGGGATTTAAAGTAGAAGTAATTGATAATTTTGAACTGATTTTAGAAGAATTTATAGATAAAAAACCAGATGTAGTACTTTTGGATGTTAATTTACCACTGTATAATGGATTTTACTGGTGCGAGAAAATAAGGGGTGTTTCAAATGTTCCAATCATATTCCTTTCATCAAGAGATTCTGATATGGATTTAATAATGGGAATAAATAATGGAGGAGATGATTATATTACAAAACCATTTTCTATAGATATCTTAGTTACCAAAATAAATGGGATAATAAGAAGAGCTTATAATTATAGCGACTCTAATAGTATTCTATACTACAAAGATTTAATGTTTGATGTAGGAAAAGGAATTATAAAACACAAGTACAAGGAAAAAGATATAGAATTGACTAAAAACGAAATAAAAATTTTAAACTTATTATTAAAAAATAAAAATAAAGTTGTATCAAGAGAAAGTCTTATGATGACTTTATGGGATAATGATGAATTTGTTACAGATAATGCTCTTACTGTAAATATAAATAGATTGAGAAGTAAGGTTAAAGAGTTAGGTGTTGATGATTTTATAAAAACTAAA
Organism: Clostridioides sp. ES-S-0190-01; assembly: GCF_020658275.1. Classification (NCBI taxonomy): domain Bacteria; kingdom Bacillati; phylum Bacillota; class Clostridia; order Peptostreptococcales; family Peptostreptococcaceae; genus Clostridioides; species Clostridioides sp. ES-S-0190-01. The sequence continues at coordinate 370,787 of NZ_JACVWA010000015.1, read as the reverse complement.
AAGGGAATAGGATATATAATATAATGATAGTAAAATATTTAAAAGACAGATTCAAGTATATTGTGCTTTTTTTTATTATCATTAGTATAATAAATATTTACTTATTTGCTATAAATATATTTGAGAATCAATATGCAGAGTTAATATACTTAGATTTTCTAGCTTTACTCATAATAATAGTATTTTTTATTGTAGATTATATAAACTTTAAAAATAGCTATAAAGATTTATGTAAGTGTCTAGAAAATAATGATGATATAGACAACTACTTGATTAATGGACAATCCTTTGAAGCAAATATCATGAGAGATATTATTGAAAATTTGAAATCAAAGAATAATGATGATATAAAAAATTACAAACAATCTCTAAAAGAATTAGATGAATACATAGCTAAATGGGTTCATGAAATAAAGATTCCAATATCATCTTTGAGTATAATTACAGATAGATTAAATAATATAGAAGATAGTATAGATATTAAGAATCAAATTGCAAAAATAAACTTTTTAGTAAATTCTATTTTATATAGTAGTAGAAGTAATAGTATGTTTGAGGACATATTTATGAATAAAGTTAATTTAGAAAAATTAATAAAATCCTCTATAAAGAATAACTCGTTTTTACTCATAAAAAACAATATTGAAGTTAGTTTAAACAACTTAAATTATACTGTTTACACTGATTCTAAATGTATAGCCTATATTTTAGACCAAATTATTAATAATGCTATAAAATACTCAAAAGAAGTTGGTAAAATTGAATTTAATGCAAAGCCATTAGAAAACGGAGTAGTGTTATCTATAAAGGATTATGGTATAGGTATAAATGAAGAGGATATATGTAGAGTTTTTAATAGAGGATTTACAGGAACAAATGGAAGAAATAGATTGTATAAATCTACTGGAATGGGATTATACTTTGCAAAAAAGATGATAGATAACTTAGGTCATAAGATTGATGTATACTCAGAAAATGGTGTTTATACAATTTTTAATATTCATTTTTATAATATATCTGATTATTTAAATCTAAATAATTAAATTAATAGATTGAATGTATCCACTTTAAATCTAAAAAATATAGTAGTATTTTACTGTAGAACATAATTTGAAATAGTATTACGAATCAAAAAGCAGGGAGATTATCTACCTGTTTTTGATTCATAATACTATTTATAAAAATTATTATCTCTGAGAACTTGAGCACGTATACGGTTAATTAAAAACTGTTTTAATTTAGTTAAGCAAAAAAATAAAATAGCTCTATTTTCAAATTCTGTTCTATCAACAGGTAGAGGTTGATTTTGCATACTAAGCATTAACCTGCCCAATTCTTCAAGAAGAAGATTCCCTGTTTCGGCTTCAAATTCAGTATAACCTATCTTATGTATGAAAGCAGATAGAATATGAGCTTGTGGTGGAGTAGAGTCTAGTTGAGATACATAACTATACAAGTCTTCTAAGATATCCCGTTGGCTTTTTATAATATCCATATGCTCTAAGAAAAATTTAGTATCACTTAATAAAGTATTATTAATATTATCATAAGTTTCAGAAATACTACTATCAATAAGTGAATTTAAGGTATATAAATCTCTACTGAACCTATTTTCTTTTTTAGGATTTACAATAATATCGGCAATATCTATAAGCACAATACTCACTTCTTCTTGTAACTTTTTTTGGACTTCATAGATTTTATGTATATTTGTTGGAATATACATATTTATTATGACACCTATTCCAGTACCTATTGCAAATATTCCAGCTTCATTTAAAATCCATTTAATAGATGTTTCTCCTTGTAGGAAGTAATGGGATGCAATTACTACACACATGGCAATAACATCTTGAATTTTTAATAAAAAACAAAGTGGTATAATTATGAATATAAATATTGAAAATGAAGTCAAATTATATCCTAAAATATTAAAACATAAATAGGAAAAAATAGTACATAAAAGAAAACCATAAACCTTTCCAATAGAACCCTTAAGCGTTTCTTTTTTAGTGTCCTTTACTGTAAGTAGTACTATAACTCCAGCAACCATTGAGTATTCTAGTTTTAACAGCCAAGCAATAGATATAGCAAGAGAGCATCCAAGAGATAATTTTATTACTTTAAGTGAATTAATATTATTCAAATATAAACCTCCTGTGAACAAATATAATAAAGATAATTTTAACATAAAACTAATAGGGTTTGAAATGTAATTAATTGTACTTAATTATTTTATTGCCCTATTTAGCTAAATACAATCAATATATTTTTATTTTATGAAAGTTTTTTGTATATATTATTTGCCAGTGTAAAATCTCATACGTTTGCTTGAGTTAAAAATATTAACAAAAATGATGTAATAATTGTTGCTTTTGATGATTTGTTAATAATACCAATAAATAGCGCTATAAAGTTCATACTGACAAGTATAACTGACTTTAAAATATGATTATGTGATTATAAGTATAGTATGTTCATAAGAATATTAGAAATGCAAGAAAACTGGTATACATCATGATGATATTTTTTTTATTTCATATCATAATAACAAATAAAAATAGTTGTATCAAATGAAAATAGTCAAAAATGTATATACTATTATTAATAAAAAATAAAATTATATAATTAATATGATTTTATAATTTGTTTTGTATGGTGATTTTTAACTTTTATGTTATACTATTTATAAAAGTAAGTATAAAGATAAAAATACATAATTAAATATGTATGAGAAGTTTTAAATAGCCTTATTAATGAACTTAATTATTGTTCATAATGACAAATTGGAGGAGATAAACATGAAAATTACTGAAGGATACATGCCTTTTGAAGGTTTTAAAACCTATTACCGTATAGTGGGAGAAGATACAGAAGGAAAGAAACCATTAGTACTACTTCACGGAGGTCCAGGTTCTACACATAACTATTTTGAAGTATTGGACAAGATAGCTGAAAGTGGAAGACAAGTTATAATGTATGACCAAATTGGTTGTGGTAATTCATTTGTAGAAGGGCATCCTGAGTTATTTAATGCAGACACTTGGATAAAAGAACTTATCGAACTAAGAAAACATCTAGGGCTTGATGAAATACATCTATTAGGTCAGTCTTGGGGAGGTATGCAGGCTATTTGGTATGCTATTGAATATAAACCAAAGGGTATCAAGTCGTACATTCTTTCATCTACTCTTTCTTCTGCAAAACTTTGGGAAAAAGAACAAAAAAGAAGAATATCATATATGAGTGAAGCTGACCAAAAAGCGTTACTTGATGCAGTAAATACTGGAGATTACTCTAGTAAAGAATATAATGATGCATTAGAAAAGTTTATGGAGATGTATTGTGCAGGGGAAGTAACTGAAGATTCTCCTGAATGTTTAAGAAGACCTAAAAAGTCTGGTTCTGAAGCATATATTGTAGGATGGGGATATAATGAATTTTCTCCTACAGGTACTCTTTCTGGATATGAGTTTACAGATAGATTACATGAAATAAAGGAACCTTGTTTAGTAACTAGTGGAGCGATAGATTTGTGTTCACCATATATTGCAAAGACTATGTATGATAGGATACCTAATAGTAAATGGGAACTATTTGAATATTCAAGACATATGCCATTTGTTGAAGAAAATGATAAATATATAGAAGTTCTAACTAAATGGTTAAATGAAAATGATTAAGCTTATATAAATTTATAAAAGAGATTAAACTGATTGTTTAATCTCTTTTTTTATTATTTTATTATAAATTAGAGTATTTTTTATATGTGATAAATTTTGAATAAGAATAATATGAACAATTGTAAAAAGTTTAAAAGTATTTAAAGAGAAAAAAAGTCTTAAAACCTCAATAAATCATACAAATCATTAAAAAACTACTATAATTAACATATAATAACAGAATTTAAAAACACTTAGTTTTATGACATTTTAGAAATTTTTTTTAAAATTGGTATAATTATTCTGTTTAAACTTGCTTAAAAAGTATATTTATTATAATAAGAAACAATTATATAAATAGGAATAGATTAATATATAAATAAAAATAACTATAGAAGGAAAGGCATATTATGGAAAAGTCAAAAGTTATTGAAATGATAAAAAATAATCCTAATATTATAGCAACTATAAATAATCCAACTGATGAGATGAAACTATTAGCTATCAAAGAAAATGGACTTGTACTAGAATATATAAATAATCCAACTAAAGAGATGCAAGAATTAGCAATTGATAACAATATTAGAGCAATTAAATTTATAAATGACCCAACAGAAGATATGATGATAAAAGCAGTAAATGATGGATGGAGTATATTAGACTATATAAAAAATCCAACTGATAAAGTGATTAAATTAGCTATAAATCAAGCAGGGTGGGCTATTAAATATTCTAAAAATCCAAGTGAAGAGTTACAATTATTAGCAGTAAGAAAAAATTATGATTCGATAAAGTTTATAAAACAACCTTATGAAAGTGTACAAGAAGAAGCAGTAAAAATAAGTTATGATGCATTAAGATATATAGATTTTCCTAGTTATAATACAGAACTTATAGCTATTAAGAATAATGAGGCAGCTATTAACTTTATAACTAATTTAGATAAGAATAAAATATTAGAATTCCTAAAAGTAAATATTTTAGTGATTAAGTATATTGTAAAGAAAATATCTAAAGAGGAATTAGAAGAAGTATTAAAAGAAGTACTATCAAAAGAAGATGTTGAAGAAAAGTATATTAGAGATTTTTTAAATTGTAATATTATAGATAGAAACAGTGACTATATAGCAATAGACAAAATGATGTTTATTTACAAATATGGAAGTAAAACAGCAAAAAAAATAGCTGTAGACGAAAAATTGAAAATTATGTAGGAGAGAGAAAAAATGAATTTTATAGATACATTAAAAAGCGTTGACTTAATATTATCCACTGGAGAAGTTCCTCTAATAGTTGGTGAAAGTGGGATAGGAAAAACAGCTCTAGCAAAAAAACTTGCCAAAGAAAATAATTGGAGTTTGATTGTAATTGATGGAAATCTACTTAAAGAGGGTGAAATAGGAGGTCTTCCAACTATAGAATCTTATGTAGGAATTAATTCTAATGGATACAAGACAGAAAAGAAAACTACAGTATATGCTGTTCATAATAAATTAAGAGAAATTGATGAAGAAATATCTAAAGGAAAAACAGTTCTTTTATTTATAGATGAGATAAATCGTTGTGAGCATACTGTACAACAAGAACTTATGAATCTAATTTTAAATAGAGAGATTAATGGATATAAGTTACATGATGATGTAAAGATTTTAGCAGCAATGAATCCATCAAGTAAATATGGTTCAGATTTCGATTATCAAGTTGTAGATATGGATTCAGCTCAAGAAAATAGATTTGTTTGGTTAAATATGGAGAGTGACCATACACAATGGTTGAAATGGGCAATAGATGAAGGAATTGAAAAAAAGATTATAGAGTTTATTTCAACTTTCCCAGAATATCTGCATAAAACAAATGAAGATGATGTAAGAGCAACTCCGAGAAGTTATGAGAGAGTTTCTAAAATTTATAAAGTTTATAAGGACAAAAAGAAAGAAATTCCTAGAACAGTATTTCTAAATGTTATAAAGGGGAATGTAGGTAAGGTTATAGCAGAAGAGTTTATAAGTTTTATTGAATCAGATTCTAGTCCATTGATATCTTATGAAGATGTTTTTTTAGGTGATACTATTTATGAACATCTTGTAGAAAGAGTAAAAAATGAAAGTCATACAAGACTTTATTTATCAGCGATAAATATTCTAAAAAACTTAGAATTAAATATGAAAAATGATGAGTATGAATCAAAATATTATATTGATAGATTTATTGAGTTCTTAAAAATATATCCTATAGATTTAATGATAGGAATTATGAAGGATATTAGAAATAGCTATATTGAAGTGTATAAAAAAGCTATAGAAAATGAAGAGTTTGTAAAATCTTACTTTGAGTCATATCGTTTAATAAGGGGATAATATATGGAAAATTATTTTGATAAGCAGGCAAAAGAACTCTATATTAAAGCTAGTGAAATTATAAATACTCATTCTATGTTAAAGGCAAATCGTGCTAATGAGAAATTTGAGGTAGATATACCAAAAGATTTTAAAGATGAATTTTTTAGTCTTGTAGATAAAGTTAGCTTAAGCCTTATGGAAGAAAAAGATAATTTTTATGGCTATTTTTTGTTTCAGATGTCAAGGGAGATAAGATTTGATATAAGTAGTCCTACAGGTGTGAATTTTAAAGGAGCTAAATACGTCATATACTTTAATCCAATAATTTTTTTAACTCTCAATATAGAACAGATGGAAAGTACAATAAAGCATGAAATTTATCATATAGTATCTATGCATTTGGTAAGAGCAAAAGAATTAAAAGGAAAGTATAGTACATTAGCCATTAATATGGCAATGGATATAGTAGTAAATAAATATTTGAATAATTTACCACCATATGCTACTACTTTAGAATGGGTAAATCTAAAATATTCTCTAAAGCTAGAGCCATATGAACCTTTTGAGTATTATGTAGAAAAGATTCAAACTGAATTAGATTTGTTAGAAGAAGATGAAGATGGTGAAGAAGATGATAGTGACAAGTATGGAACTATAGAAACTGATTATAGACCAGAAAAAACTCATGATATATGGGAAGAATCCGATGATATAGATGAAAGAACTCTTAGAGAATTTACAGAGAAATTTATTGATAGTTCTCAAAAAGGTAAAATTCCAACACACTTAGAAAACATGATAGCAGCCCTTAAAAATAGTAAAGGCGAATTACCATGGAATTTATATCTTAGTAGGTTAATGGGAACTGTTGAAAACAATAAAAAGAAGACTATAACAAGGAGAAATAGAAGACAGCCTAATCGATTAGATTTAAGAGGAGAACTTAGAAGTCATAAAGCAGAAATAGCCGTTGCTATTGATATAAGTGGAAGTATTAGTGATGAAGAATTTAAACAAGCAATTAAAGAAGTTCTTAATATAGTTAAAAATTATAATCATGAAATTACTATTATAGAGTGTGACAGTGAAATTAGACGTGTATATAAAGCAAAAAATATAAAAGATATAAAAGATAGAGTTAAAATAGGTGGAGGCACAAAATTTACTCCAGTTTTCGAATATGCTAATAATAAAAAGATTAACTTATTAGTTTACTTTACTGATGGTAAAGGTGAAAATAAGCTACAGGTAATACCTAGAGGTTATAAAATTTTATGGGTTATTTCTGGAAATGGAGATAAACTTTCACTGAGAGAGCATTATGGAGCAGTTAAAAAACTTAGTAAAGTTGAAACAAAAGATGATATATTAGAGATAAACGATATTAGAAATGATGGATACTCAATGAATAGTCAAGCACCAATTTTATAAATATTATAATGGGTATGATTTGTTCGATTGTTATGGTTTACTTACTATCCAAATTAATGAAAAATACATTGATTAATAGTCAATGTATTTTTTATTATTTAAACAATAAAAGTTTTACTTAGCTTAAACTCTCAAAATATGGTACAATTAGTATATAGTAGATAGTTTTGATGATGTAAATTCAGTTGTCAAAACTATTTTTTGTTAAGGATGGTGAGGTTTTGTGTTTAAGATTGATGATTATATAATGTACGGAATGACAGGTGTTTGTAAAGTTTTGGACATAACAAACGAAAAAATTACAAATGGTGTACAAAAAGAATATTATGTATTAAGTCCCCTTTATTCTAATAATACAATAATAAAAATACCTGTTGATAATAAGAAAGTTCCAATGAGAAAGATACTTTCTGAAGTTACTGTGGCTTCGCTAATAAATGATATACCTAATATGGATACATCATGGATAGATAATGAAAAAATGAGAAGTGAGCAATTTAAAGTGATGCTTAGAAGTGGTAAGTGTGAAGAGTTACTTAAATTAATAAGAAGTATATACTGTAATAAAGAACATATAAAATCTCTTGGTAAAAAATCACATCAAGCAGACGATAATATGATGAAAGAAGCAGAAAGATTATTAAATGAAGAGTTTGCAACTGTTTTGAATATTTCTCCTGATGAAGTTACTTCATATATATCAAGTCATATACCGCAATAAAGTATTTTTTATATTATCTCCTACTTAAAAAGTATAGCATAGTTAAAACTATAAAGAAAAAGAAAATAATATTTAAATATAATTTTACAATAAGTATTTATGAATATTTTATTGCTATTTTTAATTATTTCAGAATATTATTTATTCGCATTGTTTTACTAAAAATTGAATATATAATATTATAGGAATTGTTAAAATGATGTTTATAATATACAATTCTTAAAAAATTAAATTATTATTGAAAATACTTTTTAATCAAGGGGATGATTGAATGGTAAGTTTAATAAGCATGTTGAAAATCTGAAGTAAAATTAATAATATTATAAGAGTATTATCATTTAAAATATATGACAATATAAAATATATTCTAGTGTTAATTGATAAGGTGACTACTATATTAAATAGAAGTCATCTTATTTAATTTTACCTACATCGTAAAAATTTATATTTTATTAAAGTAAAATAGGCTCATTTAAGTTACACATAGTTTTAATTTCTATGTAAAAAATCTTATTTTTAGCTTCATATAAACAAACTTTTAACTTAAATTTATCCAGATTATTATTTTTATATTATTGCTAGAATTAAGTATATTACGAAGATGTTTTTAAATATTAACATTAAATTATTTGGAATTATACTAATATAAACATAAGCTATATTTATTATAAATACTACAATTTAGCTATTTATTTAAGAAATAATTATTTTTTATAAATGAAAACATAGATTAGATAAATGCTTCTAGCTTAGAAGAGTACATTATAAATATAATCGACAAAATAAGACTAAATATATCTTTATAATTTGAATTGATATATTTGCTGTATATTTATAGTGTAACTTGAAAAATTATAGATATACAAAATTTAGAGTATTTCTAAAATAGTAATATATAATAATTACTATAGTTTGTTTTTAATCAAACTTTTTTATTTTAATTAAGTAAATATTAAGTTAACAGATAAAAAATGATGGATTTTAAAGAATTTAAATTTATTAAAAAAGTATTTACTACTTTTGTTGTATTTATTTAACAATTTCATTGATTGTGTATTTAGAATAATTATGATTAGGTGTAAATTTAGAATTTATAAGTTTAAGAAATAAAGTTATATCTTAAAGGTGAAGTATCTCTACTATTCTAAAAATTAATGAAATTTATTAAATTAATCAAAAAAATAACAATCATTTAAAAGTTAAAAATAGTTAATTAAAATTGATTAGAATATCCTTTTTTTTAATTTTATCATTGATAATATTTCTTAAATAATAAATGTTCTTTGGTGGAGTATAGTCTAAATAATATAAGTTTCATATCAAAAACCTATCCAATAAATAATATGAATACATAGAACAACAAAATTTCATATCTAAAAAACTATTTTGAGGCTTAGTTTAACTTATATTTCCAGACAAAAAAATTATATAATATACTTGACAAGTATAATTTGATTTATTCTAATTATTTACTGTCGATTATTCGATTTTTTTCTTATTTTTTTGTTGCATATAAGTATGTGTTTATGGTACGATTTACATGGTGAAATAAATAAAGGGAGGTGAAAAATAAATATTCGTGAAAAAGTTTTCAAATTGAGGTATTTTATGGTTAATAAATTATAATAGTATCACCTCAATTAATAATGTCAAAGCGAATATCTAGGTAATCACTTTAAAACAACAGTTTTTATATTTAGGTTCACAGAATTCATGTGTATGTTTAACAAGAAATAAATTTAATCTGTGAAGAGATAGTAGTTTATTTATTTAAGTTGACAAGTAATTGAATGAAGTATTTAGAAATTTTTCAAAAAAATAAAGACAGTATTTATTTGTATAAATACATGTTGCTTTATTCAAAACTCCTTTAAAAAGGCAATAGTAAGGTGATTACACCGTTTGCCATAAAAGGAGGAATTTAGTTTGTAAAATACTATCAAGTAAAAAAATAAGAATTGCATATAGTAAAGAGTTTCACATTTAATTAGTAGTAGTTAAATTAGAAAAAATTACTAGAGTGATGAATTTAGAAGTTAGATATAAAATTATCCATTGTGTTATGGCAATATTGTATTTAAGCTAAATAATAATTAATGAACTAATAATTTATAGTTTGGTTTTTTGTGGTGTCAATTTATAAAGATAACAGGTTATAAATATACCTGAAAATAATGAATTTATATAATTTAAATTTATAGCTATATTATTTTGAATTTATTGACAATAAAGATGTTAATCTTTATTCCATGAAAACATCTAGATTCTACAAATAAAAACGCAATTATCTTAATAATTATTACGAATTGTTTTACAAAACAATATCACCATATCTTTCATTGAAAGAAAGAGTCTGGATAAAACGTAGAAAATATAAAAATACAATTAAGAAAGGATTTAAACTTATGAGCACAACAGTAAATAAAAAGGGTAAGTTCCCTATAGGATTTTATATCTGTGCAACAACTTTCTCGTTTGAAAGAGCAGCATATTATTCTGCAAAGTTTTTAATTTATATATTCCTTACAACAGCAATTGTTAAAGGTGGTCTTGGAATAGATAAAGGACAAGCAGCTATAATGCAAGCTAACCTTGTTGCATTCACATATCTTGCGCCAATAATTGGAGGATATATATCAGATAGATGGATAGGAGCTAGGTATACTATACCTATAGGTATGCTTATCATGGGGATAGGATACTATCTTGGTTCTATTGCAACTACAGCTTCTATGGTAAATGCAATGATAATTCTAGTTTCAATTGGTACTGCATTCTTTAAAGGAAATGTATCAGCAGTAAATGGACAACTTTTTGATAATCAAGAAGAACTTGATACAGCATTCTCAGTACAATATTCTTTTGTTAATATAGGTTCTTTCATCGGAACAACAGCAGTAGGTATACTTTATGCCAATACATTTATGAAAAATGGAGTATATGGTTTCTCTCAATGTTTCTTCATAGCAGCTGTTCTTTGTGTAATTGGTGCAATATGGTTCACATATGGATGGAGATTCCTTGGAAATGCAGGAAAAAGACCTTTTAAAGAAGGTGTGGTAGCTGAGAAAGTTGAAGAAAAAGATAATGCTCCTCTTACAAGTATGGATAAGAAGAGAATTTGGGCTATTATACTTATTTCATTCTTCTCTGTAATTTTCTGGTTATTCTGGTACCTAACTTATCTTGCAGTTTATGATTATGGTGCAGCGTTTGTAAACATGACTATTGGAGGATTTGACATTCCTTTAGCTTGGTTTGACTCATTAAATGCACTTGTATGTATTGTACTAGGACCAGTTCTTGGAGCATTATGGTTTAAACTTGCCAGTAGACCACAAGGTGATATAAGTTTATTTAAGAAGACAGGTCTTGGATTAATATTCTTAGGTCTTGCATTCTTAATGCTTGTTGGAGCAGAGCTTACAAGAGGTGTTGGAGCTCCTGAAACTGTTAAAGCTAGTATAATATGGATAATTATGTTTGGTATACTTCTAAGTTTTGGAGAAATGTTATTCTCACCACTTGGGAACTCTTTCGTAAGTAAGTATGCTCCTAAAAAACTTCTAGGTGTTCTTATGGGAGTTTGGACATTTGCTACTTTTATAGCTGGTCAAGGATATGGATATATATATGCATTTACTCTTAAATTTGATATGATTAAAGTATATACTATAATTCCAGTGATACTATTTGTTGCAGCTATATTATTATTCTTATTTGACAAGACATTAAGTAAACTTGTTGAGGAAGATAACTAATCAATAAATAACTATTATACTAATGAGATTAATTTAGTATGGTTATATTGTATTAGATTGATATAAAGCTAATTGGTAATAATCATAAAGTGTTACTTTTTAACACGATATATGGTGAAATAAGTTTATTAAATAAAATATATAAATAAAAATACTAGTCAATTAAGACTAGTATTTTTATTTATTGTTAAATCAGATAAAAAATTAATACACAATTTCTCCACTTAAAATAGTATAGGCACTTCCTCCAATTTTTACAGAAGTGATATCATTGTTTTCTTTAGATATATTTACATATACCTTTCCAGGTCTATTTATAAAGTTTCCTTCTTCACCAATAAAGTCAGTTTTATCTAAAATATTGTGTTGTACTATATAAGATGATACACAAGCATTGCCAGTTCCACATACAGGGTCTTCTGTGACTCCAACATATGGAGCTATAGATCTTAAATGATAGTCACAATTTTTATCTATAGTTTCTATACAAAATGGAGTTATTCCAATTAGATTATTATCAGCACTAAATTCTTTTATTTTATTTAAGTCTGGAGAAATATTTTCTAAATCATCTAGAGACTTTAATCCAAAAACAAGCCACCAAATTCCTGTATTTACTTTCATAATTGGATATTCAAGAAGTCTATCTTCTTTTACACCTATCATTTGTGCAATCTCTTTTTTATAGCTATTTAGATTTTCGAATTTAGGAGGATTTTGTTCCATCATAAATATGTTTTCATTATCTATTTCCTTAAGTTCTACAGATAGTACACCAGCTTTTGTCTCTTGATAAAAGATATTCTTATTAGTATTAAGTTTTCCTTCTTCTAAAAGAGCATGGAATGTTCCTATTGTAGCATGACCACACAAGTCAACTTCTAAGCCAGGTGTGAAAAATTGAACCTTGAAATCTGCTACATCAGATTCTGAAACAAATGCAGTCTCTGATAAATTCATTTCCTTTGCTATATTCTGTTTGATTTCGTCAGAAATATTGGATGCATCAGTGACTACACCAGCAGGATTTCCTCCAAAAGGTATTGTTGTAAATGCATCAACTTGTTTGATTTTAACTTTATTCATCTTTAAGACCCCCTTTTATTTTTTGTGAAATATAAATTTCATGTTGTATGTATTGATTTCCAATATATAAAATATTAGAATTTTTTGTCCAAATTGAAATAGCTTCATTACCTTCAGATAAATTTCCTGTTAATATTTCAGACTCATCTACAATTAAAAGAATACCTTTATAAAGTTTTTTGTTTTTAAGTGTAGTTTCATTACCTCCATGGATACGAATATTGCTTAGACCTTCTATCTTTTTATCTTCCAAAAGTAGTATTTCAACATTAACATTTTTTTTAGAAGCAGTTAAAAGCTCATCTTTTAGGTCTAGAATTTCTTCATGAGAACAAGAAATTATAATTTCTTGTTTGGCGTTATTTATCATTTCGATTGCTTTTTTTAATATATTTTTAGAGCTTTTTATGTTTAAAACATATTCTATACTTTTTCCTTTATTTAATATCTGTAAGTTGTTTTCTAGTTTGTCCATAGAATTATTGAATTCTTCTTTTTTACTTTTTAGTAATTCATTAGGGTTTATAGGTACATATTTTATAGGGTCAGTTTCAATATTGATAATTATATTATTGTTAAGTAATTTTGTTATATTTTCGTAGACTTTTGATTGTGGTACACCTGATAATTTACTTATTTCATAACCAGTTAGAGGGTTTTCCGTTAGTAATGATATGTAGATTTGTGATTCATATTTGGTAAATCCTATGTTTTGTAGTTCGTTAACTATAGTATCCATATATAAACTCCTTTAACAAAAGTATAATAACTACCTTAGTAGGTACTAATATTATTTTATAATGTATATATATAATTGTCAATCATACAAAGCAAAAAATTAAGTTATAAATTAGAAAAGTTTTTTAGTATATTTTTGAAATGAAGCTCAAATTTAGTTAACATATATATAAAATTTACAGATTTCTATAATTACTACATAAGTAACTATTGAATTTTCATAAATAAGTTTAATTAATGTTTGATTATGATGATAATCTTAAGAGTGTTAAAAATAGATGGTTACAAAAAAGTGACTAATTGAACTAGTACATAAGTCGTAGTATATTAATATCAAGAAAACAATAAAATAATAAAGGAGATATATATTATGGTAAAAATAATAAATAACAATGAATTTATAAATGAAGTAAATAACAAAGATGGATTAGTAGTGGTGGATTTCTTTGCTACATGGTGTGGACCTTGTAAAATGTTATCACCAGTATACGAGGCTTTAGGAAACGAAATGTCTGAAAAAGCAAATTTCTTAAAAGTAGATATAGACCAAAGTATGGAATTAGCCCAAAAGTTTGAAATTTCTACAGTACCAACTGTAATAATATTTAAAGATGGTAAACCTATAGATAGATTAATAGGGTTTATACCTAAAGATAATTTGAAAAATAAAATTGAATCATATATATAACTAATTTCAATTATATATATAAATAAAAAACTCATCATAAAATGAGTTTTTTTATTTATAAGATTTATTTATGTAGTTACAAATAAGTGCCTAATTGTCAGTGATATTGGCTATTGATATTATATTTATATAAAAGAAAAAAGAAAGGTTACTAGAAAATAGGTGAGATTATGAGATACGACATTGCAATAATAGGAAGTGGACCAGCAGGACAAGGTCAAACTGCTGTATCTAGTGCAATTTCACATTTAGATAAACAGAAAATAAAAAAATCTGTACTTGTTGATACTTATTAAGTAAAAGTAAATAGTAGTACTAGTGGTTATAACTATAAGTTTATATTTATAATATAGTTAATAAATTTTTACATATATTTGAAATTATTATAAGTATTTATTGTTGTTTTATACAATATTGAAAGAAGTATTTAAAGTTAATAAAATAGAAATTACAGGTATTATTTATTTAATACACTCCCAACACCAAAAGAAGTTATTTCAAAATAAAGATTTGACTACAGAAAAAAGTGGACTTTATCAGATGAGTCCACTTTTTTTGTAAAGTGTTGAATAGTCTATATGTAAATAAAAAAGGGTATCTCATTTATAATTTAAGAATATTGTAAGACATCCCCTTTTTAAGTGTGCAATAAAATTGTCTTTTTAGCTATTACTTATCTATTACTAAAAAGGAATAAAAAAATTTTATTTAAAAGCCAAATTTTTAATAGCATATAAATAATTCTCTTTCGTATTTTTAAATTTAATAAACTCAAGTTTTAGTTATGAGCTTGTTTAATATAGGTTATGTTCTTGTAAAGAATTTTGTTAATTAATTCTTATTAATCTATATTTTGGAATTATTAAATATGATGAACAAGTTAATAGTTATATTGGTAGAGATATTAAATAGAATATTAATTAAGCATAAATTTGACAAGTATGAATATTTGAATAATAATAAGGTTAGATTTTATATAAGAATTAAATAATTATAATATAATTAACATTCAATAAACATTAATTATATATAATGATTAAGTTGATATTTTATTTAGGAGATGATTATATGAGAGTATTAATAATAGAAGATAATAAAGAGCTTTCTTATAATATGAAGATAGGGCTGGAAAATGAAGGATTAGTAGTAGATATAGCAAATTGCGGATTAGATGGAGAAGAGAAAGCATTTATAAATGACTATGATGCTATATTATTAGATTTAAATTTACCAGATAGAGATGGAATAGAGATATTAGAATTTTTTAGAAGTAATAATCTAAATACTCCTATAATAATTGTAACAGCAAGAGATGGAGTAAATGAATTGGCAAAAGGTCTTGATTTGGGAGCTGATGATTATATAGTAAAGCCATTTCAAATTATAGAATTGAGAGCTAGGATACAAGCAGTTATAAGAAGATTTTATGGTAGGACAAATTCAAATATAGAGGCAGGTCCTCTTACAATAAGTCCATCATCTAGAAAAGTGTATGTGTATAACAAAGAAGTAAACTTAGGAACTAAAGAATTTGATATAGCAGAATATATTGCAAGTAGATATCCAGATATTGTATCAAGTATAGATATATCAGAACATGTTTATGATGAATACTTTGACCCATTATCATCTGTATTAAGGGTGCATATAGCTAGATTAAAAAAGAAATTAAGAGAAGTTGCAGGAAAAGAGATAATAATAACTACTAGAGGGATAGGATATTCTATATGCAAGGATTAAAAGATAAAAAAACTATAGTTTTAATTTTATATTCTGTTATAGTCTTTATAATTTTTACAGTAGGTTTGAAATATATTATAAATATATCTAATACAAGTAAAGAATTAATAGCTAATGATTCAAATTCATATTATGGAATGAATATAGATAATACTTATAACACTATGGAAGATAAGACTTTAGATAAAAGATTAAGTTTTGATTATAATATTGTACTTAATAGTAACTTTAATATAATTATAATGTTATTTTTTGCCTTTACAGTAACCTCTAACTTTATCCTTTTATCAATATTGAATAGACTAGAGTTTAAAGAAAGAATGGAGATATTAAATAATATAAATAATATAGAAGATGAAGACGAAGTGTTGAGTATAGACCCTATTATGTCTAAAGTATATAAAGATTTAAAAGATAAATTTGATTCTCATATTGAAGATTATAAAAGATTAAATTCATATTTATCTCATGAACAAAAAAATGCCATAGCAATACTTAGAACAAGCTTAGAATTAAGCGGAAATGAAGAACTATTGAATACTCTCAATAAAGTTGCAAATAATGTAGAAGATGTACTTGCAATAAGTGATACAAAAAATAATGAAGATATGTATGAAGTTGACATAGCTTTAATATGTGCACAAGTATGTGACCACTATTCTAAAGTATATGCTAATTTAAGTTTTGATTTTGATGAAGATGAAAATATGAGTATCTATGGGAAAGAAAAGTGGATTTATAGAGGTGTATCCAATCTTTTAGACAATGCAATAAAATATGGTGAAGGTAAAGATATATGTGTAAATGTGAAAAATCAAAAAGGTAGTGTTATTGTATCAGTAAGAGATAATGGCATTGGAATGAACAAACAGAGTATGAAAAAAATATTTTATGATAGATATAGAATAAATGAATTAAATAAAGATGGATATGGTATAGGTCTTAGTTTAGTAAAACATGTATGTAACTTATGTAATGGATTTATATGGGTAGAAAGTGAAGAAGGTAAAGGGTCAACTTTTTATTTAGTATTTAAAGAATATAAAGAATAAATTAAGATAGATATAATAACTCTAAGACACTATTGAATTGGTAAGAGGAGATGTGAAGTGTATATTTTAAATAATGCAATCAAAAACTTACTTAGAAATAAATTGCGTAATTCATTTAGTACAGTTGTTATATTATTGATGGTCTTAGCAATATTAATTTCCTCAATAATAAATTCAAACGTTAATGTGATAAAGGCGAATTATGAGAAAAAATTTGAATCAGAAGTTCAAATTAAGCTTGATGCTAAAAAGATTGTTCAAAGTGATTCAGGAGAATCTCTAATAAAATATAGTAACTTGAGTGTAAATGATTATTTAAATTTTGCAAAGTCAAAATATGTAAAAAAAGTATCTTTTATTGGAAATATCACAGCACACTTTGATAATAAAAAATATAATTCTAATGATGACAGACAAATCTTATATGATGATATGAGGGCTGAAAATTGCGGGATTATGGGATATACAGAAAAGAATGAAAGTCTTAAGCACTATAATCTGGAGAAGGTAAAAGGGCGACTATTTCAAAAAGATAATGAATGTATGGTAAGCGAAGAATTTATTGATATTAATAAGTTGAAAATTGGAGATACGATATTTCTATTAAGTGATTATAGTACTAATACAAAACTGAATTTAAAAATAGTAGGAACATATAAGAAAAAAGATAATAAGAATGTTAACGATATAGAAATAGCTCAAGATGAAAGTATATATGATAATATATTAACTTCGTATAATACTTTAGTAGAATTTGAAAAGAAGATTGAATCAGAAAATCCAATAATTTATACAAATGCTAGGTTTTTATTGATAGACTCTAATAGTAGAAAAGATTTTGAGAAAGAGGTAAGAGATAAAGGTCTAAGTGACATTTATAAAGTTACTATAGATGAGTTTGCGTACAGTAAATTAATAACTCCAATGCAACATTTGTCTAATATAGCTTTTACAGTTACGCTTGGAATATTAATATTAGGTTCGATATTATTGATGATAAATTCTATAATATCAATAAAAAAAATAAAGTATTACATTAGTGTGTTAATATTAACTGGAATGCCTAAATTTAAGATAGTTCAGAGTTTCATATGTGAAAGTATTATGATAACTTTAGTATGCCTTATACTTGGAGGAGGAATTGTAAGTATATCAGCTTCAAAACTATCAAATTATGTTTTTGAATATCAAAATCAATATAATGTAATACATAATGTTGATTTACTGAATAATAGAGAATATAAAAATATAGATATAAATAGTGATGATATCAAACAAGAAATAAAAAGTTTAAGAGATAAATTGATTCCAAATCTGATATTTAAGATAATTATTGTAGCGATAATATTGATATTATTAACTAGCATAGTGGCCATATATAGTACAATTGTATATAAACCAATACAGATAATTTATGATAGAAATTAGGTGATGTAGATTGATAATACTAGAACTGATAGATGTTAATTACAAGTATGAGGGAAGTAATAAATATGTATTAAAAGATGTAAGTGCCAAATTTGAAACTGGAAAAATGTATGTTGTTATAGGAAAGCATCAGGCAGGAAAGAGTACTTTGTTATCTATAATATCAGGTCTTGATGATTACACTGATGGAAGTATTATTTATAAGGGTAAGGATTTAAGAAATATAAATAAGGATATGTATAGAAATAAAGATATAGGAGTCATATTTAAAGATTATAACTTATTAAATAATGAAACTATTTTGGAGAATATGTTTTTACCAATGAGAATTAGTGAAAATAAGAAAAAGAATAAGAGGGAAATAGCATGTAAAATTCTACAAAAGGTAGGAATTGATAGAGAAAAAGTACTGGATAGAGTAGAAAACTTATCTTATTATGATAAACAAAAAGTGTGTATTGCTAAGTCATTATCTAATAATCCTGACTTAATAGTATGTGATGATATTATAGAAAGCACGGATGATAAAAGTGAAGAAAGTCTAATAAATGTGTTTTACAATTTGGCACATAAAGATAATAAATGTGTGATAATAGCAACAAGTTCAGAGGAAGTTGCTTTATTTGCTGATGAGATATGGGGAATAAATAATGGAAAATTAATGTTTATAAAAAGTAAAGAAAAGAATATGGATTAAACTTTAAAGAAGTTGTTTCAGTTTATATTGAAATTATATGAAAAATATTTAAATTACACGAAAATGAGCTACAGTTGGGGGGAACTGTAGCTCATTCTATTTTGGGGGAGATAGGTTGAACTTATTGGTTATCCGTATCATATTTTTAGTATAGTCACTTATTTTAGATTATATACATTTTTTTATAAATTTTACATAAAATGTTAAATGTTATAATTGCTTAGATATTATTAGAAGTGATAAAGTTATAATTAGAGAAAATTAATGATAAAATGTATTATAAATAGTTGGAAAATATTATATAAGGTATTAAAATATTAATGTATTTACAGCAATTTAGGAAAAAATACGAAATCTATTCATAAATACAAAATAAAAATATAATTTAAAAAATATTTGATAAAAATTTCATATAAAGAATATTTTATATTAATCTCATTTTAGATATATCTATTAAAAAAAAACTTATAATACAATATAATTTAAATTTCAATAAATACTTAATAAATGCGCATTTAGATACTTGAAAATACTGGAAAATATATGGTGTAATAAAAAATCTTGAATAACTTTAAAGAATTGAATATATATAATAAATATTTAAATATATTTAAATAAAAAAATACAAAAAACGACAATTATATAGTGCACAATTAAAATATTTTGCAATTGTAGTATTATAGGGGAAAATGCAAAATATATGCGAAAGTGAAATTTTAAATATTGACATTAAATTAAATATAATATACTATGTAAGTGTGATGAAACATTTTTTTCAGAGGGGATTTATAGTGAATATAAAAAAAGTATTTAATAACAATGTAGTAGTAAGCTCCCTAGAAGATGGCACAGAAATAATTGTAACTGGTGCTGGAGTTGGATTCAAGAAAAAAGTAGGAGATTTGATAGATGAAAGTTTGATTTCTAAGAAATATTTTGTTCAAGATAATCAAAAAGACAAATACAATCAAATACTTAATAAAACCTCAATTGAATATTTTAAAATTTCAGAAGAAATTATAGAAAAAGCTAATGAAGTTTTAAATACTCAAGTAAATGATTCAATAATATTGGCTTTAACTAGTCACATAGAATTCGCTGTCCAAAGAGAAAAACAGGGTATAAAATTACCAAACCTGATACTTAATGAAACAAAACAACTTTATAGAGAAGAATTTGAATTTGGATTATGGGCAATTGATGAAATTGAAAAAAAGATAGGTATAAAGTTGCCTGAAGATGAAGCAGGCTATATTGCTATTCATATAATCAATGGATTAGAAAATTCTCAAAAAGATGAAGGTATTAATATACTAGAGTTTTCAAAACAAGTTGTTCAGATAATAGAAGAAGTACATGGATTTAAATTAGATGTAAACTCACTGAATTACTCTAGGCTTATAACTCACTTAAAGTTTTTCGTTCAAAGAATTTTAAGAAAAGAAACTTACAAAGATAGTGATGTTGAAGATATGTATAAACTAGTAAATAAAAACTATAATAAACCTAAAATATGTACTGAAGAAATTGCAGCATTGGTATTAGACAGATTTGAATATAAAATTAGTAAAGAAGAAGAATTATATCTAATGATTCATATAAATAAAATAACAAACAGTGGTTGTTAGGATTGTAACTGATAAAGCAGGCAAAACCTAAGTCATTGAACTTAATTTTAGTTAAGTTTTTTGATTTAGGCTTTTTTATTGAATACAGACAGTGACTTTTAGGATTGTAACTGGTTAAGCAGGCAAAACCTAAATCATTGAACTTAATTATTAGATTAAGTTTTTTGATTTAGGTTTTTTTATTAAATAAACACAATGGCTTTTAGGATTGTAACTGATTGAGCAGGCAAAACCTAAATCATTGAACTTAGTTATTAGATTAAGTTTTTTGATTTAGGCTTTTTTATTAAATACAAACAGTGACTTTTAGGGTTGTAACTGGTTGAGCAGGCAAAACCTAAATCATTGAACTTAGTTATTGGATTAAGTTTTTTGATTTAGGTTTTTCTATAAATTAGATTATGTTTTTTATATAAAAATAGGAGGGTGAAAATATGAAAAAAAATAAGTTAGGTCTATGGAATTTCTTCCAAATGTTAGGAAAAACGTTTATGTTCCCAATAGCATTACTTAGTGTTTCTGGTATGATGCTAGGTCTTGGGGCTGGTTTTACAGATCCTAAGATGATTGCAATGGTTCCATTTCTAGGAAATGAATATGTTAATATGATTTTAAATTTCATGTTAACAATAGGATTATTTGCATTTAATAACTTGGGAGCATTATTTGCAATGGCAATTCCATTAGGATTATTAAAAAAAGAAAAAGAGTTTGGTGCATTTTCAGGTTTAGTAGGATTTATAGCAATGCATATAGGTACAAATTTTTATTTAACAAGAGCTGATTTATTAGTAGCAGCAGACCAAATGTCAACTAATGGTCAAGCCATGATTATGGGTATACAAACATATAACACAAGTGTTTTAGGTGGTATTATAGCAGGTTTAATTGTTTATGCAATGTATGATAAAGTTAGTAATTTGAAAATACCAGAATCACTAGGATTCTATAGTGGACCAAGATTAGTTCCAATTGTTAGTTTAATAGTTATGAGTATTGTGGGATTATTAATACCTATTGTTTGGCCACCATTTTTCAATGCGTTCCAAAGTTTAGGAAGATGGATTTCTTCAGCAGGGCCATTAGGATATTTTTCATATGCAGTAGCTGAAAGGGTTACAATACCATTTGGATTAAATCACCTTGTAACATCTGTATTCCGTTTTACACCAATAGGTGGAACTGCTGTTATTGATGGAGAAACATACTTTGGAACATTGAATATGTTTATGGCATATGTGGAGAATAATCAGATTATACCTCTTGATTTAGCTGGTAAAATGGAGCAAGGTAAATTAATGATTCAATATGGTTTAGCTGGAGCTGCATTAGCTATATATCGTACAGCAAAACCAGAAAATAGAAAAGCACTTAAAGGGCTTTTAATATCAGGAGTGTTGACAGTTATTATAGGTGGAATAAGTGAACCAATAGAGTTTTTATTCTTATTTATCTCACCAGCATTATTTGCTTTCCATACATTTATGAATGGTTTAGCAAACATGGTACTTCCATACTTAGGTGTATTGATGGGATTCACAGGAGATTTAATAGCATTTATAAGTTTTGGAGTCTTGAGAGGAACAGCTACAGGATGGCCAATAGCAGTATTAGTAGCAGCTTTATACTTTGCAATATATTACTTTGTATTTAAATGGGCAATTCTTAAATTTAATATAAAAACTCCAGGACGTGAAGATAAAGAAATAAAAGTTTCTGAAGGAAATGGTTCAGATTTTAAAAATCTATCTACATACAAAGGTCAGCAAATGATAGCAGCGCTAGGAGGGAAATCTAACATACTATCATTAGATAATTGTGTAACTAGATTACGTTTAAAATTACAAGATGTATCACTAATAAATGAAGATGCAATTAAAGAAGCTGGTGGTATAGCAGTTGTTAAATTAGATGAACACACAATTCAAGTAATTATAGGTACTCAAGTGTATTCTTTAAGAAAGCAAATGGATAAGGCGATGGAAGGTCATTTGGAGGAATGTAATGATTAACTTTGATAAAAAAGTAAACCGATTGGGTACATATTGTACCCAATGGGATTATGTAGAAGATAGATTTGGAAAAAAAGGATTACTTCCTTTTACAATATCAGATATGGATTTGGAATTTCCAAATGAGATAACAGAAGTATTGAAAGAAAGATTAAATCATAGAGTATTAGGATATAGCAGATGGAAGCATGATGATTTTAAAGATTCTATCAGAAATTGGTACTCTAAGAGATTTAATTGCAGTATTGATAGCAATTGGATATATTACAGTCCAAGTGTAATGTATTCAATTAGTAAACTCATTGAAATTTTTAGTGATGAAGGAGATGGAGTATTACTAAACACTCCTGCATACAATGCTTTTTATGAAGTAATAGGAAATAACAATCGCAATATTATAAAATCTCCTCTTACAAATAAGAATGGATTTTACTCTATTGATTTTGATGATTTTGAGAAAAAATGTAAAGATTCTAAGATATTTATTTTATGTAATCCTCATAACCCAACAGGTAGGGTGTGGAGTGAATTAGAGCTTATTAAGATTGTAAGGATTTGTAAGGAAAATAATGTAAAAATAATATCAGATGATATACATATGGATATTGTATATGATAGTAAAATGACACCTGTTTTAAATGTGGCAGACAATTATTTGGAGTCTATATTTATTTGTACATCAGCATCTAAGTCTTTTAATATACCAGCATTGACTGGGTCATATGTAATTATACCTAATGAAGAGATAAGAACTAAGTTTGAAAATATAACTAGATATCGTGATTTTGTAAATTCACCAGCTATACTAGCTATTTTGGGAACAATGACTTGTTATAATGACTGTGAATATTGGCTAGATGAGTTACTGAAATACATTAAAGAGAATCTTCAATATACAATTAACTATATAGAAGATAATTTAAGGCCATTAAAATTGGTTATGCCAGAAGGTTGTTACTTTGCTTGGATTGATTTCTCGGAGCTTAAAATAAGTAGTGAAAAATTCCAAAATCTATTAATAGATATTGGTGAAGTTGCTATTATGGGAGGCAAGGTATATGGAGAAGAAAGTGAGTTTTATTTGAGGTTAAATGTGGCATGTTCAAGAGAAAAACTTGAAGATGGTTTAAATAGAATTAAAAAAACTATAGATTATATTGCAAAAAATATTTAATATAGAAGGGGAGATGATTATGAACTATTTAAAAACAATGGTTGATGTTATGACTACTGAAATGAATGCTATAAAGTGTTTAATAGATGAAGCAGGTATTGAATATGAAAATATAGTTAATGAAATTGCAAATTGTAAAGGTAAAGTGATTTTTATGGGTGTAGGTAAATCTGCACATATAGGTAAAAAATTGGCAGCTACATTTGCAAGTACTGGTACACCAAGTTTTTTTGTACATGCAACAGAGGCAGTACATGGAGATTTAGGAATGATTGAAAGTCGAGATATTACAATTTTAATCTCAAATAGTGGTAATTCTATGGAAGTTGTAAATTGTATAAAATATGTTAAGGCAATAGGTTCTAAAACAATTGCTTTTACCTCAAATAGAAATTCAGTATTGGCAAAGGAGTGCGATTATGCTTTAATATATCCTGCAAAGGGTGAAGCTGACCACTTAAATTTAGCACCAACAACATCATCTACGATTACTTTGGTTTTAGGAGATTCTATTGCATGTGCATTATCTAAAAACAGTAATTTTGACTCAGCTGATTTTTATAAATATCATCCAGGAGGAAGTTTAGGTGAAAAACTAAAGGCAGCTAATAATGGTTAAAAGTAAAAAGGAGAGTATATTTTATGTTTAAAATGTTTAAGAAAAAATCAATAAAATCACCAATATCAGGAAAGGTAATAGAGTTATCTAAAATACCAGATGCTGTATTTTCTCAAAAACTTATGGGCGAAGGTGTAGCTATAGATTCTACAGGTGATATTGTTTATGCTCCATCTAATGGTAAGGTGGCAGTTTTAGCAGAAACTAAACATGCACTTGTTATAGAATTAGAAAATGGAATGGAACTTCTTATTCATGTTGGTTTAGATACTGTAAACTTAAAAGGTGAAGGATTTGAAGCATTAGTAAGTGTAGGAGACCAAGTAAAAGAGGGGACACCAATGTTAAAAATTGACCGTTCATTAATTGAATCAAATGGTATCTCACTTATTACTCCAGTTACAATAACTAATCATTCGGAGTACAATATGAATACATATAATGTAGGTAATAATGTAGAGGGTGGAAAAGATACTGTAATTGAGTTTAAATAAAAAGTATAAAATAAAAGATTACTGTCTATAAACTTATGTTGTACAATGTAAATTTAATATAAATATGTTAGATAAAAAGGGACTTACTTGCTTTTAAATTGAGTGGTTCCTTTTATTTTTTGTAATTAGTTTTACACTTTTTTATGTAATTAGTTTTATACTCTTCTCTTTGTATATAAGAATAGCTAATTATAAATAATAATTGTTCAAATAGAGATTTAAATATATTGTTTTGAGATACATTATAATTTAAACGTTGTATAATATATGAACTTCATAAACTTAAAATAGAAATATTGACAATTATAATAAACTTTAGTAATATATGTTTATTGAAATAATAAACCATATGCTGGAGGTGAATAATATGAAGATTGAAAATCTTTCTATTAAAGATATCAAAAAAGGTTATGTATTCAATGCAGATTTAAATTGTTATAGTTGCATTATTTGTGGAAAAACGTATGAAGTAGGAGAAATATACAGAGTTGGTGATAGATTTTTTGAAGCATCAAGAGCTATTGAATTGCATACAGAATTAAAACATGGTAACTATTTGGAACAATTGGTCAATAATGATTCAAAGTACAATACATTAACAGATAATCAAAAACAATTATTTAAATTATTTATTAGTGATTTATCAGATAAAGAAATTGCAAAAGAGCTTGGTGTATCTACTTCTACAATACGTCATCAAAAATTTATGTTTAGAGAAAAAGCAAAACAAGCTAAGCTATACTTGGCTTTATATGAATCTGTATTTGAAGATAAATCTAATAGAGATAGTATTATAATACCAATCCACGAACATGCCAAAATGGTGGATGAGAGATACGTAGTAACTGAAGAAGAAAGAAAACACATTTTAGAAATATCATTTGAAAGTATGAATCCTCTAAAATTAAAAGCTTTTTCATCAAAAGAAAAGAAAAAAGTTGTTATTTTGTCTAAAATTTTAGAACAATTTGAGCAAGGAAAGCAATATTCAGAAAAAGAAGTTAATCAAATTTTAGAGTCTATATATTATGATTTTGCAACGATTAGAAGATATTTAATTGAATATGGTTTTATGAGTAGAAATAAAGAATGTACAAAGTATTGGTTAACATAATAAAAAGCCAAAACCTATCAGTATATAAAGCTATTTCTTGCTTGATTAGATGTGAAAGGAGTTAAAAATGAATGATGAGTTGAAATCTATTTTGTACAATGAAGGTGTAGACATTATTCGTTTTGTTGATATATCTGAATTTCCAATAAATCAAACACTAGGCTTTTCTAAGGCGATTTTATTTTGTATAGGATTATCAAAGAAGTTTATTAAAGATATATATAATAATTTACCTACAGACAGAGATGAGTTTTTGGAAAAAGAGGAAAAGGTGGAAAAACTAGCTGATTGGATTTCTGAATATCTTCAAAAAAAAGGTTATAGTGCTTATGCTCAATCAGAAAAAAATAATATAGAACACAGATACATTGAAAGAGGATATATTGACCCTAAGATGCAATCAGGTATTAGCCCTTTACCACATAAGACAATAGCGAATATTAGTGGTATTGGATTCATGGGGAAAAATAATTTATTTATCACTGAGGAATTTGGATGTGCTTTTAGCATGTGTACAGTACTTACGGATGCACCAATTTCTGTTGAAAAGCATCCTTTGATTGCTTCAAAATGTGGTGATTGCAGTGTTTGTGTAGAAAAATGCCCTGCAAAAGCTATACATGGAAATGCTTGAACTTTTCAAGGGGGAAGAGAGTCTATAATCGATATTTCTAAATGTTTTTGTGTTTTAAAATGTATGGTAAATTGCCAATGGTCATTGAAATATGCAAATCAAAAACTATAATCTAGATATAAGATAGATATTTTTATTGTATTTTAGCTTTCTTAAAAAAATAAGCTTATAGGGTGCTTGATAATTGCACCCTTTTTAATATTATTAAATATAATAATTTAGACTGATGTTAATGATAGTCTGAATTAGGATTAATATTATCATGTTTTTTATCAAAGTCAAGAATAAAGTAAAAATAAAATAATATGTCCTTCTTTATTTTTCTAAAAATGTATTGTATTATTGATTCAGTGGTAAATACGATGAAATTAAGTTGGATAACAATAATTATTCAGTATTTACATTACATTATAAGTTGGTTATGTGTATCAAACATAGAAGAAAAGTAACATATGATTTTGTGTGAAATGAACTAAAAAATATATTTATTCATATTACACCGAATTATGGAGTGGAGGAGAAAGATTATGAAAAAAGATACATCTCATGTAATTAAGCGGGCCGAGCGATTTCAGGTCATTTTGATTGGAGAAGGGCTTCTTGTAGGCGCTATAGCTGGTTTGATTGTACTTTTATATAGGATACTTTTGGGGCAGGCTGGTATCTGGCTTAACCAAATATTAAATTTTGCAAAAGGTTCAACTGTGAAAACAGCAGTTTGGTTTGCAGTGCTTGCACTGCTTGCGTGGATTGTATCAAGGCTAGTAAATTGGGAGCCAATGATTTCAGGTAGTGGTATTCCTCAGCTAGAAGGAGAGATGACAGGGAAAATCAAGCAAGTATGGTGGCGTGTGTTGCCAGCCAAATTTGTTGGAGGATTCTTATCGCTTATGGGTGGTCTTGCCTTGGGAAGAGAAGGACCTTCTATACAGCTTGGTGCTATGGCAGGAAAGGGTATTTCCAGAGCTCTTGATAGAGGAAAGACAGAGGAAAAGTTCTTGCTTACTTGTGGGGCAAGTGCAGGATTATCAGCAGCCTTTCATGCACCACTGGCAGGCGTCATGTTTTCACTGGAAGAAATACATAAAAACTTTTCAGTGTCTGTTTTGATTTCTGTGATGACAGCATCTCTAACAGCGGACTATATATCAGCTAATTTTCTAGGAATGGAATCAGTGTTCCAGTTTGATATTGGAAATGTGTTACCACAGAGTTATTATTGGTTGATACTGATTTTAGGTGTTGTGCTTGGCGTTATGGGGGCATTTTATAATTGGTTTACCTTATTTGTTCAGTCTTTATATAAAAAGATTCCCCAAATAGGTACATTTGGAAAAATATTGATTCCATTTTTTATGGCTGGTATTTTGGGTCTTTTGATGCCTGAGGTGCTTGGAAGTGGGCATAATCTGGTGGAAGCACTAACAAGCCATGAATATTTGTTGGGAATGGTAGTTTTGATTTTTGTCATCCGTTTTGTATTTTCGGCTGTTAGTTTTGGGTCTGGTGCGCCAGGAGGAATCTTCTTCCCGCTACTTGTTTTAGGAGCCTTTATTGGGGGAATGTTCGGAATGGTAGGTGTACAGTTTTTTGGAATGAACTTAGACTATGTCAATAATTTTATACTTCTGGCTATGGCAGGGTATTTTACTGCCATTGTACGTGCGCCTTTGACTGGAATTATATTGATTTTTGAAATGACAGGTTCTGTCAGCCAGATGCTTTCCCTATCCGTTATTTCAATTGTGGCGTATATTGTGGCTACACTTCTGAAATCTAAGCCGATTTATGAAAGTCTTCTGGAGAGATTACTTGAGAAAAATGGAGAACCTGTTCATAGAGAGAGGGGAGAGAAAATACTAGATCAGTTTTCCATTATGTTTGGTTCTCCTGTTGCTAACAAAGCAATTCAGGATATTCAATGGCCAGAAAATTGTCTTTTGGTAGCCATTCAAAGAGGAGGAGAAGAAATTATTCCAAAAGGAAAAACAATTCTTAAGGCAAGTGATATAATTGTTACCATGACAGATGAGAGAGACAGTAGTGTTGTGTATGATAAAATGGAAAAACTTTGCAAAGAAAATACATCATATATTGTCTAGGGATAATAAGCTATAAAAAAGATGTTTTCTGTGTGAATGAAAACTAGTAAATAATGTGTGTGTAGAATGTGGTCTGGACAATTCTAAGAGTGATATCAGCTATACTTTTAGATGGAGGTTAAATTATGATAGTAAGTGTAAGTAGAAGAACTGATATACCTGATTTTTATAGTAAGTGGTTTTTTAACAGACTTAAAGAGGGTTTTGTGTATGTTGTTAATCCGATGAATCCAAAACAAGTCAGTAAGATAGAGTTAAATCCACATACTGTTGATTGCTTTATATTTTGGACAAAAGATGCAACTCCAATGATATGTGATTTGAACAAATTAAAAGACTACAAATATTATTTTCACTATACTATAACTCCATATGGTAAAGATGTAGAAACACGAATTTTAGATAAAAAGAAGATAATAGAGTCATTTAAAGAATTGTCTAGAAGCATAGGAAAAGAAAGAGTAATTTTGAGATATGACCCAATTTTTCTAAATGAAAAGTATAACTTAGATTATCATATAAAAGCATTTGAGAGATTATGTAGTCAACTTAATGGATTTACAGAAAAATGTATAATAAGTTTTATAGATTTATACAAGAAAACAAAAGTTAATACAAAGTCATTACATATAAAACCTATACAAATTAAAGAAATAGAAATATTGTCGAAGGAACTTTTTAGAATATCTAATAAGTATAATATAACACTTGAAATATGTTGTGATGAATATAATTTAAGTAAGTTTGGCATTGGAAAAAGTAAATGTATTGATGATAAGTTAATATCAAAGATTATAGGTAGTGAAGTGAAAGTCAAAAAGGATGATACACAAAGGGATATTTGTGGATGTGTTAAGAGTATTGATATAGGGCAGTACAATACTTGTAGACATTATTGTTTATATTGTTATGCTAATTTTAATTATACACGAGTAGAAGAAAATTGTAGACTATATAATGAAGAAAATAGAGTACTTGTAGGTGCTATAAGAGAAGATGCAAAAATAACTGTTAGAAATATGAAGACTATTAAAATAGATAAAAACAATAATAATCAGATTAGTATATTTGATTAAAAGTAAATATAAAATGGTTACTATTTTAATATGTTGAAAAAATATATAAAAAAGTAAATGTAAAATAAACACTATTTTAATGTGTTAAAAAAATATAAAATTGTAATAATAGAACAAGTATAAATAGATGTTTTCTATAAGATAATAATTACTATAAAATGTATGGGGTTATGACAATGCTCTAGAGAGAAGCAATTCAGTAATTGTACTGTTTAGCTTCTCTCTTTTAATATTTATTACTATTTATGGTCTTATTAAGATTCATTCATAAGTGATAAATTAGTGGCAATATAGACTCTTAATTATAGCTAAATCAGTGATAAACACAGTATTTTAGAGGATAATCAATTTTTCATTTTAATTTATATAAATAAATATCTATTTTATTGTGCTTAACATAAAAACACCAAACATGATTAATATTATTCCAAGAAAAATAGCAAGCCACTCTCTTTTATTTTTCTTTTCTTTAAAGAAGATAATTCCTCCTAAAGTAGCTACTATAACACAACTCTGAGAAATAGAAAAACTTATCGTAACTCCCAAAGTATTGGTTGTAATAAACATACCTAAATTTGCTATTGACCACAATACTCCAGTAATTAGATTAAATAAAACATTTTCCTTATGTAAAGTCTCTCTAGAAAAATACTTAACAATAATTGATGCAGTTATTAACATCCCAACAGATTGAGGCAATATAATTCTATATCCTTCAATTGAAAATATTTGATTGGCTACAACATATAATGCTAAAAACAAGGATGATAATAATGTAACTCCAATACATTTCAACATATTGCTATTAGTAGATTTTTTTGTTTGATAATTTGTGAGAAGTATACCTATTATTATACATAAGATTGATAAGGTGCCAATCAAAAACATTTTAGAACTAGTCCATTCATTAAATAAGATTACAGCTAGTAAAGTTGTAAAAGTTAATTGTGAACCATTTGAAATTGGCATTACTTTAGATACACTAGCAATTTGAATTGCTTTAAACTGCATTAACTGACCTAAACTCCAAAATATCCCAGAAATCATACTCACACAAAATGAAAAAAATGTAATCTCAGGATGCATAACCAAAGTTATTATAGTGGAAAATATAAACGCACTTATAGAGGTACCTAAAAGTTGTTCGTAGGGAGAACTTTTTTTGAGGTTTGCAGCTATGGGCATTAATCCCCACCCTATTACAGGAAGTAATGCAATAATTATTGTCAGCATTAAATTATTTCCTTTCATATTAAATTTAGACAGTTTTTAATTTATCATCTAAAATTAAAGTATTCAATACATAAAAATTACCGTATTTAATCAGGAAATATTAGTAGTTTTGTAGAAAAACATTTTCCATTAAAATAAAAACAAAGGGAAGGAGTAAGTTTGAAAATGTTAACTGATATGATTCAAAATCGTGAAATTAGAATAATAAAGTTTTTATTAAAAGAAGGTCATACAACTGTTAAAGCAATAGCAGAAGATTTAGATGTTTCAGAAAAAACAGTTTCAAAATCTCTCAAAGAAGTAGAAATAGTACTTAAAAAGATAGGTCTTTCTTTAGTGAGAAAACCTAAAATAGGTGTTTATATTGAAGGAGATTTAAGAAAAATACTTCCTTACCTAGATAATAAAGGAAGTCAAATTCCTACAACAAGAGAGGAGAGAGTTATATATATATACTCAATTTTGTTAAAAAGTAATGATTATATTACTATACAACAACTTTCTGAAGAATTATATATAAGTCGAGGAACAATTGAAAGAGATTTAGCTGAGGTTGAAAAATTACTAAAAAGTGAAGGAGTTTCTATATATAAGAAACCTAGTAAAGGAATTAAATTGAATATAAGTGAAAGAGACAAAAGACAGCTTACTGCTAAGTTTATACATAAATTTTGGAGTAGAAATTGGTATATTAAGCAAGAACAAGAAAGTTTTTATCAAGCTTTTGAAAAGATACAAGCAGATGTGAATGGTATCTTTTTTGAGGATGATTTATCTATCATTATTGAGATTCTTAGAACTTTTAGTGAGGAAAGAAAATTTGAGTTTTCTGATTATGAATTTCAATCACTGGTTATTCATTTAGCTATAGCAGTAGAAAGAATTAGAAAAGGTGAATATATAGAAGAAAATTTATATACTAATAAGATAGAAAATAATCAAATGCCAAATACAAATTATCTAGCAAAGCAACTAGAAGAAAAATTTTCAATATTATTGCCAAATTCTGAAATTGGATATATAAATCTGCACTTAGTAGCTGCTGACCAGCATAGAAACACTACTGAACTAAAAAGTAATTCAAGTAAACCTTATGAAGCGAATACAAACAATATCTCAAATCTTCGAGAAATTATCAAAAATACATTGTATAAGACAGCCTATGATAAAGATTTAATTGATGGATTAACTACACATATACATTCGTCGATAAAT
This sequence comes from Clostridioides sp. ES-S-0190-01, assembly GCF_020658275.1. Taxonomy (NCBI): domain Bacteria; kingdom Bacillati; phylum Bacillota; class Clostridia; order Peptostreptococcales; family Peptostreptococcaceae; genus Clostridioides; species Clostridioides sp. ES-S-0190-01. Next base: position 338,143 of record NZ_JACVWA010000015.1, on the reverse strand, counting down.
AGATTGACATATGGTCTTAGTATCAAAAACCCATATGTAAATACAATTAAGCAAAACTTTTCTCTATCATTTGAACAAGCTTTAAACTTGAAAAAAGTAATTGAATTTATATATGATATTCGAATAAATGATGACGAATGTGCTTATATAGCACTACATTTTGAAGCTTTTAGAGAAAGAATGAAAGAACTACCACAAAGCATTAGGGTAATTCTAGTATGTAGTACAGGGTTGGGTTCTTCTAGGTTATTATCTGCAAGGTTAAAAAAATACTTCCCTATGGTAAAGATTGAAAAGATACTTTCTGTCCAAGAATTAGTATCTAGTAAAATTGATGCAGATTTAGTAATCAGTACTATTTATTTAGAATTAGAAACTATTCCAACTATAGTAGTTAGCCCTATTTTAAATGAAAATGATATAAGAACTTTAGAGAAAAGCATACAAAATGTTCCAAGAACTACTTCTGGAAAATCTAAATCTTTTAAAAAGTTAATATTTGAGGAAAATATTTTGTTAAATATTGAGGCATCAGATTATGAAGATGTAATTAGATGTATAACAGATAACTTAATAAAAAGAGGTTATGCGAAAGAAGGTATAGCTGAAAGTGCAATTGAAAGAGAAAATTTATCTTACACATCTTTTCAATATATAGCTACACCTCATGCTAATCCTAGTTATATTAAAAAATCTAATATATCTGTTGCAACTTTAAAAAATCCTATTATATGGGGAAATGAAAATGTAGAAGTTGTTTTCTTTATTTCATTAGAAAATGACAAAAATTTGGAACTTGATGAAATATATGAAGTTTTTTATGACTTCATTGACAATAAAAAAAATATAAATAACATATTAAGTGCAACTTCACCAAAAGAAGTGTACGATTTGCTAATGGAGGAGAATATATAGTGAAAATATCAGATGTATTGAAGGAAGAGCAGATTGTTTTTAATCTTGATGCAACTACCAAGGAAGAAACAATAAAAAAATTAAGTAGTATATTTGTTGAAAATGGGATTGTGGATAATGAAGAAGAATATGTTAAGTCTGTTTTAGAAAGAGAAGAACATGCAACTACAGGTATTGGGAATGGTATTGCTATTCCTCATGGGAAAAGTGATGCTGTTAAGAAATCTTCTATAATATTTGCAAAATCTAAAAATAAAATTGAATGGGAAGCCTTAGATGAAAAACCAGTAGATAGCATTTTCTTGTTAGCTATAAGTAACATTGATAAAGACAGTAACCACCTTGTCTTATTGTCTAAATTGGCAACTAAGTTAATGGATGATGACAATGTGGACGCATTAAAATTAGCTGATTCAGCACAAGAAGTAATTAAAATATTTAATGAGGGAGAAATGTAGATATGAAAAGAAAAATTATAGCAGTAACAGCATGTGCAACAGGGGTTGCACATACATATATGGCAGCACAAGCATTAAAGAAGGCTTCAAAAAAAATGGGTCATCTTATAAAAGTTGAAACACAAGGAGCAACTGGAATTGACAATGAATTAACTGAAAAAGATGCGCAAATTGCAGAAGTAGTAATATTTGCTGTAGATACTAAAGTTAGAAATGCTGAACGTTTTGAAGGCAAAGAAATATTAGAAGTACCAGTTAATGCACCTATAAAAGATGCAGAAAAGGTAATCAATGATGCACTAAAGTTAATTGACACTAAATAAATGGAGGGAAATATAATGTTAAAAAAGATAGTCTCTGAGTTAAAAAAGCATGTTTTAACAGGAATCTCATATATGATTCCATTAGTAATTGCAGGTGCTATGATAATGGCAATATCTCGTGTAGGGGGTTCTTTATATAATATACCAGATATATGGGACGTTAAATATGCAGAAAGTGCTAGTAGTATTGTTAGATTATTACATGATTTAGATGGTTTTGGAGGCACTGCTTTAGGATTAATGTTTCCTGTAATTGCAGCCTTTATAGGATTTTCTATAGCTGATAAATTAGCTATAGTACCAGGACTTGTTGGAGGTATGATTGCTAAGGATATCGGAGCAGGTTTTTTAGGAGCTTTAGCAGTTGGTTTAATCGCAGGATATACATGTTTATTTATTAAAAATAATGTTAAATTACCAAAGTCAGCAGCTTCAATAGTACCAATATTTATAGTACCAGTATTTGGAACGTTAATAACTGTTATATTAATTAATTATGTCATAGGCATTCCTTTTGCAACATTAAATACTGGCTTAGAAAATTGGTTAAATGGATTGTCAGGTACAAATCAGATATTGATGGCAGCTATTATTGGAGCAATGATGGCAGTTGACCTAGGTGGGCCAGTTAATAAAGCAGCTTTGACAACATCACTTGCATTATTAACAAGTGGGATTTACGCACCTAATACAGCAGCAATGGTAGGAATTGTTATACCACCACTAGGCTTAGGTCTTGCTACTATATTAGCAAAACAAAAATATAATAAGCAGCTGCGTGAAGCTGGTAAATCATCTCTTATAATGGGGTTGATTGGAGTTAGTGAAGGAGCAATTCCTTTTGCAGTAGAATCTCCATTAAAAGTAATACCATCATGTGTAATTGGTACAGCAATTGCCTCAGCTATGGCAGTTGGATTAGGTTCAGTGAATGCAACTCCAATTAGTGGATTTTATGGATGGTTTACAGTAGAAAACTGGCCAATGTATGTATTATCAATTGCAGTAGGAACAGTAATTGTAGCAGGTTTAGTTATAATATTACGTGGAAATCCAGTTATCGAAGATGATGAATTTGAAGATGATGAATTTGATGAAGCAGAATGGGAATCTTAAAATTCAATAAAAATTTAAGAAAAGTAATAATTTAGGTTTAATATAAATTTTATAGTTAGTATAAGTTTTGAGTATTGTTGAGTCTTGATTACAGCCTAAAAATATTAAAATGAAGAAATAGAGGAGCATAAATGATAAAAGCACATATTGTTAATCATACACACTGGGACAGAGAGTGGTATTTTACTTCTGGAGATGCATTAGTACTTAGTGAGCAATTATTTACAGATATAATTGATGAGTTAGAGCGTAATCCAGATGTAAGTTTTGTACTTGATGGACAACTTTCTATTTTGGATGATTATACACAAGTACATAAAGAAAAAATAGAAAGTATTAAAAAATTAATAGAAGAAAAAAGATTATATATAGGACCATGGTTTACACAAACAGATGCATTCTTCGCTAGAGGGGAATCTATTTTAAGAAATTTAATGATTGGAATATTTGAAAGTAAAAAGTATGGTGAGTACATGAAAATCGGGTATTTACCAGATACCTTTGGTTTTAATGCACAGATGCCTATTTTATTAAGACATGTAGGGATTGATAATATTTTCTTTTGGAGGGGTATCCACTTAGGAAAGCAAGTTCAATCACCGTATTTTAAATGGAAAAGTTTAAATGGAGAAAAGTATATATATGCTGTAAATATGCCACATGGATATGGAACTGGTATGCTTTTAGAACCTTCACCAAAGTATGTCAATGGACGATTAGACCCCGCTATTGATTTTATTAAATCATATAGTGATGTAGAAGAGGTATTAATACCTTCAGGAAATGACCAATTAAATATAATAGGTGATTTTAAAAATAAAGTTGAAGAGATTAATAATATTGGAAAGTATTCTTATATAACAAGTTCATATCAAGACTTTTTGAAATATGTAAAATCTATAGAATCATTAGAAAGCTACAGAGGTGAATTTAGAGAACCAGTGCTTGCAAGAATACATAAATCAATTGGTTCTAGTAGAATGGATATAAAATTAGCATGTGATAAACTTGAAAATAAATTAATTAAGAGAATAGAGCCATTACTAGTAATTGCTAAAAAGAGTGGAATAGAAATAAGCAATCAATTATTAATAAACACATGGAAAAAGCTTTTAGAGGGGCAAGCTCATGATAGTTTGGCTGGTTGTGTAACTGATACTGTAACAGATGATATTCTTCACCGTATAAGAGAAGCTAATGAAATCTGTGATAGCATTGAAAATACTATTGTAAAGAAAATTTCAGAAGGGCTTAAGTTATCTCAAAATGATATATTAGTGTTTAATTCAGAAGTTAAAAGATTTAATGGATATAAAGAAATACAAGTAGTGAGTGATAGTAAAAATATTTGTTTTAAAGAAAATTTAGATGCTACTATAATTGAAGAAACTTACATACAACCAAGAGAAAATGTATTGGAAGAGACACCTGCTGGTAATATATTTATTGAAGAACCAGGTTATTATATACTAAAAGTAAGAATAAATATACAACTTCCTGCACTTGGTTATAAAGTTATTAGTTTTGAAACAAGTAATAAAGAGATGTTGTCACTTAGTGAGTCTAATGATACCTTTATATCTAACGATAAATACAAGGTAATATATAAAGATGGAAGCTTGGATTTACAACTTAAAGATGGAACTTATATATCAAACTTTTTAACTTTAAAAGATAGCGGAAATGCAGGAGATACTTATGATTTCTCACCATTACAAGACGATGACGAGATAGAACTTTTGTTTAATAGTGTTTCGACAAAAAGAACATTAGGATATGAAAAGATAGTAGTTGAAGGTACAACTTTACTACCACTTACATTGGAAGATAGAAAAGATAAAAATCTCAATGGAAAATTAAATGTAAGAGCTAGCATTATTTTATCAAAAGATAATCCATTGATAGAGGTAAAACTTCATGTCAACAATACAATATGTAATCATAGATTACGTGTTCATGTAAAAACGGATATAAATGATAATAAAAATATAGCATCATTACCATTTGGATATATAACAAGAGAAAATGGGGTTTTAAGTAATTGGGAAAATACTTATAGTGAAATGCCTATAGATTTGGAACCTTTGGAAAGTAATATTACACTTACTAATGATAAGAGAAGTTGTACTGTCTTTACTAGAGGAATAAAGGAGTATCAACATGTCAATGATGAAATAGCGTTGACTTTACTTGCTACTACAGATGAATTAGGAAAACCTGATTTATTATATAGACCAGGACGTGCTTCTGGAGATACCACTAAAAAGGGACATATCAGAATTAAAACTGAAAAGGCACAAATACTTAGAGAAGTAGAGTTTTCATTTGCAATATATATGAGTTCTAAATCTTTTGATGAATCAGAAGTTGCAAGTTTAACTCATAACTATTTGCAAGAATCTATAAATTATCAATTACAGGATTATAACTTCTTTTTATATCGTATAGATAATAAGATTCAAAGGTCAATTGTTGAAAAATCTGTGAACAGAGAGTTAGAGATAATATCTTTACCAGAAAATTATCTTGTATCAGCATGTTATCTTTCTTACTATGATAAAGAGAAGTTTGTAATAAGGTTAGAAAATCCAACAAGTGAGAAGTTGATATTAGATGAGCAAATATTTAAAGATAGAAACGGGAAAATTATAAATGCAATAGAAGAATTAGAGGCACAACAAATATATGAAATAGCACCTTTTGAAGTTATTTCAATATTATTAGATTTATAAGTGTAAAAGTAAGTTTATCATTTAATAATCTGGCAGATAAATATCTGTCAGATTTTTTAATTTGTATAATTTTGGGTAAATATCAAGGTATGGGTTTGATGTTGTATATAGAAATTATTAAAACAGGATAAAGAACTTAGATAAAGAATTATTATATAAGAGCTAAATTTATTTAATATAGTTAACTTTAATTTTATGTAGTTATAAATATTTTATGTAGTTATAAATATGTAGTTACAAAAAAGTACCCAATTGTGATGCATTTATAAAACTGATATAGTAATTATATGAAACCTCAGAAATATTTTAAAACTAAAATATATATTAACAACCTTAAACTAGTAAATCTCAACACATTTGTAGGATTTATAAATTAAATAAAAGCATGTCTTAATAATTAACAAAAAGAAAGAGGAGATAAAATGTACAATATAGATGATATGATATATGACTGTCCAGTAGAGGCATTATCAAGCATATTAGGTAAAAAATGGGTAGCTATAATAATATGGGAGTTACAAAAAGATAAAAAAAGATTTGGAGAATTACAAAGAGCCATTCCAGAATGTAGTAAGAAAATGTTGACTCAACAATTAGATTTTTTAATTGAGCAAGGAATTATAATCAACAATAAAAAATCAATTAATAATATTGTAGAATCAACATATTTTTTAAGTGAGTCAGGGGTACTATTACTTCCTGTTATGGAAAAGATGATTATGTGGAGCAATAATAATTTAAATTGCGATAAGTAAGTTTTTAAATTACTTTTGAATTTACAGTGACTTAATTAGGCTATCGTGAGAATAAAAGTAAAAGCAATAAAAGGACACAATTTTTTATTGTAATAATGTAAATAGAATGAGGAGGAGCTTTAATTTGCAAAATATAAATTTATTTGTGGTATTTATAGAAGGGATATTATCGTTTTTTTCGCCATGTATATTACCAATACTACCTATTTATCTAAGTATACTGTCAAATAGTAGTGTGGAAAATTTAAAAGAAGGAAAAACTAATTTTATAAAAAGTTCTCTATTTAAAAATACTATCTTATTTACTCTAGGAATTTCAACAACCTTTTTTATATTAGGTTCATCAGTAAGAGTATTGAGTATGTTTTTTAATGAGAATAAAGACTTAATAATGTTTATAGGTGGGATTATAATTATTATCATGGGATTGTTTTATATGGGAATAATTAAGTCTTCAATACTAAATAGAGAAAAAAGATTAAATGTAAAGTTTAAAGAAATGAGAGCAATAACAGCATATTTACTTGGATTTACATTTAGTTTTGGGTGGACACCTTGTATTGGGCCAATATTAGCATCTGTATTAGTAATGGTTTCTAGTTCAACTAATCATTTGAATGCAAATCTTTTAATAGTAGTATATACCATTGGATTTATTTTGCCATTTATAATTACAGCTATGTTCTATAGTAAGTTGTTTAAGACTATAGATAAAATAAAATCTAATATGGAAATTATTAAAAAGATAGGTGGAGCTATACTTATAATATCAGGAATATTAATGATGATAAATGGGTTTGAAAGTGTGAGCAAGCATTTTAATGTTCCACAAAAAAATAAAGTTGAAAATAATCAAAGTGTGAATCAAGAAGATAATAAACAAGGAAATTCTAATGGCAATACACAAGAAGAGTCTGGTAACAGAGATAATAAAAAAGAATCTAATAATGAAAATAGTGATAACGGCTCTAATGATGAAGAGAGAATAAAATCTATTGATTTTACTTTAACTGACCAATATGGTAAAACACATAAATTAAGTGATTATGAAGGTAAGGTTGTGTTTTTAAATTTCTGGGCTACATGGTGTCCTCCATGTAAAGAGGAAATGCCTCATATAGAGCAGTTGTACAAGGATTATAAGAAAAATAATGAAGATGTAGTAATTTTAGGTGTAGCATCACCTAATTTAGGTAGAGAAGGTTCAAGAGAACATGTAATTAACTTTTTAAAAGATGAAGGCTATACTTTTCCCGTTGCACTTGATGAAGATGGAGAATTAGCATATCAATATGGAATTAATGCTTTTCCAACTACATTTATAATTGATAAAGAAGGATATGTAACACAGTACATTCCAGGAGCAATGAATAAAGAGACTATGATGTCTTTCATTGAAAATCAAAAAAATAAAAAGTATTAATATAGAAGGTTACAAAAAAGTACCTAATTGTACCACCTAGAAAATCTTGTTATAGTAAGAGTATAAATAACAAAGGAAAGGGTTGAAATTTATATGAAAAAAACATTTGATGCAATAATAATAGGATTTGGAAAAGGTGGAAAGACATTAGCAGGAGATTTAGCTAATAGAGGATTAAAGGTAGCTTTAGTAGAAAAGTCAAATAAAATGTATGGAGGAACATGTATAAATGTAGCATGTATCCCAACTAAAAGCTTAGAAAATTCAGCAAACAATGTAAAAAATATAAACTCTTGGAATGATGCACAAATCGAATATGCAAAAGCTATAGAAAAAAAAGAAACTTTGGTTACAAAGCTTAGAGAAGCTAACTATAATAAATTAAATTCAAATGATAATGTAACTATATTTACAGGAATGGCGACTTTTATTGATGAAAATACAGTAGAAGTAAAAACTGAAAATGAAGTTTATGAATTAGTATCAGAGAATATATTTATCAATACTGGCTCAAAATCATTTATACCTAATATAAAAGGTATTGAAAACAATAAGATAGTATATAATAGTGAATCTCTTATGAATTTAAGAACCTTACCTAAAAAAATGACAATTATAGGTGCTGGGTTTATAGGTTTAGAATTTGCAGGCATCTATAGTTCCTTTGGAACAGAAGTTACAATATTAAATTCAAATAATGGGATTTTACCAAATGAAGATATTGAAGATTCAGAAGAAATAATAAAATTACTTGAAAAGAGAAATGTAAAAATTATAAATAATGCAAAGGTAAAAGAGATTAAGGAAGTTTCTAATTTAGCTACAGTAGAATATGATATAAATAGTGAATTAAAGGAAATAACAAGTGATATAATACTTGTTGCTACAGGTAGAAAAGCAAACACTGAAGGTTTAGGACTTGAAAATGCAGGCATAGAGTTAAATGAAAGAGGATTTATTAAAGTATCAGATAACCTTAAGACTAATAAAAAACACATATGGGCTATAGGAGATATAAATGGAGGTCCTCAATTTACTTATATATCACTAGATGACTATCGTATAATAATCAATCAATTATTTGGAAATAAGACTAGAACGACTAGTAATAGAAAAAATATACCAAATGCTATATTCATAAGTCCAGCATTTTCAAGAGTTGGTCTTAATGTTAAACAAGCAAAGGAAAAAGGATATGATGTATTAGTAGCAAAGATGCCAGTTGAGGCAATTCCAAGAGCTAAACAAATTGGAAAGACAGATGGATTTATAAAAATCGTAATAGATAAAAATTCCAATAAGATACTTGGTGCTAGCATGATATGTGAAGATTCTAGTGAGATTATACATTTAATTCAGTTAGCCGTAGATTTAGAAGTAGAATATACATATTTAAGAGACCGTGTTTATGCACATCCAACTATGACAGAGGCTCTTAATGATGTTTTATCTCCTAATATGATAAAGGAAGTATAGAATAAGTGTAATATATAAATAAAGCCTAAAATTATCATTATAAATAAATTTTAAAGAAAGGATACTATGAGAATTTACTAATAGTATCCTTTCTTTACATTATAAAGTATAAATATAGTAAAAAAGTAATTATTTTGTATTTAAGAGAGTATTAAAAGGTATAATCTAAATATTGAATAATATAAATGGATAAGATAATATTAGCAAACTTCATATTAAGGCGGTGAAATATTCTATGAATAAAATATCTAAAAGGGGTTTTGATGAGAGTGATAAACGATGGTTTTCAAGTAAAGAACTTGTAAGACTTGTAAAGGCTCAAGAAGAAATAGAATGGTTAATAAATAGAGATTATAAAATAGACCCAGTTGTAACTTTTGTGGGAGATAGATATCAGTTTTCAATAAGACAAAGAGATGCACTAAAGAGAGCAGTATGTACTGATGAAAAAAATAGAATAAGACAATCAAAGATACTTTCCTTAGATAAAATAAATGAAGGAAGTATATACATAGATGGTTTTAATTTGATAATAGCTCTAGAAGTAGCATTATCTGGAGGAACTCTAGTCATAGGTAGAGATGGAAATATAAGAGATTTAGCAGGTCTTAGAGGAACATATAAAATTATAGATAAAACAGAAGAAGCTTTAAATCTAATAGGAAAGTTTTTTAATAAATATAAAGCTACAAAAATTAAATTTTACTTAGATGCACCAGTTTCTAATTCTGGAAATCTAAGATATAAGATATTAGAACATGCCAAGGTATGGAAAATTGAAACAGAAGTAGAGCTAGTAAAAAATGCAGATGTTATATTAGAAAAACTTGATAGAGTAGTTAGCAGTGATGCTGTTATAGTTGATAAATGTATAAGTTATTTTAATGTAGCTAGAAGTATAATTGAAGAATATATTAAAGATTGTAATATTGTAAATTTAAATGGATAATAACCTTTAATTATACAGAGTAAGTTTAAAAATAGAAGAACGAATATATATCGAATTTCATAAAGTATTGTAAAAAGACATATGAGAGGATGGGTATGTGTGAAGCTATTTAAAATAAACATTAAAAAATACAGAGCACCTATATATAAATATGCTTTAGTAAATGTAAATTTGAGGTCTGCGAAATCTACAAGTTCAAGTATTATAACTGTAATACCTCAAGGTTCTAAATTAGAGGTTCTAGATGAAGAAGATGATTGGATTAAAGTAATCTACAATTTTCAAGAAGGGTATGTATACAGAGATTTAATATCAGTAAGTGAATATGCTTGGAGTAATTTAAATTTAAGAGAAGATAAGTCTACAACTTCTACTATAATTACAGTAATTCCTGAAAAGTCTAGAGTCGAAGTTCTACAGGTAGAAGGGGACTGGAGTAAAGTTATATATGATGATAAAACAGGTTATGTTTTTAATTATTTCTTGTCAAGTGATGGAAATAAACCTAATGAATTAGATTATAAGTATTTTTACACTGATATGACTAAATTTGTTAATGAAAATAATATTAAAAGTACTAGTGACTATCTAATTACCACAGACCTTAAAAATAAATACACTTATATTTTTAAGAAAGATAATGGTGGTTGGGGGCAATTATATAAATGGGAATGCACTATAGGTAAACCTGAAACTCCAACTATAACAGGTATTTTTTATATAAGTGGGAGAAAACCTTCTTTTGGAACAGATGAGTATTCAGTTAAGTACGCTACTAGAATTAAAGGTGGGTATTATTATCATTCTGTGTTATATAATTCAACAGGAAGTTATATAATAGATGCTAGGCTTGGTGAAGCTCTTAGCCATGGATGTATAAGACTAAGTACAGAAAATGCTAAGTGGATATATGACAATATACCTGACACAACAACAGTTATAATTCATTAAAAATACTATTTATTAATTTTAAAGAGTTTGAAATTAAATTAAAAATATGGATTTAGATAATAAGAGAGTGTCTATAATCAAATAAAAATATTTTGAGACACTCCCTTATAAATATACATAATTAATTTATAAGTGTGATTATATTAAGAGATTTTCTTAAATAATTCTATAATTTTATCCTTATCAAAGAAAACAGGATTGGCTCCAGCACAAGCATCTTTCATAGAATTTTCAGCAAGCAACTCAAAATTAGGATTATCAACACCAACATCTTTTAAAGATTTTGGAATTCCTACTTCTTCTGAAAGAGCTTTTATTTTATCTATTACAAAATCAACACATTCCTTATCTGATTTGTCATGTATATTCATTCCAATAATCTCAGCTATTGGACGGAATTTAGAAGGTGCAGATTTAGCATTTTCTTCTTCAACTATTGGTAGCAACATAGCATTACATACTCCATGAGGTAAATCATATAAACCTCCTAATTGATGAGCCATAGCATGTACATTTCCAAGACCTGCATTGCTAAAAGCAATTCCATTTAGAAAACAAGCATAACACATTTGTTCTCTAGCATCTATATCATTACCATCTTTAACAGCTCTAGGAAGATATTCAAATATCTGCTTTATAGAATATAGCGCAGTTGAATCTGTAACATCATAAGCACCATTAGCCACTACAGCTTCTATAGCATGAGTCAGTGCATCCATACCAGTAGCTGCTGTCAAATTAGCTGGCTTACTAATCATTAATTCTGGGTCATTAACTGTCATTGTAGCTAGTGCATTTGTATCAACCATTATCATTTTTACGTGCCTATCTTCATCCGTTATGACATAATTTATTGTAACTTCAGCTGATGTACCAGCAGTAGTAGTTATAGCAACTATAGGAAGACATTTTTTAGAAGTTTTATTTACACCTTCATAATCTCTAATGTCACCGCCATTGGTAGCCAATATGGAAATAGCTTTACCACAATCTTGTGGAGAACCACCACCTATAGTTATAATGAAGTCGCAATTTTCTGATTTTAATATTTCAAGTCCATTATTGACATTAGTCACAGTTGGATTTGGTTTAACTTCATCATAAATAGCAAAGTTCACACCTATTTGAGACAACATATCTGTTACTTTTTTTACAGTACCATTTGAAGTTAGAAATTTATCGCTAACGATAAATGCTTTTTTAGTGCCTAAGGATTTAATTGAGTCTTTAGATTCAATAAGACACCCTTTTCCAAGTAAGTTTATTGGTGGTACATAATAGATACTCATAGTTAAAATCTCCTTTTTTGAATTAATTTTTATGTACAATATACATACCTACAATAGCCTTATACTAATTCACATATTAGATATTGGTTTTTGAGGTTAAAATATATATCGTGAGTTTTTATATAAGAACTAAGTTCGTAATTACGATTATGATTAGAATTTAACATAGTATTTTTATCATGTCAATAAAAATATTAAAAATAAAAAAGAGCATAAAAAAACAAAGTTGCTGTAATTAAGTCAGCAACTTTGTTTTTATCAATCTAATTTATTATAATGTCTTCATTACGTTCTTCCATCATAGATTGAATATTTTTTTGTGCATTTAGAAGTAATTTTTTTATCAGTTCTATTTTTTCTTCACTAGACCTAAAAAGTGGAAGTGTTACGCTAACAGCGGCCCTTATACATCCGTTTTTTCTTATTGGTACAGCAAGGCATTTTAGGTATTCCATTGATTCTTCACATTCTGAAGCTATTTGAGTTTCACGAACTTCAAGAAGCTGGTCATATAAAATATCAAAGTCAGTAATTGATTTTTTTGTAAATCCTTTTAATCCGTCTGGATATAAATTTATTAGTTTTTCCTTATCAAAATCACATAAAAGTGCTTTACCAAGACCTGTACAATTAGCAGGTATCTTTTTACCAACATAAGAAATAAGTCTAATTGGCTCTGGAGAGTCAACTTTTCCAATATAAAGAACTTCGTTATTGTCGAGTATACCAAGTTGACAAGTTTCAGAACAAGAATTAACTATATTAGTCATTTCATCAATTATGTAGTTAAAAATAGTTCTTTTCTCAAAAAACGAAGACCCCAATGTGTAAGAACGTATACCTATGGAATATTTAGACGTATTTTTATCAATAGTAATGTATTTTCTAGCATTAAGTGTATGAACTATAGGAAAGATACTACTTTTTGGAGCATTGATAGCATCTGCTATTTCTGTAAGAGTATATCCATTCTCAGATTCAGCTAATGCTTCTAAAATATCTAATATCCTAGCTGTTGGGCGATGATTATCTGAAGTCATAAATTTCCCCCTATCTTTGTTAATTTAAAGTGTTAGAATATGTTGATTTTAGCATACTGTGTGATAATTTACAATGTAGAAATAAAATATATGACAGCATGTGCAAATAAGCTTTAATTATAAATATTTATAGATGATTTTTTTGATGAAAATTCATACTAAAAACTTGAAATAATTTCCAAAATATACCTGAGAAAGTGAACTGTATTTAGCTATATAATTTAAGATAAGACAATAATAATCGTATTTTATATAAAAATATCGAAATATTGTGAATTTAGATTATATAAATTGGGATATATAGATGTGAAATGAGAAAAATTACTTTTTATATTTTGCATATAATGAAGATAATTGCTAACTATTGCTATATTATCAGATAATTTGAAAAAATTTTGACAAAAATTTATTTTTTTTATTGACTCATAATTGGGAAAATGCTATCATTAATTCAAAGATTCGTAAATAAAAACTTAGTTCTTAAATACGAACCGAAACGGCCGTTAAAATTAAAGCTAAAAAATTTAATACAAGTAATTAAATATCATGTTTTAGGAGGAGTAACTTTATGATAATGGATTTTATTAAAAAAATTCCTGCAGGTATGATGATAGTTCCAATGTTTATAGCAGCTTTCATTAATACATTTTGCCCAGATATTGTACAAATAGGTTCATTTACAACAGCAGTATTCTCAAGTGTTGGCTCTGCAACTATAATAGGGGTTCAACTAGTATGTCTTGGAACTCAGCTTCAATTTAAAGAAATGCCAAAAGTATTAAAAAGAGGAGGAATACTTCTTGGTTCTAAATTTGCTATAGGTGCTTTAATAGGCATACTTATAGGAAAATTATTTGGAATGGATGGAGTATTAGGTCTTACAACTTTGGCAGTTATAAGTGCAGTTACAAATAGTAATGGTAGTATATATCTTTCATTAATGACTTCATATGGAGATGAAACAGATTGTGCAACTATGAGTTTACTTACTTTGAATGATGGTCCATTTTTTACATTGATAGCTCTTGGGACTTCAGGACTTGCAAATGTTCCATTAATGTCATTATTAGCTGCAATCGTACCAATACTTGTTGGTATGATAATAGGTAATTTTGACAAAAAGATGAAAGAATTTTTAGAACCAGGATGTAATTTATTAGTACCCTTTGTAGGTTTTGCACTTGGAAGTAGCATAAATCTTGCAAGTATATTAAAAGGAGGACTATCTGGAGTATTACTTGGATTAATATCTGTGTTTGTAGGAGGTATATTTATAGTATTCTGTGATAGATTTATAGGTAAACGTCCAGGGTATGCAGGATGGGCTGTAGCTACAACTGCAGGGAATGCAATTGCTGTTCCTGCTGCTGTTGCATTAGTTGACCCAACATGGCAACCATATGTTGCAACAGCTACAACTCAAGTAGCAGCTGCAGTAGTTGTTACTGCAATATTAGTTCCTCTTATAACTAGCTGGTGGGCCAAGAAATATGGATGTCCTAAATTCCCAAAACAAAAAGATGATGGGACAATAGTAGCCTGATGAATACAGATATATAATTGCTAAGATGATTTTGTATATTAATAAAATTATATTATTTATAAAGGAGAATAAAGATAATGATAAATGCAGTGATAATTGATGAAAAAGATAATGTTGCAGTGGCTATTGAGGCAATATCTAAGAATAATGAAATTAATTTTAAATTAAAAGATAAAACGATAAAGACAATAACAGCTTTAGATGATATAACTATTTATCATAAATTGGCTATAAAGGATATGGCTGAGGGAGATAAAGTTACTAAATATGGAGAACACATAGGAGAAGCTAATCAAGAAATAAAAATTGGTCAACATGTACATATTCACAATGTTAAAAGTGTTAGAGAAGATTTAGATAAACAAATTGTATCGAACATATAAAGTAACATTTATAATTCAATAAAAGTTATATTTAGTATTAAATGATTAAAGTGTTTAGTATTAAATGATTAAATAAGTAGGATTATAGTTATCTAATTAGCAATAAGAATAAAATTTATAGTACAAGAAAATCAAATAAAGTATGATAAATAGACTATTTTAGGAGGAAATCAATATGAAATTTTATGGATATAAAAGACCAGATGGAAGAGTTGGCATAAGAAATCACATATTAATATTACCTACAAGTGTGTGTGCATCAGATACAACGAGAATTATAGCCTCACAAGTTCAAGGAGCTGTTACTTTTAATAATCAAAATGGATGTTCTCAAGTAAGTTCAGACCAACAATTAACTATGGATGTTATGGCTGGGTATGCAGCAAATCCTAATGTATATGGTGTGATAGTTGTGTCTTTAGGTTGTGAAAATTGTCAAAATGACTTGGTAGTTGATGCAATAAAAGAGAGAACAAATAAACCAATAAAGACTCTTGTAATACAAGAAGAACATGGAACTTTAAAAACTATAGAAAAAGCTGTTCGTTATGCTAGAGAAATGGCACAAGAAGCTTCTATACTTAGAAAAGAAGAATTCCCAATATCTGAACTTATATTAGGGACTGAATGTGGTGGGTCTGACCCAACAAGTGGGCTAGCTGCTAATCCGCTAATAGGAGAATTAAGTGATAGACTTGTTGATTTAGGGTCTACTTCAATTTTAAGTGAAACTACTGAATTTATAGGAGCAGAACATATATTAGCTAGAAGAGCAGTAAATGAAGAAGTAAAAGAAAAAATACTACATATAGTACATAGATATGAAAATTCATTAAAATTAGTTGGAGAAGAAGTTAGAGAAGGAAATCCATCTCCTGGAAATATAGCTGGTGGACTTACAAGTTTGGAAGAAAAATCACTAGGCTGTATACACAAAGGTGGGCACAGAGTAATAAGTGAAGTATATGATTATGCAAAGCAAATTGATAAGAAGGGTCTTGTAATAATGGATACACCAGGAAATGATGCCTCATCTGTTGCGGGTATGGTTGCAGGAGGCGCTCAAGTAGTAGTATTTAGTACAGGGAGAGGGACTCCATCAGGAAATCCAATAGCTCCAGTAATAAAAATAACTGGAAATAAAATAACTTTTGCAAATATGGAAGATAATATGGATTTTGATGCTAGTCCAGTTATATATGGACCACAGACAATGGAAGAATTGACAGATGATTTATTAAATCTAGTTGTAGATGTAGCAAATGGTAAGCAATCAAAAGCAGAATCACTTGGATATACTGAAATGGCAATAGCTAGAGTGTGTAATTATGTATAAAATATAAGACTTAAAAAAGTATGCACTTAGAATTTTACTAAAGGGTGATAGTATGAAGTTTGTTAGTTTTAGTAGTATAGAAGATACATCTAAAAAGGTAGGAATTCTCTCAAAGGATGAATTGTTTGTTATTGATGTCAATTCCATAAGTCTTAGTAAATTTTTTATAGATGTAAATGATTTAATTCAATGTATATCTCAGGATGATATTATTAAGTTAAAAAATATTATAAGTGAAGAATCATTTAATGACTATAATGTTTTTAAAAAAGAGGAGTGCACTATACATGTTCCTATAGAAAAGCCAATACACGATATTTTATGTGTAGGAGTAAACTATAAAGAACATCTTGAAGAAACTCAAACTCATTTTGATAGTAGCTTTGAAGAACCGGAGAAAACAGTCTATTTTACAAAGCGTGTGACAAAGGCGATAGGTCCAGAAGATGAGATAGATGCTCACTTTGATATAAATAATCAGTTGGATTATGAGGTTGAACTTGGAGTAGTAATAGGTAAAACAGGTGTTAATATAGAAAAAGAAGATGTAGAAGATTATATCTTTGGTTACACTGTGATAAATGATATTTCTGCTAGAAAGTTGCAAAAAGAACATGTTCAATGGTTTAGGGGAAAGGGATTAGATACATTTACATCTTTAGGGCCATGTATCTTACATAAAAGTGCAGTTTCTTTTCCAGTAAAACTTAATGTATATAGTAGAGTAAATGATGAAGAAAGACAAAATTCTAATACAGAGTTATTCATATCAGATATCTCAGATATAATTTCAGAACTTTCAAAAGGGATGACTTTAGAGGCAGGGGATATTATAGCAACTGGAACACCCTCTGGAGTAGGGATGGGGTTTTCTCCTCCTCTATATATGAATAGTGGAGATGTAATTGAATGTGAGATTGAAAGTATTGGAATATTGAAAAATTATGTTAAGTAAATGTTTTATTATATATAATCTTAAAACATAGGCTATAAGCATATTAAATGAACATATCAAAATAAATTTTAGGAGTTTAAATTATGAAAGCAGAATTTTTGACACCAGTTGTTACAATATTTGATGAAGACGGAAATTTAGATAGAGAAGGAAACAAAAAAGTATATGATTACCTTATAGATGGGGGAGTAGATGGTCTAGTTATAATGGGAAGTACTGGAGAGTTCTTTAATATGTCTATGGATATGCAAAAAGAACTTATAGATTTAGTGGTTAATCATGTCGATAAGAGGGTTAAAGTGTTTATAGGTACAAGTCGTATGTGTGCAGATGAGTCTATAGAACTTTCAAATTATGCACATAATAGTGGAGCAGATGGAGTTATGATAATAAGTCCTTATTATTTCTCACTTGATGATGATAGTATTGAACTGTTTTATAGTAAGATAGCTGAGAACACAGATGCTGAAATATACCTATATAATTATCCAGATAGAACTGGTTATGATTTAAGTCCAGAACTTACATTAAAGCTTGCAAGAAAGCATGAAAACATAGTTGGATATAAAGATACAGTAACTTTAATGGGACATACTAGAGATTTAATAAATACTATGAAAACAGAGTTCCCAAACTTTAAGATATACAGTGGATATGATGAAAATTTTATACACAACTTAATGTCTGGAGGAGCAGGATGTATAGGAGGATTATCAAATCTAATTCCAGAAGTATGTTCCAAATGGGCTGAAGCTTATAATAATAAGGATATGGATAAAGTTATCGAAATTCAAAAATATATTAATAAAGCAATGGATTTTTATTTAATAACAAATCCATTTATACCATCAATGAAGAAAGCTATGAATATTAGAGGATTAGAAATAAGTGACTACGTAACTGCTCCATTTATAAAACCAGATGAAAATCAAGTATGTAAAATTAAAACTTTGATGGATGAATTAAATATAAACTAAGAAGATAAAGAGGGTTTTAGATTGATTTTTATAGTCATTTTAAGCCCTCTTTTTGAGTGGATATATTAAATCAACCTTGCAAAGTAATTAACAATAAACTACAATTATCTTAATGAAAAATTAAATGTAAATAATACTAGGGTACTATTTTAGTTTAATAGGGAAAGTGATGTAAATTCACTACAGCCCCCGCTACTGTATACGGATACGAAATCAAATCCACTGAGATTCATAATAATTTTGGGAAGGTTGATGGAGGGAACGCCGTGAGTCAGGAGACCTGCCCAGTATTACATAAATACAATTTAGGGTGGAGATTGTAGTTTATAATAAAATGAGATATCAATTCATTTTTTATAAAATTGATATAGAAGCTTCTCCTTGCTAATTTAGGAGAGGTTTTTTATTTTGCTAAAAAGCTATATTTATAAAATTAATTTTAGTAAAATATTTTTTTGAAAATATGTGTAGCCACTCATAAAAAATAAAATAATGGAGTGAAAGTGATGAAACTTAAATCAAATGTTTTAAAGCAGTTTTTTTTAATTGTAATGGTAGTTTTTTTTGTAGGAGGTACTGTAGGGTGCAGTAAAAAGGATAAAAACAATGAACAAGTTAATAGTGGTGAAAAACTAGAATTAAAATATGCAAGTGGATTTAGTGTTGAGAATTTAGAAGATGGAATTAAAAAGGTTGTTGATGGAGATAATAGAGAACTAATTTTGATTCCTAAAAAGATAAAAATACCTGAAAAATACAAGAATGCAAATATAGTTAGAACACCTGTGGATAATGTATTGATAGCATCTACAACACAAGCTTGTTCTTTAAGGACAATAGGTGAGTTAGATAGTATAAAAGCAGTAACAACAGAAGAACAATATTGGACTATCAAAGAAATTAAAAATTTAATGAAGGATGGTAAGATACATTATGTTGGTTCAAATTTAGCACCAGATTATGAAAAAATAGTAGACTTAAATCCTGACTTGACTATAGTGAGTAGTGGTTTATCAGAAGCGGATACAAAACTTATAGATAAATTAGAAGAATTGGGACTTAACTATGTTGTAGATAATGAATATAAGGAACAAAATCCATTTGGAAGAATGGAGTGGACAAGCTTGATAGCTGCATTTTATGATAAAGAGGATATAGCTACTAGTGAATTAGATAAAACAGTACAAAAAATAGAAGAGGTTAGTAAAAAAATAAAAAACAAAAGTAAGCCTAAAGTTGTATGGGCATCTGTATATGAAGGTAATGCTTATATAGCACCTAAAAATTCATATGTAGATAATATGATAAACATGGCAGGTGGAATAAATGCTTGTGCTTCAATCGATTCAAATGAAGGGCGAGTAAGTATTGAGCAATTACATGAAGTGGCAAAAGATGCAGATATATTTGTATATTCATCAAGTTCAGATTATGCACCAAATTTAGAGTCTATAAAATCTAGTGCACCAGTGTTATCTGATTTAGATGTTGTCAAAAGTGGAAATTTATGGGTGTTTGCTCCGGATTATTATCAATCAGTGGATAAGACAGATGAATTAATAGTGGATTTAGTTGAAATATTTCACCCAGGTACTACAGGTGAAAAGATTAAGCATTATATAAATTATGATAAATAATAAATAAGATTAAATTAACAAGAAAACTTTATAAATTTGAGTTAATCTAGTTTTATTAAGAGGAGTATATAGATGGACTTTACCAATAAAAACAGAATTAAAAAGACTACTATATTTATAACCTTAATTGTAAGTATAATACTTACTTTTTTGATATGTGTAGCATTTGGTTCTGTAAAAATCGAATTTAAAGAAATAATAGATGTTGTATTAAGAGGAATGGATAGTACAGAACACTATAAAATAATTTATAATATAAGGATTCCTAGAGTCCTTGCAACTATGGTGGGAGGTGCATGTTTAGCAGTATCTGGTATTTTACTACAGATATTTTTTAAAAACCCAATAGTTGAAACATATATATTAGGGGTGTCTTCAGGAGCGACTTTATCAGTAGCACTTATGATTTTAGGAGGATATACATTAGGATTTGAAAGTATAAATTCAATGAGTATATTTATAGCAGCATTTGTAGGAGCTTTAATTGTAATGTCTATAGTTATTCTATTTGCCAGCAAAGTAAAAAATATAACAACACTTTTGGTGATAGGAATTATGACTGGCTATGTATGTAGTGGAATTACAAATATATTACAATCATTTGCAAATAATGAAAAATTGAAGGAATTTACTATGTGGTCTATGGGTAGTTTTTCCGGATTTACATGGGAAAAAGTAGAAATACTTATGATAGTTGGGATATTAGGTCTTTTGATGACTATATTCATAATAAAACCTCTAAATGCTTTTTTACTAGGAGAAGAATATGCAAAGAGTATTGGTGTAAATATAAAATTTTTTAGATTTTTGGTAGTATTTATATCTAGTATACTAGCGGCAATAGTATCAGCATTTGCAGGTCCTATAGGATTTATTGGTCTTGCAGTACCACAAATCTCAAAATTGATATTTAAAACATCAGACAATAGAGTATTGATACCAGTAGTAATTCTTTTAGGAAGTATAGTTACAGCTCTTTGTGATTTAGTATCCAGAGTAATTTTGTCACCAATAGAATTACCAATAAGTGCAATAACTTCATTATTAGGTGCTCCAATTGTAATAATGTTATTGATGAAAAGGAAGGATAGGGCTTAGACATGTTGAAAACTAACAATTTAAGTGTTGGATATGATAAAAAAGTGGTTGTAAGTGATATAAACATAGAGGTGAAAAAAGGAGAAATATTATGTCTTTTGGGAAGCAATGGAGCTGGAAAAACTACTATATTAAAGTCTCTATCTAAACTTATAACACCGATAAAAGGTGAAATATATTTAAACGATATGGATATAAGGCATATATCCAGAAAGACATTGTCTAAAATGATGGCTTTAGTACTTACAAATAGATTATTAGGAGATTTAATGACTGTACAAGATGTAGTTAATATGGGGAGATATCCTTATACAGGATTTTTTGGAAATCTCTCTAAAAAAGATTTAATGATGGTGGATGATTCATTAAAATCTGTAAATGCTCTTCATTTAAAAAAAAGATATTTTGATGAACTTAGTGATGGTGAAAAACAAAAAGTCTTGGTTGCAAGAGCATTAGTTCAAGAGCCAGAAATAATCATATTAGATGAACCTACAACCCATTTAGATATAAAGCATAGATTGGAACTTATGAATATACTAAAAAAACTAAGTAAGGAAAAATCAATATCAGTAATACTTTCATTACATGAAATAGATATAGCACTAAAAAGTTGTGATAAGGTTGCTCTTGTAAAAAATAACAAAGTTATAGCTTATGGTCAGCCAGAAGATATGGTAGACGAAAATATGATAAATTCACTCTATGAATTAGAGGATAAAAATTTTAATAGTTTATTAGGTGCAGTAGAAATTAGCAATAAATCAAAAAATGAAGTTTTTATAATTGGTGGAGGCGGTAAAGCAACACCAATCTACAGAGCTTTTACTAAAAGAGGCATAGGTATATATTCTGGCATAATACATGAAAATGATATTGATTATGAAATTGGTAGGACTATGGGCATAAAGTTGTTTACAGAAAAGCCATTTGAGTCAATAAGTGATGAAAGTTTCGATTTGGCTATTAGAAATTTAAATAATTCTAAGATTATAATAGACACAGGATTTAGCGTAGGAGAAACTAATAAAAGAAATATAGATATTATAAAAGAGGCTTTAAAAATAAATAAAAAAGTTTATTCATTTAGAAATAAAAGTGAGAGTAATAAGTATTATAAGAGTCTGAGTAATAATATAGAATATGTAGATAAAGTTTCTAAAATGGTGGATAGTATTGATATAAATAATTTACTGTAAATTGTAACTTATGGCATATTTAGAAATGATAAAATATATAAAAGAGTATCATAAGGAGATTTTTAAAGTGCATTTTTTAAATCTCTAGATACTCTTTTTTAGAAAATATTTATTTAGTAATACATTTTTTTATTGTGTATTTTCAATTACACACTTCAATAAAAAAATAATACTTTACAGATAACCAACAGCTTCTTCTCTAGTTAAAAAAAAGTGAATTCCTGTAGTTGATTCTTTCCATCTATTTTCATGAAAATTTTCAGCTACCACCATTTCTCCTACTCTATATATAAAATTTTCATCAGCATATGCACGAGCAGTTTTAAAAGATTCTTTGCCATCTATACTTGTAATCGACAGTACTTTTGCTTTATCACATCTACAAGCATTTGATGTAGCAGATACTCTTTTTGCGTCACTTGGTATTAATAATTGTACCATTCTAAAATTAAAACATTTTTTATAGCCTATAAACGCTCCTGTTTCAGGACAGTATAATTTAAAAAAACGAGTACTTTCATCTGATATTACTCCATCCAATGTAGCATATTCTAAATTAGAATTTTCTAGATTAGTACCTCTAATATCTGAGTTAGATAAATTACAAAATCTAAAATTTGCACCACTTAAGTCTGTATTTTTTAATATAGAATTTTTTAATGAACAATCTGAAAAATAAGAATTCTTAAAGCTAGAGTTTTCTAAATCTGCATTTTCTAAATTTAAATTGATAAGGTCAGACCAGGAAAAGTCAATATTACTTAAATAATATCCTCTTAAATCCATATTTTCTAATCTTACTTCTTTTAAATCAGCTCTTTCTCCATCGTTATTATTTTTAAGCCATAAATAATGTTTCTCAAGTGTTTTTTCTAATTCTTGTTTAGAAATAGTTTTCATTAAAATCACCTTCACAAATTTATTTTTATATATTTAGTAGCAAAATAGTCATATATTTAATTATATAACAATGAATAAAAAACTTCTAAATAATATATAAAATATTAAATATATTATTGAAGATTTATTATCTCTAGTAACATATAAACACTGGGTAAACATTTTTATGGTTTTATTTAAAGAATAAAATAATATCAGTAATACAATAATAAAAGTTTAGATATAAAAAAATTTGTGTATATACTATATGTAGTATATAATAGATAAAGCACTAACTATATGTAGTGCTTTTGTTTTTGAAAAATACTTATTATGCCCTATAATTATAGGTTGTTTTTGGAATTTACGCTGATAAATATTAAAAGAAATAATAAGTAAATTAAATGAAATTATAGCACAAGATTATGTTAAAAGGACGGTAAATAATGAATTGGATAGAGCTTAACAATCAAGTGATAATTAAAAATGAACAAGGGAAATATCAACTGGAAAAGGATAAGGAAGCCCTAAGTAGTTACATAGAAGAATTTATAAATCCAAAGTTAAAGAAATTTAATAATCTAGAAGAAAGATTGAAGTATCTAATGGATGAAGGTTATTATTTAGAAGAAGTAATACATAAATATAGCATGGATTTTATTAAAAAGATATACAAACTTATTGAGGAACATAAATTTAAGTTTCAATCATATATGAGTGCAAATAAATTTTATCAAAATTATGCATTAAAAAGTAATGATGGAAAAGAGATATTAGAAACATATAATGAAAAAGTATTAATTGTAGCTTTAACATTAGGAAATGGTGATGAGAGTCTAGCTTTAAACTTGGCAGACAAAATAGTAAAACAAGAATTTCAACCAGCTACACCTACATTTTTAAATGCTGGAAGAAAGAGAGCAGGAGAAATGGTATCATGTTTTTTACTATCTGTAGAAGATAGCACAGAAGGTATTTCATATGCGATATCTTCATCAAATCATTTATCAAAAATAGGTGGAGGAGTTGCGTTAAACTTATCTAAGCTTAGAGCATCAGGTGAATCTATTAAAGATATAGAAGGTGCAGCTGGAGGTGTTGTTGGAGTAGCTAAAATGTTGGAACAATCATTCAGCTATTTTAATCAGATGGGAGCTAGACAAGGTTCTGGTGCAGTTTATCTCACAGTATTTCATCCTGATTTTGAATTATTGATGGATACTAAAAAGATAAATGCTGATGAAAAAATAAGACTTGCTACATTATCGCTGGGAGCTATTATACCTGATAAATTTATGGAGTTAGCAGAAAAAAATGAAGTAGCTTATGCATTTTATCCTCATACTGTGTATAAAAAGTATGGAGTTTACCTTGATGAGATAGAAATGAGTGAGTGGTATGATAGATTAGTTAATGATGAAGATATAAGAAAAAAAGAAATAAATCCTAGACAAATGTTGACTAAAATAGCACAAATGCAACAAGAAAGTGGATATCCATATGTAGTGTATATAGATACAGCCAATAGGGAACATACATTGAAAGAGGTTGGTATGGTAAAAATGTCTAACTTGTGTTGTGAAATCTTCCAGTATCAAACATCTTCAGAAATAGAAGGCTATGGTGGAGAAAATAAATGGGGTCAAGATATAAGTTGTAATCTTGGTTCTTTAAATATAGCAAATGTTATGGACAATAAAACTATAGAAAGCACAGTTGAGACATCAATAAGAGCATTGACATTTGTAGCAGATAAAACAGACATAAAGCCAGTACCAACTGTAAATAATAGTAATAGTAAATCTCATTCTATAGGATTGGGAGCTATGAATTTGCATGGATACTTAGTAAGAGAAAATATTTTATATACTTCAGAGGATGCTGTAGAGTTTTCTGATGTATTTTTTGCAATGATTAGATATTATTCAATTAAAGCATCTATGAAAATAGCTATAGAAAAAAATCAAACTTTTGAAGGGTTTGAAAAATCAGAATATGCTAAGGGAAGAAAAAGCAAGGTATTATCAAAATACTATGAACAATCTTATCTACCTAAGCTAGAAAAGGTAAAAGCATTATTTGAAGGTATTTATATACCAACAAAAGAAGATTGGACAAAATTATTGGATGAGGTCAAAGAAAAAGGTATATATAATGCATATTTAATGGCAGTAGCCCCAACTCAAAGCATTAGTTATGTCCAAAATGCAACATCAAGTATAATGCCAATTACTGAGCCAGTAGAAGTAAGAACATATGGAGATTCAACTACAATATATCCAATGCCATTTTTAACTAATGAAAATATGTTGTATTATCAATCAGCATATAGAATGGATATGAGGAAAGTTATAGATTTAGTATCAACAGTTCAACAACATGTTGACCAAGGAATATCAACAACATTGTTTGTTACAGATGAAAAGACAACTAGAGATATAGCTAGACATTACATATATGCATATAAAAAAGGTCTTAAAAGTTTATATTACACAAGAACAAAGATGACAAGAGATACTCATGAGTGTCTAGTATGTTCAGTATAGGGAGAGAAATATATGACATTTAAATTACATAAAACACATGATGCAGTTAATTGGAATAAAGAAGAAGATGGATTCACACAGGCTTTTTGGGAACAAAATGTAAAACAATTTTGGCTTCCTGAAGAAATATCTGTCTCTAAAGATATTAAGGTATGGAATGAATTAGATGATAATGAAAAAGACTTATATAAAAAAGTGTTAGGTGGACTGACATTATTGGATACAAAGCAAGGGAATAATGGAATTCCATCAATGATGGGTTTAACAGATAATCTTCAAAGAAAAGCAGTTTTATCTTTTATGGGTACTATGGAAGAAATACATGCAAAAAGTTATTCTTCCATATTTATGACTTTGCTTTCTAACTCCGAGATAGATGATTTATTTGAATGGATAGAAACAGAGCCAACATTACAACGAAAGGCTGATTTAGTTCTAGCTCAATATGAAAATACTACAAACCAAAAGAATTTATATTTATCAATGGTTACAAGCGTGTTTTTGGAGAGTTTCTTGTTTTATTCAGGATTCTTTTATCCATTGTATCTGTCTGGTCAAGGAAAAATGGTGGCTAGTGGAGAAATAATATCACTTATTCTTAGAGATGAATCTTTACATGGTAAATACATAGGGCTTCTTGCACAAGAGATATACAATTCATTTAATAATACTGATAAGAAAAAATTAGAAGATAAGATGTATTCTATACTTGCTAGTCTTATGGAAAATGAGATAGAGTATACAAATGTAATATATAAAGATAGTGGACTTGAAGAAGAGGTTGTAGATTTTTTGAAATACAATGCAAATAGAGCTTTAGAAAATTTAGGATTTGAAAGACTTTATAATGTAAATGCTATCAATCCAATTGTGTTAAATGGACTTAGTACTGAAACTAAAACACATGATTTCTTTTCAACTAAAGGTAATGGATATCAAAAAGGGGTCTATGAAGAGTTAGAAGATGAAGATTTTATAATATAATTTATTTTATAAAATGTGACACGCTGATGTCACCTTTAGCATGATAATATCAATGTATAAAATGTATATACGGAGGTATTTTTTATGAAATATGAATGGAGAAAAAAAGATAAAGAGTTATATATTACCTAAGAAGAATCCTGTGATAGTTGAAGTACCAGAGCAGAAATTTATCATGTTAAAAGGGAGTGGAGACCCAAATACTAAAGAATTTACTGAAGCAATAGGAGTACTTTACTCTTTGGCATATGCAATAAAAACCATGCCCCAAAAGGGAATTGTACCAGAAGGGTATTTTGATTATACTGTTTTTCCTTTAGAAGGTATATGGGATAAGGGAGAAAAAAGCAAATGCTCAGATATACTTATTAAAGAAGATTTGATTTATACTATAATGATACGTCAGCCAGATTTTGTTACACAAGACCTGTTAAATAAAGCTATTGATATATTAAAAAATAAGAAACCACATAATCTTCTTGAAAAAGTTAGATTTGGGTCTATTAATGAAGGTCTATGTGTTCAAATGCTTCATATAGGCTCATATGATGATGAACCAGAAAGCTTTGACATTATGAGAGAATTTTGTAAAAAAAATAAGCTTCTAAGAAAATCTTATATACATCGTGAAATTTATATAAGTGATGCTAGAAAAGTATCTCCTGAGTCATTGAAAACTGTTTTGCGTTTTGAAGTAGAAAGGGAAATGTAAACATTATATTATGATATTAGATTGCTTTATTTTTATACTATAATAAAGTAATGAGGTGATTATATGAAAAGTAATAGATTATTTGAAATTATTTATATCCTGTTAGATAAGAAAAGAGTAACTGCAACGGAGTTAGCTGAACACTTTGAAGTATCTAGGCGAACTATTTGTAGAGATATTGAAATATTGTCATCTTCTGGTATTCCAATTTATACTGATAAAGGTAGAAATGGTGGTATAGGTATTTTAGATAATTTTACTTTTGATAAATCTATTTTATCTGAGCAAGAGCAGAAAGAAATTCTAGCATCACTAGAGGGTTTAAATATGCTTAAATATCCAGATATGAATTCTACATTAGCAAAACTTAGAGCCTTGTTTTGTAAATCAGATTTAAGTTGGATAACTGTTGATTTTTCTCATTGGTGTAGTAATAATGTAGAAAAAGATAAATTTATAAAGATAAAATCAGCTATATTAGATTGTAATATTATAACTTTTGAGTATATAAGTACTTATGGAAAGATAACTAAACGTTGTGTAGAGCCACTTATGCTTTGGTTTAAAGAAAAGTCATGGTATATTAAAGCTTATTGTCGTCAAAAAAATGATTATAGAATTTTTAAGGTCGTAAGGATGAAGAATATCTGTATTTGTGAGCAGACATTTATACGAAGCATACCAATTGAAGTGGGAGAGATAAAAGAAGATAATAATAAAAATATTATTTTAAAATTGAAAATTTCTAAAGATATAGCATATAGAGTTTATGATGAATTTGATATTGATAATATATTATACGATAACGATGGAAATTTTATTGTAAATGTACAGTATCCTCAAAATGATTGGATTTATGGATATGTGCTCTCTTTTGGAAATCACATTGAAGTATTAGAACCCATAGATGTTAGAGATAAGATTTTACAGATTGTTGATGATATTAAAATAAAATATTTATAATTATTGTAAAAAGTGAAGTATTAATTAGACTTCACTTTTTTAGTTTACTGGCAAAACCCAGTTTGATTTTTGTATAATATGTATATTTTTACATGTGTAACATTGACATCAAATTATCGAAACTAATTATATATTTGTCATTATAAGTAGATTAATAGTAAAATGTATATCTTATTATTAAAATAAATTGAATGTATTATTTTAATATTGTAAGTAAAAAAGTGAAAAATTGTAAATACACATTATTTTTTAAAGAAAAAAATAAGATATTGACAAAAATAAAGTACTCATTTAAACTAATAGTTGAGAATAATATTCAATATTAAATAATAGGAGGAGCTATGAATAAATATCTTCTAATAAATCCAGTAGCAGAAAAAATGTATGAGGAAAAGTTTAATACTATTAAAGAAACTTTGATAAAAAAAGGGTACATAATGGTTGAATGTGAGGCGCAATTAGAATATGTAAAGAATCAGTACAAAGAATATGCAAAAAAGACTGAAAACACGATATTAGATTGTAGATGTCCAGAAAGCATAAATCTTTTAAAAAGAAATAATTTGATAGATGGTTTTGAAGTTCCTATGATAGAACCAATATTAGTAAGGACTTGTAGAGTTTTATACGAAAAATATATTAAGAGTAAAGAGGATATGTTAATAGTAACCTGTCCATGTACACAATTAAGGGATTTTGCTAGTGAAAAATTTAAGGATAAAGATAATGCTCTATTTTATACATGGAAGGAATTTGCTGAAAAAGAAGGTATAAAATCACTTGGAAAAATAGATGAATCTCCAATTCCATTAGGGTATTTTAAGGATTCTTTTGAAAAAGTTCTTGAAGTGTCAAGCGAAGATGAAATATTAAGTAAAATACAAGAAATTAAAAATGGCTCTGAGGATAAGTATGATATAGTAGAAATGTTTTATTGTAAAGATGGATGTAATAATGGAGATGGTTTGTAAATGGGCAATAAAATTAATGATAAACTTTTAAGGTTAATAAAAAGTGTTTTGATATTTTTTATAATTCTTGTATTGTGGAAAATTACAAATTATCTTGGTATTTGGAGTGAATATATATTACCACCACCTGAAAAAGTGTATAGTACATTTTTAAATATGATAAATGATGGTTCAATATTTGTTAATGTATATGCAAGTATGAAAAGAGTTTTGATAGGGTTTGTAATAAGTACAATTATAGGTGTTCCTTTAGGTATATTCTTTGGAATTTATGGTAAAGTTTATGAGTACTTTAAATCATTAATAAATTTTTTGAGAAATACGCCGCCACTTGCTTTAATACCAATGCTTATATTGTGGTTTGGTATAGGTGAAGAATCAAAAATAATAATTATAATTTTGGCATCTTTTTTCCCAATTTTTACAAGTACATTAAAGGGGATTAGAAATTGTGATTCAAAGTTAATTGAAGTAGGTAGAGTATTTGAATTGTCAAAGCTTCAGATAATATTTAGAATAATTATTCCTAATGCAATTCTCGATATTGCTGTTGGTCTAAAGTTAGCACTTGGATATAGTTTTAGAGCAATTATAGGAGCTGAGCTTGTAGCTGCTTCGTCTGGTCTTGGATACTTAATATCTGATGGAAAAGAAATGTCTAGGACAGATGTTGTTATTGTAGGAATAATTGTAATTGGACTTCTAGGAATAATTACAGACTATATATTTTCAATTATTGTAAAAAAGGTAAGTAAGGGAAAGATGGTGGAAGCATATGAGTAATACAGTATGTAATTCTGGGTATATAATCAGAAATCTATCTAAAAGTTATAAAGTTGATAATGAAGAACATGTAGTGCTTAGTGATATTTCTTTAGATATAGACAGAAGTCATATAACTGTAATTTTAGGTGAAAGTGGATGTGGGAAGACTACTTTACTTAGGGCAATTGCATCACTTGAAGATATAAATAGTGGTGAGATTAGGTTTGTAAAAGATAATAAAGAGTATAAACCTAATGTTGGTTTTGTATTTCAAGAAAGTAGACTGATGCCTTGGCTAAATGTGAGCGAAAACATAGCTTTTCACAATCAACAAAAAAGTAATCTTTTAAATAAAATATTCAATAAATTAAATCACTCAAAAAGTACCATTAATAAAGATAGGCGTGATAATAATATTTATTTAAATGAGAAGAACAAAGTAAGTGAATCAAATAAGCAAGACAGTATTGATATAGAAAAATATCTTAAAATGATGAACTTACAGAAGTTTAAAAATTCTTATCCAAATGAGCTTTCAGGAGGTATGGCACAGAGAGTAAGTATAGCTAGAGCACTTTCTTTTAATCCAGATATGTTGTTTATGGACGAGCCTTTTTCAGCACTAGATTATTTTACAAGGATTGATATGCAAAATGAAGTTGTAAGAATACATAGGTCAACCAATAAAGGTGTAATATTTGTAACTCATGATATTGATGAAGCATTAAAGATAGGCAAGAAAATAGTTGTTTTTACAAATGAAAGAAAAATAGAAGAATTTAATATAGAGGATGATTATAATAGAGATTTAACTTCAAATTACTATATTAAATTAAAAAAAGATATTTTAATGACAATGAAATCAAATAAAGGCATTTAAAGAAATTAATAATATTTTAAGGAGTAAAAATATGAAATTAAAAAAACTATTGATAGGTATAACAATATTGACACTTGCGGCAGCATCTTTAGCTGGATGTGCAAAAAAGAATGATAGTGAAAATCTTTCAGAAATAAATTTAACTTATGTAAAATCACCACTAAATGTACCTTCTATAATTCAAAAACAGGATGATTTATTTGGGAAAGAATTTAAAAAGGATAATATAAAAGTTAATTTTCATGAAATTACTACAGGACCAGAGCAAACACAGGCTTTAGCTGCTGGAGAAATAGACTTTTTACATGCATTAGGTGGTACATCAGCTTTGATAGCTGCATCTAATGGAGTGGAATTAAAGATACTAAACACTTATAGTAGGTCACCAAAAGGATTTATGATTTTAACAAATAATGATTCAATAAAATCAGCAGCAGATTTAGAAGGTAAGAAAGTAGCAGGACCAAAAGGGACTATATTACATCAAGTATTAATTGCAGCACTTGATAAAGAAGGATTAAGTATGGATGATGTAGAGTTTGTTAACATGGGTATTCCAGAAGCATCAGCAGCTCTTTCTGATGGTAGTGTTGATGCTGCATTGATTGCTGGACCAGCAGCTCTTAAAGCCATGAAGTCTGGAAGTAAACTTGTAGCAAATGGTGAAGGTTTAGTAGATGGCATAATAGTAACTGCTGTTAGTACGGATTTTGCTGAAAAACATCCAGAGGTAGTTGAAAGATTTATGAAAGTTGAAAAAGAAACTTTAGAATATGTAGATAATAACTTTGATGAAGCTATGGAAAAGGTAGCAAAAGAAGTTGGTTTAAGCGTTGAAGAAACTAAAGAATTATATGCTTGGTATGATTTTAGTTTAGATATAACAGACAAAGATATATCTTCTCTTGAGGAGACACAAGACTTCTTAATAAAAAATGGATTACAAGAGAAAAAAGTAAACATAAAAGAATTAATATATAATGCTAAGTAGTAGTGATAATAGTGTTAAAAGTTTAAGTTACCTTATTTAAGGTAACTTTTTCTATTCTATTGATAAAAATATATGCTAATGGTATGTTTATATAGCGAAGAGATATGTTTTAATTTTAAATTATTAGAGTGTTTTTAAAGATATAATATATTTATTTACAGATAGAAGAAGATATTTTTATAGTATTTTATATAAGGTATTTTATAATACAATTATATTAATAAAGTTAACAATAATATTTTATTATATATAGATATAAAGATATCATACTTAATATAGATAGTATACAGGTATAAATATAATATATAATATTATGTAAATAAGTGTATATCAAACAAAAAATTAGAAAATTATAAGTATAAATATTACCAATAATTGTTAATAAATATTAATATACTGTATTTTGAAATTTAATAAATTGATAGATATCTGAGTAGGTATCTATACTATACATAAAGCCATATGTGAAAGTTATATGAATATATGGCAAATAAGAAAACTAAAATATGGAGGAATTATATGAGTCATAAAATATATATTGTAGAAGATGATATATCAATAAGTACATTACTTAAAGATTATATAGAGAAATATGGATTTGAAGTAATGGTTGAAGAAAACTTTGATAATATAATTACTACATTTGCAAATTTCAAGCCAGACTTAGTGCTTTTAGATGTAAATTTACCAAAATTTGATGGATTCTATTGGTGTAGATGTATTAGACAACAGTCAAACATTCCTATAATTTTTGTATCAGCTAGAGATAGTAATTTAGACCAGATTAGAGCTTTAGAAAGTGGAGCAGATGACTATATAACAAAGCCTTTTTATTATGATGTAGTAATGGCAAAGATAAAAAGTCAGATAAGAAGGGTATATGGTGAATATTCGCCTAAAATAGATGAGAGAATATTAGAACTAGATGGACTAAAATTTTATCCAGAAAGATTAGAGATAGAGTTAGAGGATAAGACTTTGGTTATCACCAAAAAAGAAGGAATATTACTTGAGTGTCTTATAAAAAAATACCCTAAAGTAGTAAGTAGAGATTATCTATTAGAAAAGATATGGGATGATATTGAGTTTGTAGAGGAAAATACTCTAAATGTAAATGTTAGCAGAATAAGAAAAAGATTTGAGGAGTTAGGTATAAATGATGCTGTTCAAACTGTACGAGGAGTAGGATATAAATTAAATAAAAATTGGTAAGGAGAAAATATGAAATTATTATTTAAAGATTGTAAAGGCTATATTTTTATATATTATTTAGGAATATCTATGACAATTATTTATTGTAGTCTTATGAAATTTATTAGTGTAGAAGAAGCTTTGTATATCTTATTGTTTAGTACTTTTATATTATTATGTTTTTTGGTATATAAATATTATAAAAACAGAGAAGTATATACTATATTTACAAAAGGTATAAACTCCTTAGATGAATCCTTTTTATATTTAGGGAACTCTTTTTTCGGAGAAAACATATCAGTTATTTTAAAACAACAACATAGATTATATCAATCAATGA
Organism: Clostridioides sp. ES-S-0190-01; assembly: GCF_020658275.1. Classification (NCBI taxonomy): domain Bacteria; kingdom Bacillati; phylum Bacillota; class Clostridia; order Peptostreptococcales; family Peptostreptococcaceae; genus Clostridioides; species Clostridioides sp. ES-S-0190-01. The sequence goes on along the minus strand of NZ_JACVWA010000015.1, from coordinate 304,366 downwards.
TTCAAGAACATAAAAAAATACATAGTGAACACTTAACTTTTATCAACCAATGGATTCATCAAATGAAAACTCCAATATCAGTTATAAGTCTTCAACTTCAGGAATATGAAGGTGAAGAAGTTACTGAAAATATAAAAAAAGAGATAGATAGACTTAATAAAGGCTTAAACATGGCCATGTATTTCGCAAGAGTGGATGAATTTCAGAAAGATTTTGTGGTTGAAAAAGCTAATTTGAATGATATCATAGTAGATACTATAAATGAGGAAAAGAGATTATTCATAAAGAATGGTATAATTCCTAAAATACATATAGATAAATCTATTTATATTTATACAGATATAAAATGGATGAAATTTATAATAAATCAGTTAATTACAAATGGAGTTAAATATTCCAAAGATTACAGTAAAGATTTAATTATAAAATCTGAAGAAAATAATAAGTCTATAATTTTAAGTATAATAGACAAAGGTGTTGGAATTGTATCTAAAGATATAAAAAGAGTATTTGACCCATTTTTTACAGGAGAAAATGGACGTAAATTTGGAGAATCCACAGGTATGGGACTCTATTTAGTAAAAAAAGTATGTGACAACTTAGGTCATATGGTCAATATAAAATCAGAAGTTGGGAAAGGAACTGAAGTTTCAATAATATTCAGTAAAGATAATATAAACTAATAAGAGGCTATTTTAAGATGGATTAATATTGTATTTATAATTTAAATATCTTGTTAAAATTAATATGTCCATATATTTTAATGAGATTTATAATTATACAATCTAATTTTAAAATAGTTTATTTTTTGCAAACATTACATAGATGTAATGTTTGTGTAATGTTTGTATATAGTGAAATTTTCTAATGTCAATTAAAATTAGTATAAGAAATGACATAAGAAAAGAAATTTTAAGAAGATTATATAGTAAGGAAAGGGTGTTTATCAATGAGTTTGGATATCATTTTTATATTAAAGTCAATCATAATAGCTATAGTGGAGGGACTTACAGAATTTATTCCAGTATCATCTACAGGTCATATGATTTTGGTGGGAAGTTTGATAGATTTTAAAGGTCAATTTGCTGAAATGTTTGAAGTTGTAATACAACTTGGAGCTATCCTAGCAGTAGTAGTACTTTATTGGAAAAAAATAAAGAATAGTGTTATAGAGTTTTTTAAATTTATATTTACTGGAGGAAAGGAAGGAAAAATTGGATTTAAGTTTGGAATAAATGTTATTGTAGGTTGCATACCATTTGGAATTGTGGGAGTTATATTTTATGATAACATAAAAGCATTGTTTAATTTACAATCTGTAATTGTAGGGTTTATAGTTGGAGGAATTTTATTATTAGTTGTAGAAACTCTATTCAGAAAAAAGAAGCACTCAACAGATAATATAGATAAAATTACTCCAGTACAAGCTTTGAAGATTGGTGTATTACAAGTTTTATCTGCGTGGCCAGGAATGTCAAGAAGTGCATCCACTATTATGGGTGGATGGATAGCAGGGCTTAATTCTCCTACAGCAGCGGAATTTTCTTTTTTCTTAGCTATACCAGCAATGGTAGCTTCTTCAGGACTAGATTTATTTGAATTTGATTATTCAATAATGACACCAACTTTATGGATTGCTTTAATTGTTGGGTTTATAGTAGCTTTTCTTGTGTCTATAGTAGTTATGGAAAAGTTCGTAAATTTTTTAAAGAAAAAACCAATGAGAGTATTTGCTGTATATAGAATAGTGGCAGGTATAGTACTTGCTGTATTAGCTTTTACTAACATAATTAGTATATAAACTAAAATAAATTCAGTATTTATATAAAATTTCTTTAATTAATATGAGTAGTATTTAATATATACTGCATGTCATTTTATAACTTATAAAGGAGCTATAAATAATGAAAACTTTAATTGTGAGTAATTTGAGCAAGGTATATGGTAAAAAAATGATTTTTAATGCATTAAACAATATAAGTTTTAGTATAGATGATGGAGAATTTGTAGGAATTATGGGACCATCTGGAAGTGGAAAGACCACTCTTTTAAATATGATTTCTACTATAGATAAGCCAACTACAGGAAAAATAGAATTAAAAGGTAAAAATCCATTATCACTAAAAGGTGAAGAACTTGCATTATTTAGACGAAGAGAATTGGGGTTTGTATTTCAAGATTTTAATCTATTAGATACTTTAACTATTGGCGAAAATATAGTATTGCCATTGACATTGGATAAGGTAAGTGTAAAAGCGCAAGATGAAAAGCTAAATGAAGTATCTAAAATTTTAGGTATAGAAGATTTATTAAATAAAAGAACTTTTGAAGTGTCTGGCGGTCAAGCTCAAAGAACTGCTATTGCTAGGGCCTTAATCAATAAACCATCAATACTCTTGGCAGATGAGCCAACAGGTAATTTAGATTCAAAGTCATCCAAGACTGTAATGGAACTATTTCAAAAGATAAATAAAGACAATAAAGTCACTACTATGATGGTAACTCATGACCCATTAGCAGCAAGCTATTGTAATCGTATTTTATTTATAAAGGATGGAACTATATACAATGAAATATATAAGGAAAATAGTAGAGAACAATTTTATCAAGAAGTAATGGATGTGCTTACATTATTGGGAGGAGATAATTAATGAACATAAAACAATTTGCCATTAATAACATTTCAAGAAATATTAAAGCATATCTAGGATATTTAGCAAGTATTGTTATATCCTCGTCACTACTTTTTTCTTTTATTATGTTTACAGGTCATCCAGATTTAGATATATCTCAATTTCCTGACTATTTAAAAGAAGGGCTTAAGATGAGTAAAATAATTGCATATTTGTTTTTATTCTTCTTTGTATTTTATTCAGTGAGTGTTTTTCTTAAAAGTAGATATAAAGAGTTTGGAATACTCTATATTACAGGTATATCAAAACGACAAGTAATGAAATTGGTTCTTATAGAAAATATAGTAATAAATATAGTATCTTCTGTAATTGGAATAATAGTAGGTTTAATTTTTTCAAAGGTATTTTTAGTAGTTATGTCTACTTTTTTAGAATTATCACCTCTAAACTTTTATATACCATTAAATGCAATGTTTTCCACTTTAATTTATTTTATGGTTTTAGCTATATTAACATCTATATTTACTTCTTTTATAATTAAAGAAAATCAAGTATTGAGGTTACTTAAAGGTACAAAAACTCCAAAACCAGAGCCTAAAACATCACTAATACTTGCTATATTAAGTATTTGCCTGTTTGTAATAGCATATTATAGTGCTGTTACATCAACTGACCAGTATACAACTTATTTACGATTAGTTCCAGTTACATCTCTTACTATAGTAGCAACTTATTTATTCTTTTCTCAATTTAGTGTGTACTTTATAAAAAAATTGAAGATGAAGAAAAGTTTTTATAGAAGAAATACAAATATGCTTTGGATTTCAAATTTAATTTATAAGGTAAAAGATAATGCTAGGATATTCTTTTTAATAACTATAACTTCTGCAGTGGCATTCACTGCTATAGGTACAGTTTACTCATTTTGGAAAGATGTAAAACGTCAAATTAATTTAATATACCCTAACACAATATATTATTCAACAATGACTCTGCATAATGACACTAATAAACCTGATAGTAAAGAGAAAGATAAGGAAAGAATGAGTTTTATAGAAAGTAAGTTAAAAAAAGAAGGTATATATTATGAAAGAGTTAATGGTGAATTTAAAACTGTATTTCCTAAGAAAAGTGATTTTAATGTAAGAATAATTAAAGAATCCAAGTACTTAGAAATTACGAAGAGTATAGGGGTTAAGCCTATAAATTTTGAAGATAATGAATGTATATCATTATTTTCATCAGGACTACCTAGTAATAAAAAGGTAAAAGAAAATGTCATTATAGGGAATATAAGCTTAAGAGTGGCAAAACAGGTAGAAGAATGTGTTATGCCAGCATATTATAAAAATATGTATGTGGTAAAGGATAATTTTTATGATAGTATAAAATCAAAATTTATAGTAGATAGATTCTCAGCATTTGAGGTAAAAGGTTCAAGTGAAACTATAGATGTATGTAAACAATTCGAAGATAAATTTGATAATGAGTCTGGAATGCAACCATATTTGTTTTTCTCCAAAGAATTAATGATAGAAACTGGTAAACTAACATATTCTACATTTATGTTTTTAGCAATATTTATAGGTTTAATTTTCTTTGTTACTACAAGCAGTTTCTTATATAATAAGTTTTATATGGATTGTCAAGTTGACAAGAAAAAGTATGAACAGTTAAATAAATTGGGAATGACATATAAGGAGATTAAGAGAGCTTCAACCATTGAGATTGGGATTGTGTTTTTGTTACCTTATGTAGTAGCTGTTATACATTCGATATTTGCACTTACTGCACTGAAAAATTCATTTGATATAGAGGTTGCGTCATCTGCGATTTTAGTAATGGGAAGCTTGTTTATAGTTCAAATAGTGTATTTCTTACTTGTAAGAAATAGTTATTTAAAAGAGATAAGATTAAATTTAGTCAATTTTTAATGGATATAATTAACTAATAACAAAAAGGTTTAAAATTAATTAATATTACTGAAATTATAAATGTTTATTTTTTCAGTAATATTTTTTATTGTATTAATTATTAAGATTCTATACGAATATGACATAATAAATGTCAAAATTATAAAAATATTCTACTTATATAAAGTATAAAGAGGTTATATGCACATATCTGTAGAAATAAATAATATAAAATATTAATTAATGTTATTAGGGGGTGTTATTTATTAGTAAATTAGCTAATGCATTGAGAATGATGATATTAATTCAAAGTAGAGGTAAAATGAAATGCAAAGAGTTAGCAGAAGAGTTGGAAGTAAGTGAAAGGCAAATAAAAAGTTACAAAGAATATTTGGAACAAGCAGGCATATTTGTAAACTCAACACCTGGAATTTATGGTGGTTATGAAATAGATAAATGTAATAGCCTTTCATACATTAGATTATTAGATAATGAAGTTTCAATTCTAGATATGATAAATTCACAACTAAAGTATAATAATGATATTTATAAAAATGAATTTAATAATATTGTAGACAAAATAAAAGCAGTATTAAATACAGGGGAAAAAAGCGATACATATATGGATTATTTCACAATACAAGCAAAATGTAATTGTGATTATGGATTTGAAAAAAAGAAATGCAATGAAATAACTAGAGCATATACAACAAAACGTAAAATTAAGATAAAATATTATTCTTTGAATTCTGGAAATAGTGAAAGAGTTGTACATCCATATGGTTTGTTTAACTATAAATCAGATACTTATATGGTAGCTTTTTGTGAAAAAAGACTTAAGTTTATAGATTTTAAATTATGTAGAATTAAAGATTATATTGTTTTAGACGAAAAATATATTGTAGATAGAAATTTCAATTGGAACGAATATAGTAAGAATAGTATAGGTATTTACAAAGGAGAAGAAATTAATATAGCTATAAAAATTAAGCAACCATTTGCAACAATTATAAGGGAAAAGGTATGGGTTAATAATCAACAAATTAGTGATGTTGATGAAGAATCTATATTGTTTAAAGCTAAAATGAGAGGTTATGAGGAAATAAAAAGCTGGATTTTAAGTATGGGAGCTTATGTTGAAGTCATAGAACCTGAGAGACTGAAGAATGATATCTTATCTGAAATTGAAAAATTGAGAAAACTTTACTAATTTTTTTAATTAGTTTTATATTAAGACAGGTATAGTTCACGGTCTAGTGTTAATATAGTAGTTGAGAGAGGTGATATTATGAAAATGAAAATTGAATTTAGTACAGATTGTATACCAATATCTTATAATTCACTCTTCATGAGTATTATAAAAGAGGCAATAAGGAAGTCTAGTGAATATTATTATAAAGACATGTACTATTATAACGAAAAGCATAATAAAAAAACTAAGAATTTCACATTTTCAGTTTATATAAAAAAATATAGTATTGAAGGTGAGCATTTTATTATCAAAGATAAAGTAATATTGAATGTAAGTACTCCAGATTTAGAACTAGGTTTCCATATATATAATGGATTAATAACTTCTAAAAAATGTTTATATAAAGACTATGAACTTACAAGGATTAGAATAGATTTATCAAGAGAAAAGAAGATAACAGAAGATATGGTATTATTCAATGCTCTATCTCCAATCTGCATAAAATCTAAAGAAGGAAAATTTTTGGATATAAGTGATGATAGATATATAGAAGAGTTAAACTATATAACTAATGAAGTTGTCAAAAACTATAGGGGAGAAGGATTAAAAAGAAAGTTAGAGTTTGAAAATATAGCTCTTAAAAAGGTAGTAGTTAAAGAGAGTTTAAGAGAGTTTAAAAAAATAACAGGTAAGGAATATCAATATGTTAATGGCTACAAAGGTAAGTTTATATTGAAAGGTGATATTGACGATTTAAATCTTATCTACAGTTTAGGAGTGGGATTTAGGCGAGCTCAAGGATTTGGGGATGTAGATATTTTAGAATGGAGGTGATATAAATGAAGCTAAGAGTTTATAGGGGTGACTGGTTCTTTAATATGGGAATAGTTGGATTTCTAAATATACTAAAAAAATCAGGTACTGAAAAACAAATATTTATTAAGGAAGATTATATCGAATTTGATAGTTCGTTTCTTGAAAACTTTCATGAGTATTATTTTAATTACTTCATGGATGAATATGATGTATCAAAAAGGATTAGGAAGAGTGTCGATTACAGTATAAATTTTATTAAATCTAAGCCTGATAAAATCAAAGATGGAATTAAGAAAATTAAAGATAATATAAAGCAACAAAATGATAAGGTTAAAAAATTTGATGAAGATAACTCTAACTTGATAAAAGAAAAGCTAGATATTATGTCTAAGATAAAAAGTTATGATGAATTTGATTTATTAAAAACTTTAATTGATGAGATTATGGATATATTTAAAATGAAATCAATAAATGATAGACTTACAGCTAATCTTTATAAATATGTAGTTCAAGATAATTATTTTGGACAAGTTAGTTTTTTTAATGTTGCTAAGGCTAAGTTAGATTTATATGGATTAAAAAAGGTAATGTTTAATGATTATTTAAGACAAATTATATATTTTGGGGAGTTAGAGGATTTATTAGAAGAGAATAACTATGATAAGTTAAAAAACTATTTGAATGATAGATTAGATAGTATAGCTAAAGATGTAAGTGAAAAAAAAGTTAGTAAGTCTAGTATAAATACTATAGAAAAAATTATGAAGGAAATAAATAAAAACTTTATAAAGAAAAATAAAAGTATAGAAGATATAAAACAGTATATGGATAGTTTAGAAGTATGTGAAATGTGTGGTTCCTACAAAGGCATATTAGATGAGTATTCAGAAAGTAATTTTGCTCCACTTGGAGTAAGTACCAATAATTCTAGAAATATGTTTTGGAATCAGGAGTATACATCATCAATATGTGATGTTTGTAAACTTATATTGTTTTGTACTCCAGCAGGGTCTACTTATACAAGAAAAAATTATTTATCCAATGAAGATAATGAGTTTTATTTATTTGTTAACATGGATACTTCAATAAATGAGCTTTTTGAGAGAAATAATGAGTTAAAATTACAGAAAAGTGAGATATCGGATTCCAAAGATGAAAACTTTTTTAATAAATTTATAAAAAGTATAGTAGAAGAAAATAAATTAAAAAGTGAATGGCAACTTAGGAATATTCTTTTTGTAGAATTTAAAGCAAGTATAGATGCTAAAAAGTGTAAAATAAATTACTTTAATATTCCTACATATTTAGTAAAAATATTTACAAATGGGAAGGCAAGTAAAAAAATACAAGGCATATATGATTATAAGCTTAAATCAAATGTATTAGATTTACTTTTAAAAAATAGGGACTTGAAGCATTTAATTAATAATATTTTAAGAGAAAAAGTTAAAAATGATATGGAAGGTAGTAATAAATCAAATATATCAGGAACAGATTGCTTTAGACTAGTTGAATTAAGAACAATAGTAAATAACTATAAGAGGGGAGTGTATAAAATGGATTATAAAAAGTTAAAAAAAGTTTATGAATCAGGTTGTGAAATACATGATTACTATATTGATAAGAATGCTAAAAATAAAATAGAAGGAATAACATACAAGCTTTTAAATTTGATTAAGGTTGGTAATAAGAATGATTTTTTTCAAACAGTTTTAAGAATTTTTTCACCAAGTGAAAAAACTCCACCAGAAGAATTTTTACAGATGCTTAGTGAAGATGATTTAGATTTTGAAGCTATAGGATACGCATTTATAATGGGATTAATGTCAGAAAAATGTGATAGAAAAAATATAAAAGTAGATAATAAGGAGGAAAAATAATATGAAAAGAGGATTAACTTTTACTGTAATAACGCAAGCTCAAAGCTTAAACTATGGTGAAGGAATAACCAATATATCTGAATTAAAAAAACTAAGTAGAGGAGATGGAAATATCTATACATTTGCATCTCGTCAATGTCTAAGATATGATATAGTCAGATTAGCAGCAGAGTTATTTAATTGGAATTTACAGGTTGTAGATAAAGGAAAAGGTACAGTTCAGTTTAAAGATAATATAAGTATAAAAGAATCAGAAGAAATGGACCTATTTGGATATATGAAAACAAATAAAAAAGATGAAAAAGATAAAAAAGGAGGTTCAGTGACTAGAGAAGCTACTATAAGATTGAGTAATGCAATTTCTCTTGAGCCATATAGAAGCGATATGGACTTTTTAAATAATAAAGGGTTGGCAGATAGAATAGGAGAACACCCTAATCTTGCCAACATAGAACAACATTTGAGTTATTATACATATACAGTGACTATAGATTTATCTAAAATAGGTAAGGATGGAGATATAGAACTTGATAATAAAGAGAAATGTAAGAGAGTAGTAGAATTTTTAGAAATAATAAAAATATTGAATAGAAATATTAGAGGTAGACAAGAAAATTTATCTCCTCTATTTGTAGTAGGAGGAGTATATGAAATAGCAAATCCATTTTTCTTAGGTAGAATTAAATTAAAAGGAGATAAAAATGGATTTAAAGTAAATAAGCAATCTATAGAAGAAGTAGTTCGAGGTACTTTTTTAGGAAAGGGTCTAAAAGAGTTTACCTATGTGGGTATGGTAGATGGAGCATTTACAAATAAAGAAGAGTTTAAAGAGTTATTTGAAGATAATTTTTTAAGTGTAGATAAATTTTTTGGGCAACTAGTTAAAGAAGTAAAGGACTATTATGAGGTGAATTAATATGAAGGTTTTGAAATTAGATTTATTTCAAGAAACTGCATGCTATAAAAAACCATTTGCTATGAAGATTACAGAGACTTATCCACTGCCACCATATTCTACAGTAAATGGATTAATTCACAAAATATTAAATGCTACAGAGTATATACCATTTAATATAAGTGTACAAGGAACATATGAAAGTATATTTAATAATTATCAGACAACATATTTTTATAAAAAGGATAGTGTTACGTCTATGCCAATGAACAGTCATATGTTATTGAATGTAAATTTGATAATTCATATAGGTGGAGATTTTGAATTATTAAAAAATTTATATGATAGTTTATTAAATTGTGGTGAGCATTTATCATTAGGTAGAAAAGAGGATTTAGTAAGAATTAATGATATTAGATTTGTAGAAGTTAATAAATTTGAAGTAGATGAGGACATACAGTTAGATGATTATGAAAATTATAGGTTATCAAAATATAATATAAGAATGCCTATATATATACCAAAGTCAAGTTTACAAGATGAATATATAGAGGGCATAAGTTACAGGCTTAATAATTACTATGATAATAATGCTAAGGAAGATAAAAAAAGAGTTTGGAATAAGGTAGATAGTTATTATGTTGATGATGGAATTCCTATATCAGTTGGAGATATATTATTAGATAATGAAGGAGATTTGTTATATTTTAATAATATAAATTGGGAGGAAGAGTATGTTATATGCTAAATCTAATCCAGTGGAAACGCTGAGAGAACACACTGATGAGCTTTTAAAACAAATGAACATGTTAAGAGAATACTATGGAACAAATATAAATAGTATAAATTTTCTAAAGAAAGATAAGTTTTGGCAATTACTTGATTTTGTTATAGAATTTCATGATATTGGAAAAGCATTTTCTCCATTTCAAAAACTAATAAGAAGTAGAATGTATATTGAAACAAATGAATCTAAAATAGTAACTCATTTAGAAAATAATATAGGTCATAATTATCTTTCTCCTGCATTTATTGATTATAGTTGTATAGACAGGTCAAAAGATAGAGAATTGAGAGCAGTATTAAATCAAGTTATTGTATATCATCATGAAAGAGATACATTTATAGATAAAGATTTTAGAAATTTAATACAAAAAATATTAGATGAAGATTTAATAAATAAAGTTTATGAGTTACAACATGAATTTAAAGTTAGATATCCAATAAGAACAGAACAATTAAGTAAAGCGTATCTACAGAGTGTAATAAAAAGAATAGATAAAAATCACAAATACTATCATTTATATATTATGTTAAAAGGTATTCTTCACAGGCTAGACCATAGTGCTTCTGCTCATGAAGTTGTGGAATGCAATAGTGTTATAAATATAGGAGAACACACAGAGAATTATTTAATGAAAGAATTTGGTAGTTTAAGAGAAGCTCAATCATTTACTAAATCTAATAGAGATAAAAATATAATATTGATAGCCTCTACAGGTATAGGGAAAACAGAAACCGCTTTAATTTGGATAGATAAAGATAAGGCATTTTTTACACTACCACTAAGGGTAAGTATAAATGCTTTATTTGATAGGACTAAAAATATAGCTGGATTAGAAAAGTCAAATGATACATTCTTAGGATTGTTACATTCAACAGCAATAGATTATCTGGAAGAAAGTAATCAGGAAGATTCAAATGAGATTGTAGATTTAGCAAAGCTATTATCTTGCAAGTTGACATTTTCTACAATAGACCAAATATTTAAATTTCCTTTTTTATATAGAGGGTATGAAAAAGTATACTCAACATTAGCATATTCAAAAGTAGTAATAGATGAGATACAAGCATATTCACCAGAAATAGCAGCTGTATTGGTAAAAGGTATAGAGATGATACATAAGATAGGTGGAAAATTTATGATAATGACAGCTACCATGCCAACTATATATATAGACGAACTAAGAAAAAGAGGTGTAATGAATAGTAATATAGCTAAATCAACATACAATACAAAAAAAATAAGACATTGTATAGCTATTGTAAAAAATTCAATAGATGAAAATTTAGAAAAAATAATACAAAGTGGAATGAATAAAAAAGTTTTAGTAATAGTAAATACGGTTAAAAGCGCTGTAGAAAAATATGAATCAATAGAAGAGATAGTTAAGTCAAAAGGAATAGATATTAATGTGAATCTTCTACATTCTATGTATATACAAGAAGATAGAGCAAAGTTAGAAAAATATATAAAAGAATTTACAAGTAGTAATAGTAAAGGAATTTGGATTACAACACAATTAGTAGAAGCATCCCTTGACATTGATTTTGATGAGCTTCATACAGAGAATTCAACACTTGATAGTCTATTTCAACGATTTGGGAGATGTTATAGAAGCCGTGAGTATAAAGAAAATAGCCCAAATATATTTATATATACAGAAAAAGCTACAGGAATAGGCAGTATTTATGATAAGGATATTGTAGAAAAAGGACTTGAGTTATTGAAAGCTTCTATAAAGAACAAAGAGTTTTTTAAGATAACAGAAGATGATAAAGTAGAAATGGTTGATAAACTATATTCTAAAGAAAGTTTAGAAAAAACTGATTTTCAAGAAAAATTTAATCGTGCTTTAAATATATTAGATACTATAACACCCTATAGCTTAGGGTCTGATGAGGCACAAAGTATACTTAGAAATATTGAAGCATATACAGTAATCCCAGAGGATATATATAATAAAATTGAAGAAACTTTAATAAAAGATTATAAAGATTTGGGGCAAGAACTTACAGAGGCATATAGTAATGAAGACAGACAATTAATACATGAAATAAAATATAAGAGAAAAAAAGTTAGAAGAGAAATAGTTAAAAAAAGTGTAAATATACCAAAATATAAAGCTAAGCAAAATATAGTGGACATAGATGTAAAAGGTCTGGAAGATTTAAAGATACTTTTATATAAATATGATATACATGAAAATGAACATACAAAACAGATATTTGGTAAAGGTGTGCTTATAGATAAGGAAATAGACCAAATTATTTGATTTTTATATTAACAATGTGGCTAAAATTTACTAAAGAAGGTGAGTTTGTGCCAATAGATTTAGAAGTATTAAAAGTTCAAGGTGTAAAGATAAATTATTATTATGTATGTAAAAGAAAACTATGGTTATTCTCTAAAGGAATAACTATGGAACAAAATAGTAATAGGGTATTATCTGGAAAGATAGTACATGAAGATTCATATAAAAGAATGAAAAATAAAGAAGTGCTGATTGATGATATTTTAAAACTAGATATATTAAAGGATGAGTATCTAAAAGAAGTGAAAATAAGTTCAAAGATGAAAGAAGCAGATGAAATGCAGTTATACTATTACTTATACTATTTAAAGAATAGTATGGGTATAGAGAAAAAAGGAACTATAAATTACGTTAAGGAAAAGAAGCAAGAAGAATTGATATTGACAGAGGAAAAAGAAAGAATTATTGAAAACACACTTATAAATATAAATGAAATAAATATGAAGTTATCTCCTCCAAAAATTGAAAAGAAATCTTATTGTACAAAATGTGCTTATTATGAATTTTGTTTTGTAAAGGAGGAGTAACAATGTATAGAGATTATTATATTATAAGTAATGGTAATATAAAAAGAAAAGAAAATACAATTTACTATTATAATTTGGAAGGTGAGAAAAAAATATTACCAGTAGAACAAGTTGATGATATTCATATATATGGCGAAGTTGATTTAAACACAAAACTGATAAATTATATAAGTCAATATGGGGTTATGCTTCATTTCTATAATTACTATGGATATTATTCAGGTACATATTACCCAAGGAAGAAAAATGTATCAGGATTCAGTTTAGTATGTCAATCAGCCTGTTATTTAGATAAAAATGAAAGACTATATTTAGCAAAATCCTTTGTGGAAAGTGCGTCATACCATATTTTAAGAAATATGAGGTATTACAAAGTTGATGAAAGCTTAATTGATACTATAAAAGATGAACTAAATAGTTTGAATGATGTCAAAGAAATATCAGAACTTATGGGTAAAGAAGGTAGAATAAGAAAAACATACTATAAATCATTTAATCAAATATTGAAAGATGATTTTGAGTTTTATAAAAGAGAAAAAAGACCTCCCAAAGACCCAGTAAATGCTCTTATGTCTTTTGGAAATAGCATAATGTATACGAATGTTTTAAGTGAGATATATAAGACACAACTTGACCCTACAATAAGCTTTTTACACGAACCATCAACAAAGAGATTTTCTTTAAGCTTAGACATTGCAGAAATTTTCAAGCCTATTATAATTGATACAATAATTTTTAGCTTGATTAATAACAAAAGAATTAATAAGAGTGATTTTGAATATCAGGACAAAATTTGTTATTTAAGTGAAAAAGGAAAGAAGAAATTTTTACAAGAATTTGAAAATAAGATGCAAACAACTATAAAACATAGAAATCTTAATAGAAAAGTTTCATATAGAATGTTTATAAGGTTAGAATGTTATAAATTGATTAAACATTTTATCAATGATGAAAAGTATAAAGTTTTAAAGGCATGGTGGTAGAGAATGTTTGTTATTGTTACTTATGATGTTGTTGAACCTAAATCACTAAACAGGATTAGAAAAATACTCAGAAAATATTTGACTTGGACACAGAATTCTGTTTTTGAAGGAGATATTACTGATGGAAAGTTACATAAATGTATTTCTGAAATAGAAAAGGTTATTGATAATAGTGAAGATTCTATTTATGTTTATGAGATAAAAAATCCTAATTCAATTAAAAAGAAATGTTATGGTATTGATAAGTATTCTGATGAAATGTTTATATAGGTTTGCAGTGAGCGAAATTTATGCTAAAATAGGGTTTAACAGTTGGAATATAAGGCATTGAGAGTGTGTGATAATTATTATCAATTGCACTACTGTTCGCTCACTGCAAAATTTGATATTTTTATTTAATTGTAATTGCTTGAGTATAGTATTTTCAATGTACTCAATTAGACCTATTTTGGGGTTTTATATTAACTAAGTGGTATGTAAAGCCTGTTGCTCCTTTTATTATATTTTGTACAGAACCCCGTTTTATATTAACTAAGTGGTATGTAAAGTAGCCCGCCTTGTATTTTATTTTGTTTACTTACTGTGTTTTATATTAACTAAGTGGTATGTAAAGGTATAATTAAAATTCCATACTGTCTGCACCTTATCACGTTTTATATTAACTAAGTGGTATGTAAAGTAGCGAAACTCACCAAAACGATTGTTACACCAGTTTAGGTTTTATATTAACTAAGTGGTATGTAAAGCCTTCTGAATTGAAGATAATGAAGCTATTTTGGCAATCGTTTTATATTAACTAAGTGGTATGTAAAGTTACTTAAAAACAAGTAAATAGTTATTAACATACCAAGTTTTATATTAACTAAGTGGTATGTAAAGCTTTATCAGGTTGTCTTTTATCTAATAATACAGGCATTGTTTTATATTAACTAAGTGGTATGTAAAGTTGTAAACATCTAGGTCTATATTGGATAAGGTTCTACGTTTTATATTAACTAAGTGGTATGTAAAGATGTTTTTCGAGAACATTTTCGTTGTAGGCTTCCTCGTTTTATATTAACTAAGTGGTATGTAAAGTTATCTCACCATCCTTTTTATCTTCGAAAATAAGGTTGTTTTATATTAACTAAGTGGTATGTAAAGAGCCCCTCTTTTTATCGCACTTAATAGTGTAGGCTGGTTTTATATTAACTAAGTGGTATGTAAAGACAGTTACCCCTTTTTTTATTAATTTCCTCATTTCATGTTTTATATTAACTAAGTGGTATGTAAAGTGGATTGGAAAGTAGAAGAAGTTTCAAAGCTATTAGGTTTTATATTAACTAAATAATATCTAAATAAAACATACATATTCTATAAATAATAATAAGAAAGCAATAAAAAAATGAGGTGAAATAAAATTTATGATAAGAAAATCAAATAACAAAGATATAGAAAAAATAATGGAAATATGGGAAGAAAGTACAATCAAAGCACATGATTTTATAAATAAAGATTATTGGAAAAATAACTACAATACTGTCAAAAACGAATATATGCCTATATCTGAAACTTTTGTATATGATGACGAAGAAGAAATAAAAGGATTTATAAGTATTATAGACAATGAATTTATAGGAGCATTGTTTATAAGTACAAATTATCAAAACTTAGGAATAGGAAGTAAACTTTTAGACTATGCACTTAAAGAATATAAAAATCTAAGTTTAGCAGTATATAAAGATAATAAAAAGGCAGTTGTATTTTATAGCAAAAAAGGTTTTAATATAGTAAAAGAACAAATAAATGAAGATTCAGGATTTAAAGAATATATAATGGAATATAGTAAACAACTTTAGTATATTCACATTAGAATAGTAATAAAAGAATTTATTACTCGAATAGATGTATTTTTATAATAGTAAACTTTAAAATCATGAATTATATATGCTTGTAATTTAATCAATATTACAAAATATATAACTATGGGAGGATAAAATAATGAATAAAAGAGCATTTATGTATTATTTTAGAATAAGAGGATAGCGCACAAGTTGTGGCTATTTTACAAAAACCTATAACATGATTTTATATAAGATAGAAAAATATACCTTATATAAGTAGCCTTAATTTCGTGCTATTTAAATTAAATAGTAATACTAGAACTATTTATGATAAAGAATTATTTGAATCAAGACATGAAATATATAATTCTAAAGTATATGATAATTTAATAGAAGAAATAAAGTATGTAATGCATAACCACATTTTAGATGCTAGATGTGGAGAAGGATATTTCTTAAATAAATTATATGAAGATAAAAATATTAAATATAATTTCTCCTGCAAATTATAAGGAATTTACAAGGGTTTTAACTGATGATGGGATAATAGCAAAGATTGTTCCAAAATCAAATTATTTAAAAGAAATAAGGACAAGTATACATGGAAATATAAAGAATAATGATTATGACAATAAAAACATTGTAGCTGTATTTAAAAAACATCTAAATGTGGTTTATGAAAATAGAATCAATTATAAAACTGATATAAGTGTGTTAAATTTAATGAATTTAGTCAAAATGACTCCTTTAACATCAACATTAGATGAAGAAGAGATTTTAAGGTTGATAAAGTCAGGGATATCTAATATAACAATTGATTTAAGAGTTATGGTCGGTACATTAAAGAGATAGAAAATAAGATTTGTCCAAAATTAATAAAAATTATATTACTAAAAATTGCTATGAAATTAGTCTAATAATATCTAATTTCATAGCAATTTTAATTACCATTAAAGTGTCTATGCAAAAAGCATTTAAATTATATCTCCAAATATGTCCACAAAAATTTCTATAATAATATTTAATAACATAGTATTCTTATTTGAAATTATTTTTAAAATATAAAATATTAAAGCTTAAAATATTCTCGTTGAGAAGAATCTATTTCAGAACCACAATTGCTACAACAATAAGACGTTGAAACATACCCAAATTCTTCAGTATTCTCATTAAACTCCATTTTTTTCTTTGCAATAATTCCTACTTTAGTTAAGCTAGAACCACAATTATCACAGTTTTGAATTTTACATATACTATACAATTTGTCAGTAGTTACATTCTCTATTAATTTATCACAATTACAACATTTAATAGAAGAAATCTCATTAGATACTTCAATCGGTTCAGCATCTTGAAAAGAAAATTTATATGTTATATCATTTGACACTCTATAGCCTGTATCAAAAATATTTGTATTACAATTTGGACACATATATTTTGGAATATATACATCTTTTTTTTCAAAAGTGTCCTTTTCAGTATTGCGATTTGAATCATCTAAAGAGGAGTTTTCACCTATGGTATATTTTTTATTTAAGTTTAAAAGGTAATTGTAAATCTTTTTATCTTTATTTTGTTTTGCTGTGTATAAAAAATGACTCATTATATCTGGATAGTCTTTATTTTTTGATGGCATATTTAAATCTATATAATTGTTTTCAATTGCAAAAGATAGTATATTGTAATAATCATATTTTACTGCAAAAAATAATAACATTTCATCAAAAACTTTATCTACTATCTTATCAGAAATACTTATCCAAAAATCTGGGGATTCTAGATAAACTTTTTTACTAAGTTCATCTAGTTCTTTATCTATGTTGTTTAATTGATTTTCATTAGTTTTCATATTGTCACTTCCTTGTTAATTTATTATATGAAATAAAATCTCATATAAAATATATCATATTATAATTTACAAGTATAGGGCAAATAGATTTGTTTATAAGTAAAATTTTATAAATAACCATTAAAACATAAAGGATTAGAAGCAAGTTTACTTATAAATTGAATGTAAACCTATATAATGTTTTAGGTTGACAAAAAAACAGCTTTCTTTTATACTAAAACAAAGCTTTAATAGAAGATTTGTATATGTACATATAAACTAAATTGAATAAGACATATGAAGGGAATTATGAAAATGAAAAATAATAGAGTAAATATTCAAGATTTAACTAAAATGTCAATATGTGTAGCATTATTATGTATATCATCATACATATATATACCATTACCATTTACACCAGCAGGAGTAACAGCACAAACAATAATGATAAATCTAATAGCTTTAATATTAACACCAAGACAAGCATTTAGTACAGTTGGTGTATACATAATGATAGGTTTAATTGGAATACCTGTATTTGGAGGAGGAGCATCTGGAATTGGTAAATTACTAAGTCCAACAGGTGGTTTTTATTTTGGATTCTTATTTGCAGCACTAATTATTAGCTTATTAAAAGGTAAAAATAATGATATTAAGAGATATATACCAATAACAATTTTTGTTGGTATGCCTATTATATATTTTATGGGAACAGTATTTATGTGTTACTTTAATCAAATGACAGTAGAAGCAGCACTTTTTGCAGCTGTTGTACCATTTTTAATTGGAGATACAATAAAAGCAATTATTGCATCTTTTTTAGGTGTTAAATTAAATAACGTACTAAAAAGAAATCTATGATGAAGAGAGGATATAATGTATGGAAGATGTTTTTATATTAGGAGGATTAAGAAGTCATATTGGTCTAAAAAATGGAATTTTTCAATGTGTTCAACCAGAATTACTAGGAGCAAAGGTTTTAAAACACCTAATTGAAAAGTATGAGATTGATAAGATTGATGAGATTATATGTGGAAATGCAGTTGGTACAGGAGGAAATATCACAAGATTAATGATTTTAACAGCGGGAATAGAAAGTGAAGTTCCTGCTTTTACTGTAGATATGCAATGTGCTTCTGCTATGATGAGCTTAGATATAGCATTTTCAAAGATTAAATCTGGGCAATGCGATTTAATTATTGCAGGAGGTTTTGAGAGTAGTTCTCTACAACCAATGCGTACATATCATAAAAACGATAGGAGATATAATATTAATAATCCAAGCTATGCAGTTGCTCAATTTTCTCCAGATAATAATAGTGAGAATAGTATGCTTGAAGGTGCAGAAAGAGTGGCAAAGTTATATAAAATTGAGAAAGCAGAATTAGATTATTGGGTGAAAGAAAGTCATAGAAGAGCAAAAAACACAAGAGAAGAAAAATTTCTTGAAGATATTATATTTCCTATAGATAGCAATACATATGATGAAGGTATACGTGATAAAATGAGCCAAAGATTATTAGATAGGATACCTTCAATTTTAGGAAAGGGAAGTATTACAAATGCAGCAAATGCATGTCTTATTAATGATGGGGCTTCATTTCTTATTCTGTGTTCTAAAAAATATTTAGAGAATACAAAAAAGAATCCAAAGGCTAAAGTTATCAATTCTTGTACAATAGGAACAGAGCCACAATTAAGTCCAACATCTGCTATAAAAGCTATGGAGAGGCTTTTGGATATAGAAAAGCTTAACTATATGGACATATCTGCTATTGAATTTAATGAAGCATTTGCAGTTATAGATGTTTTATTTCAAAGAAAATATCCAGAATTAATTGATAGATATAATATATTTGGAGGGGCTTTAGCATATGGTCATCCATATGGTGCTTCTGGTGCAATTATTGCGTTACATCTTTTAAAAGCACTTGAAAAGACTAATGGAAAGTATGGAATTTGCTCTATAGCAGCTGCTGGAGGATTGGGTTCTGCTTTATTGATTGAAAGGGTGTAGATTATGAATTACTATGAACTTTTAAAAGTAAAAAGAAACAACTATAAAGATAAAGATTTTTTGATTATAGATGGAGAAAAGTATACTTATGACAATATATTAAGAGATAGTGAGGAGATTGGGAGACAGATTTCTATAGGTGAAAATATTCCTGTTTTAATTTATTCTAAAAATATAAAGTTCCAATTAGTAAGTTTTTTAGGTGTTAACTATTCAAATAATGTTCCTATCATTTGTCATTATAATCTTTCTAAAATAGTATTAAGTGATATTTTAATAAAGAATAATATTTCAATTGTTATATCCGATGAGAATATAGATATAAATGATTTATCTAATGGTAGTTGCAATAGAATATTAAAGGTAGCTAATTCTTCTACAGAACATTATAGTATAAATGTATATCAATATAATAATATTTTAAACTATTTAGATAAAGAGATTTGTATGGGAGCTTTATCTTCAGGCTCTACAAATGTACCAAAAGTATTATATAGAACATATGAAAGCTGGGCTGGATTTTTTCCTATACAAAATGAAATTTTCCATATTTCTGAGGACTCTATTTTATTTATCAATGGAACACTTAGTTTTACAGGAAATCTAAATTCTATAATGTCAGTACTATATGAAGGTGGTAGTGTTGTAATAAATTCAGGTTTAAATTGTAAAACATGGATAAATGTAATAAAACAATATAATATAACTAATATATATCTTATACCTACAAAGCTTCAGTTACTGGTTAAATATTTAAGTGAGATAATAGTTAAGGTTAGAAGTGTTTTTACAGGTTCTCAATTGTTGTTTGAGGATACAGCAATAAAAATAAAAAAATATATGCCAGATTCTGAAATCATTTTATATTATGGAGCAAGTGAATTAAACTACATTACATATTTGTGTTATGATGAATTGATTGAGAAACCACTAAGTGTAGGTAAACCATTTCCAAAAATAGATGTATATATTAAGGATGGAATAATTTTTGTAAATACCAAATATGCAGTATATAATGCATCAGAGCCTTATTCTGTCAATGACATTGGATATTTTGATGATGATGGATATTTGATATTTGAAGGAAGAAGTGATGATGTTGTAAACATTGGTGGATTTAAAGTCAGTTCTATCAAACTTGAAAATATAGTAAAAAGAATTCCTCAAGTTGAAGATGCAGTTGCATTACCTTATTTAGATACTATAAGGGGAAGTCAAATTGCATTATTTGTAACAACCATAGGTAAGATTACAAAAAAGGATTTATTGATTATGATTAGAAATTATTTAATTAGAAATGAAATTCCAAGAAAAATTATTTTTTTAGATTCATTACCATATACATCTTCTGAAAAGATAGATAGATTGGCACTATTAGAAATGTTAGAAGTATAATATTTAATAATTTTAGTGAACCAATATATTGATAAAAACATATTGTATATAGTAAAGGAGGCTTACAATATGTCAAATCAATACGATATAACTGTTATAGGCGGAGACCTGCGACAAGTGTACATGGTAAAAAAACTAATTAATAAAGGATATTCTGTAGTTATATATGGAATAGCAAATGAAATTATAAATGGAATCGCTGGAAAAGCAACTTCACTAGCTGAAGCACTATCCAAAAGTTCCATTATTTTATGTCCAATTCCATTTACAAAAAATCAATTTAGTATTGAAAATACTGATGGTTGTCTCGATGCTACTATTGATAACTTGTTAATTAACTTATCTCCTAATCAAATACTATTTGGAGGAAACATACCAACTAAAGTTTACAAATTTTGTGAGCAACACTCTATTCAGGTTTATGATTTTATGAAGATGAATGATGTTGCTATTTTAAATGCAGTTGCTACAGCTGAAGGAGCTATAGCAGAAGCGATTAAAAGAAGTCTAATCAATATGCACCAAAGTAACTGTCTAGTACTAGGCTTTGGAAGGTGTGCACAAATACTTGCTAAAAAATTATATGCTTTAGATGCAAATGTATGTGTTGGAGCAAGAAATAATGATGCAAGGAGTACGGCTAATGCATTTGGGTATTCTAGTATTTCTTTAAATCAACTTGATGAAAATCTTTTAAAGTTTGATTATATTTTTAATACCATACCAGAATGTATTTTAACAAAAGAAAAATTAGAAAAAGTATCAAGAGAAGTAACTATTATAGATATAGCTTCTTCTCCTGGTGGATTAGATTATTCTGTTACACAAAATTTAGGTATTAATGCAAATCTTTGTCTTGGGCTTCCTGGTAAATACTCACCAAAGACATCTGGTGAAATTCTTGTTAACGCTATAGAAAATATTATAAATGAAAGAAGGGATTAGAGATGAGACTTGAAGGACTTACAATTGGAGTAGGATTTACTGGTTCGTTTTGTACTTATGATAAAATATTTATAGAGTTAGAGAATTTGGTAAAAGCAGGAGCAAATGTACACACTATATTTTCAGATGTATCACAAAATATAGATTGTAGATTTGGAAATTCTGAGGAATTTATGAAAAAAGCATATGAACTGACAGGAAATAAACCTATTGTTACAATTGAAGAAGCAGAACCATTTGGACCTAAAGGAATTGCTGATATTATAATAATAGCCCCTTGTACTGGAAATACTGCTGCTAAGCTAGCAAATGGCATTACAGACTCTCCAGTATTGATGGCAGCAAAAGGTCATCTTCGCAATGATAAACCACTTGTAGTATCAATATCAACTAATGATGCTCTAAGTTTTAATTTCAAAAACATTGGAACTCTTCTTAACTCTAAAAACATATATTTTGTACCTTTTGGTCAAGATAATTGTAATGCAAAGCCTAATTCTATGATTGCACATACAGAGTTAATAATTCCAACAATAGAGCTTGCTCTTGATAATAAACAGTTACAACCTGTTATAAAAAGTCCACATCAATAGATTAATGATGTAATCTGATATACATGTATATTTAGTAATATTAACAAAGTCCAGCAATCTTATTTGCTGGACTTTAACTTGTAACATATTAAATATATTTTATTTCACAGTATATAAAAATTATCAGTGTGTATATCTCTAATTATAATACATATTATAACTGTTTGCATACCTCAGAGTATTTAATTTACTCTTTAAGTCTTTATTTTCTTCTTAATGTATTTTTTTCTTTATAACTTTTATACAATACTATACTTGAAAAAAATCTTTTGATTTTTTCATTAAAAAAATGAAAATATAAGTGTTAAAATAATAACGTTATCCTTAAGCGTTGAGATGAATTTATTCACGATTTATATAAAAAATAAAGTAATATATAATTAATCTAGATATTTGTAAAGTATATTATTATTAATATAAATAATATAATACTAAACAAAAAATAAAATGTTAAAAAAATAACTTGAAAATGCAAAGATAACATGCTATACTGTTAATAAATTAACAGAAAAAGAAGATTATACTATTCTAGGAGGGCATTGAAATGGCTAATAAAGAACAGACTATAATAGAAAATAAAAGGGGAGAAGAAGCTATGGCAGATAATGCATGCGTTGTAAATAATGTTGAAAATTTAGTTAAAAAATTAGCAAAAATTAGAGAAGCTCAAAGAATCTTTGCTACATACACTCAAGAGCAAGTAGATAAGATTTTTTTAGCAGCATCTTTAGCAGCTAATAAGCAAAGAGTTCCTCTAGCTATAATGGCACAAAAAGAAACTGGTATGGGAATTGCTGAGGATAAAGTTATAAAGAATCACTATGCATCAGAATATATATACAATGCATATAAAGAAACTAAAACTTGTGGCGTTATAGAGAGAGATGAAGCCTTTGGTATGACTAAAATAGCTGAGCCAATAGGAGTTGTTGCAGCAGTTATACCTACAACTAATCCAACTTCTACTGCTATATTTAAATCACTTTTAGCTCTAAAAACTAGAAATGGAATAATATTTTCTCCACATCCAAGAGCAAAAAATTCTACTATAGAGGCAGCAAAGGTAGTTCTTGAAGCTGCTGTTCTGGCTGGAGCTCCTGAAGGCATAATCGGATGGATTGATGAGCCATCTTTGGAATTAACTACGACTGTTATGAAGGAAGTTGACTTAACTCTTGCTACAGGAGGCCCTGGAATGGTTAAATCGGCATATTCATCTGGAAAACCAGCTATTGGAGTCGGTGCAGGTAATACACCAGCAATAATTGATGATAGCGCAGATATAAAAACTGCTGTAAATTCAATTCTTGTATCTAAGACATTCGATAATGGTATGATATGTGCTTCTGAACAATCAGTTATAGTATTGGAAAATATATATAATGAAGTTAAAAAAGAATTTAAAGATCGTGGTGCTTACTTATTAAATAAAGAAGAAACAGAAAAATTAAGAAATGTAATTTTAGTAAATGGGGGATTAAACTCTAAAATCGTTGGTCAAACAGCTTGCACAATAGCAACATTAGCAGGTTTTGAAGTTCCAGTTGATGCTAAAGTTTTAATAGGTGAGGTTGATTCAGTTGAAATAGAAGAAGCTTTTGCTCATGAAAAACTTTCACCAGTACTTGCAATGTATAAAGCAAACAACTTTGATAATGCAGTTAGTAAAGCAGAAAAATTGGTAGAAGATGGAGGGTTTGGTCATACATCTTCATTATATATTGATGATGTAAATCAGAGAGAAAAGCTTGATAAATTTACTAAAGCTATGAAAACTTGTAGAATTTTAATTAATACTCCTTCTTCTCAAGGTGGTATAGGTGATTTATATAATTTTAAACTAGCTCCTTCTCTTACTTTAGGATGTGGTTCTTGGGGAGGAAATTCAGTATCTGAAAATGTAGGAGTTAAGCACTTACTTAATATTAAGACAGTAGCTGAGAGGAGAGAAAATATGCTTTGGTTTAGAGCACCAGAAAAAGTTTATTTTAAAAAAGGTTGTTTAGGAGTGGCGTTAAAAGAACTTAAAGATGTAATGAATAAAAAGAGAGCTTTTATTGTAACAGATACATTCCTTTACAATAATGGATATACTAAGACAGTTACTGACCTATTAGATGAAATGAACATCAAGCACACTACTTTCTTTGAAGTTGAACCAGACCCAACTTTAGAATGTGCTAAGATAGGTGCTAAAGCTATGAGAGAGTTTAATCCAGATGTAATAATATCTATAGGTGGAGGAAGTGCAATGGATGCAGGTAAGATAATGTGGACATTATATGAGCATCCAGAAGTAGATTTCCAAGACCTAGCAATGAGATTTATGGATATAAGAAAAAGAGTGTATACGTTCCCTAAAATGGGTGAAAAAGCTAGTTTTGTAGCTATACCAACATCAGCAGGGACTGGTTCAGAAGTAACTCCATTTGCAGTTATAACTGACCAAGATACAGGTGTTAAATATCCATTAGCTGATTATGAGTTGATGCCAAATATGGCTATAGTTGATGCGGATATGATGATGAATATGCCAAAAGGATTAACTTCTGCTTCTGGTATTGATGCTTTGACTCATGCATTAGAAGCATATGTATCTATGCTTGCAACTGACTATACAAATGGTCTAGCTTTACAAGCTATTAAGAGCATATTTGAATATCTTCCACGTGCATACGATAATGGAGCAAAAGACTCAGAAGCAAGAGAAAAAATGGCAAATGCTTCTACAATGGCAGGAATGGCTTTTGCAAATGCATTTTTAGGTGTTTGTCACTCTATGGCTCACAAGTTAGGTGCTTTCCATCATGTACCACATGGTGTTGCAAATGCTCTTTTAATAACAGATGTTATGAAATTTAATTCTTCTAATGCACCAAAGAAAATGGGAGCTTTCTCTCAATATAAGTATCCAGAGGCATTAAAGAGATACGCTGAAATAGCTTCATTCTTGGGATTAAAAGGAAATTCTGATGAAGAAAAATTCCAAAGTTTATTGATAGCTATTGAAGATTTAAAGAGTAAAGTTGGTATTCCTAAAACTATAAAAGAATTTGGTGTTGAGGAATCTAAATTTATAGATTCACTAGATGAAATGGTGATTCAAGCCTTTGATGACCAATGTACAGGTGCGAATCCAAGATATCCTCTTATGAATGAAATAAAAGAAATGTATTTAAATTCATATTATGGAAAATAAATTTACTATAAAACTTACTATAAAATAAATAAACTAAAATCCTGTATACATTAGATATATAATATCATTGTATATGGGATTTTTCATTTAAAAAAACATAAATAGTTTTGAAACTTTAATTCAAAATTCAATTAAATAATGTTATTATAATAATTAGAATGAATCTATATGTAATATTTGGGTATATTTGTATGTAAGATAAGTAATAAATTTGTATTAATAAAGATATAAATAGGGATATAAAGTGTTGACTAATTAAGGGAGGGGTAAGATGACTAAAAGAAATAAAAGTGTTACATTAATTATAATTCTTTTAATGGCATCATTATTTCTGATATTAGGATATCTATATATAGAAGATACAAGAAAACTTCTTATATCAGAGGCAGAAGTACATATAAAAGAAGTTGCGATACAAGGTTCTCAGTTAGCACAAAGACAAATTGAAAAAGATTTAGATATTTTAAATATTTTTTCAAGTTATTATACTTCAAATCCTAACATGTCTAATGAAGAAAAAATAAAAAAGCTTTTAGATGAAATGGAAAACCAAAAATTTTATACTATGGCAATTGTTGATATAAATGGGAATGCAGAAAATACTAAGGGTAATAAGTTTTCTGTTAAGGATAGAGAATTCTTCAAAAATTCAATTAATGGTAAAAAGTATGTTTCAAGCCCATATATTGATGAAGTAAATAAGTCTGTAAAAAAGATTACTATCTCAGTACCAATATTAAATAATGATAAAGTAGTTGGAGTTTTGTATTGTACTTATGATGTCAATACTCTAATGAAACTTATAAATGTATCTTTTTATGAAAATAATAGTATATCTTATGTTGTAAAAAATAATGGGACAGTTATACTTCATCCTCAACAAGATAGATTATCAAGAAATATTTATGAATTGTTAAAGCAGGATAATGATATTAAAGATGTAAATCAATTAAAAAAACAATTAGAAGAAAATAAAACAGGTGCTGCAATCTTAAATATGTCAGGAGAAAGACGATACCTAGGATATGCTACTATGGATAATGGAAAGAAAAAAGATAATTATATAAAGGATTGGAACTTGATTTTTTCAATTCCAGAAAATGTTATATTCCGTAATTCTGAGCAAATTATTAAGAGAGCTGTATATGCAGTATTATTGATTATATTTGTGTTTATTGCAATTATTTTCTATATAATGTACATAAAAAAATCTAATGAAAAAGAAATATTAAGTTTAGCATATGAAGATAGAGTTACACATATAGGAAATCAAAATAAATTTTATAGAGAATGTAGTAAGTATCTTTTAAATAAACCATCTTTAAATTATATTATAGTATATTTTGATATTGATAATTTTAAAATGATTAATGATACTTTTGGATATGAATTTGGTGATAATCTATTAATTACTATAGCAAGTGCTTTAAAAGAGGAACTAACAGAAGGTGAAATATATGCACGGCTTTCAAGTGACTATTTTGCTATTTTTTGTGAATATAAAAATGGAAGAAATAAAATTATAAAAAAAATTGATAGTATACGAAGTAATATTGAAAATAATCTAAATACAGTATTTGAAATTTCTCTTTGTGTGGGTATTTACTTCGTAGAAGAAGGAGAAGTAGATGCTCAAAAGGCTGTAAATAAAGCTAATATGGCAAGGTCTGTTGCCAAAGGTAAAAATATAAACTATGCTATTTATAATGAAGATGTTAGAAATAAGCTTAGTGAGGAAGCTATAATTTTAGATGATATAAAGACAGCATTAGTAAAGAATCAATTTGAAGTTTATTATCAACCTAAGTTTTCACTTGTAAATGGTGAGATGATAGGAAGTGAAGCACTGATAAGATGGAATCATCCTGAACATGGGTTTATAAGTCCAGCTATATTTATTCCAATAGCAGAAAAAAGTCAATTGATTTTAAAAATAGGTAGATTTGTATTTGAAAGAGTTTGTAGCGATTTATCTAAATGGGAAAAACAAGGGAAAAAATTAGTACCAGTTTCAGTAAACCTATCTAGAGTTGAGTTATATCAACCAGATATTGTAAAATTTATCAATAGTACTATCCAAACATATAACATACATTCAAATTTAATTGAATTAGAGATAACAGAAACTGTAGTTATTAATGAATTAAATATACTAAAAAGTGTTTTAAATGAATTAAGGAAGCATGGATTTTCAATTTCTATGGATGATTTTGGAACAGGTTATTCTTCTATTAGTTGTCTAAGGGACATGCCAATTGATGTATTAAAATTAGATAAGTCTTTTCTTAATGGTATTGAAAATGATGAGAAAAGTCGTAATATAGCAAAGTCTATAGTATCTCTAGCAAAATCATTAGATTTAATTGTAATTATAGAAGGCGTTGAGAGTAAGAAACAGGCTGAGTTAATGAAGCAATTTGGATGTGATTTAGTTCAAGGGTTTTATTTTGCAAGACCAATGCCAGTTCAAAATTTTATGAAATTACTTTAAAAATAAAATTTATTTTTTCATATAAAACACTATTATATATGCTTGGATTTAATAAATGCTTGCTAGATAATTAGTGTTTTTATTTTGTAAGATTCAGATATGAGGAAAGTAATTATCTTTTATAAAAATCTGTTAAAAATAAATTATTTTGGATATAAATATGTTATTAACAAAAAAATAGTACTATAATGTATAGATGATAAAAAACTTAAATAAAAATTTAATGATAGGAGTTGTTTGAGTATGATGGATATAAGCATTGATAAAAAACTTAAGGACAAATGGCCTGATGCAAAATTAGGATGTATCCAAGCAAAAGTAGTAGTAAATAAAAGCTCAGAAAAGTTAATAAATGGGATAAATGAGTTTTGTGATATTTTGAATCAAAAGCTAGAAATTGAAGATATTACGAAATTGGATAAGATTAAAGATGCAAGAGATGCATATAAAGAACTTGGTAAAAATCCAAGTAGATATAGAACGTCTTCAGAAGCATTAGTTAGAAGAATTGTTCAAGGTAAGGGTCTATATACAATAAATAATATAGTTGAAATAAATAATCTAATATCTATAAAATCATTATATCCAGTTGGTACATATAATGTAAGTAAACTACATCCACCAATATGTTTTACTGTAGGTGATGAAGGCGAGCAGTATAAAGGTATTGGAAAAGAGTTGATAAATATAGAAAATCTACCTATATTATCTGATTCATTAGGTAAATTTGGAAGCCCAACTAGTGATTCCGAGAGAGCTATGATAACAACAGATGCAATTGAAATACTAATTTGTATATTTTCATTTAGTTCGGAATCAGATATTGAAGAGTACTTTGGATACGCTAAGGATTTACTTAAAGAGTATGCAGATGGAAAGGATATAGAAACTAAAATAATTAAATAATAATTATATAAAATGTATATAACAACGTTATGTTAAGTTGGATACCAATATATAAGAATGAATCAAAAAAGGAAACTAACAAGATATTAGTTTCTTTTTTTGGAAATAGTAGTTTAATGTAACAAAAATAGACAGATAGCCACACTGATGCTTAAAAGTATGGTAATATATTATTATAGCAGAGGTTATATTTAAGGGATTTTGAAAGGGGGAATTGACAATAATCATTTTATCTGAAATATAAATTGATATCATGTAAATAACTCTATCTTTAAAAATATAAATTAATAATATAATAGTTTGGGTATATAGAAGAAATAAGGTTTTTTAAAACTAGTAAAGTACATAGGTAATTATAATGAAGAAAGGATTTAGTTATGATTGAAGGAAAAGAGGCAAAACAAGAAAGTGGGCAAAAAAATCTAAAAGTTAAGATAGCTATAGTAGTAGGTGTTTTGATTGTAGCTTATATAGGGATGGCAATCTTTTTTAGAAATCATTTTTACTTTGGTACAACTATTAATGGTGTGAAAGCTTCAGGAAAGACAGTTGAACAAGTAAATGATTTATTAGCATCAAGTACTAATTCTTATACTTTAAGTCTAGAGGAAAGAAACAATAAAAAAGAACAAATAAAAGCAAAAGATATAGATTTAAAGTTTACACCAGATGATAAGGTTCAAAAAATAAAAGATAGCCAAAGTGCGTTTGGATGGATTGGTGGAATATTTAAATCTAAAGAGTATAATAATATGGTAACTCTTTCATATGATAAAGATTTACTAGAAAAAGGGTTTAATGCTTTATCTTGTTTTGATAGTAAAAATGTTGTAGAGCCTAAGAGTGCATACCCTAAGTATGATAGCAGTAAAAATGCTTATGTTATAGTACCAGAAGTACTTGGAAACAAAGTAAAAAAAGATGATTTTTATAAATTAGTAAAAAAATCAATTAATTCTGGTGTTACTTCTGTTTCTTTAGAGGAGAGTAAATTATATGAAGTTCCAAACAATACAAAGGATTCAGAAAAGTTAAAAGAGGCTATTAAGACATTAGATAAATATGTCAGTGTAGTTGTTACATATGATTTTAGTGACCGTAAGGAAACTTTAGATGGCTCTGAGATTAATAAGTGGTTAAAGGTAGACTCAGAAAAAAATTATGACATAACTTTCGATAATGATGTGATGGTAGAGTATACAAGAGGATTAAGCAAAAAATATAGTACTTTTGGAGATTCAAGACCATTTAAAACTGCAACTGGCAAAGAGATTACTATTTCAGGTGGAATTTATGGATGGTTGATAGATAAAAAGAAAGAAGCAGAAGCTTTAGTTGATGTTGTAAAAGCTGGAAAAAATGTTACAAGAGAACCTATCTACATACAAAAAGCTGTATCTCGTAATAAAGATGATATTGGTAATACATATGTTGAGATTAGTCTTTCTGACCAACACATGTGGTTCTTTAAGAATGGAGAAATGCTTGTATCAACAGATGTTGTAACAGGCGATTTAGGTAGAGGATTTGCTACCCCATCAGGGATATATCCTCTTAACTATAAAGCTAGAAATGTTTCTTTAACTGGTCAAGGCTATAGTTCACCTGTAAGTTATTGGCTTCCATTTAATGGAAATATAGGAATTCATGATGCTACTTGGAGAGGTTCTTTTGGTGGAGGTATATATAGATCTTCAGGTTCACATGGATGTGTAAACACACCTTTTTCTAAGGCAAAGAAAATCTATGAAAATATAGAACCAGGTACACCAATTATTTTATACTAGTAAAAATATTGTTTATAACGATTAAGTGAAGTCATCTTAGTTTTTTTAGATGGCTTCTTTTTTATATAGAAAGGAATGTATATAATGAATGAAAAATTAATTAAAATTTTAGATGAAGCAAAGAACGATTCAGAGTTTAAGAAAGAGATTATGGAAACAAGAAAACAACGTGATGTTATGGATTCATTTTGTAAAGTAGTTACATCTAGAGGATATGATATAACGATAGGTGAACTTTTTTCTATAGGAGAAGAATATACATCCAATCTTTTAAAAAGCGTAAATGGAGGAGCTGCATATCCTATTGAAGATTGGAGTGATTGGTTCGAGGATTTTTTCATCATGTTGGTGAATATATAATATATAAACTAATTAGTGGTATTACTTATTTAAAGTTAAGATAATGATTGAGGGACTAAAGTATTTAAAAATAAGTGTAAATTTTATCAATCTTAAAAAAGGATTAACTTATATCTAATAAATTTAGAAAAAATTAAACTAAAATAAGCTGACAAAAATCGATATGAGCTGATGATTTATAAAAGTTAGATGAAAAAATATAAGATATTTCTAAAAATTCAAAAAAAACAATAAGTTTTATCATTCTATGTGTTGAAAAAAAAGATAAAAATAATTTATATGGAATAAATAAAATTATATGTAAAAAAAAATTGAAATAAAAATTGAAAATGTCGATAAACCGTTAATTTCAAAACAAAATAACGCTATTGACAAACCATATTGCTTTAAATTATAATTATTGAAAATAATGATATTTAAAAATCATACTCATGTCATAGTCTAAAAGTAAGTCAAAAAAGAATGTAAGTCTAAGCAAGTACTACTCTAAAATATGTTTTATTAAAAAATAAATGTTGAAAAAAATTAATTATTATATAAAAATGCTGTTTATACTTTAACAATGAGGTAGTAATCTAATTAGAATAAAAAACTCTAATTAGTTATATACATAGTAAAAAGGTAAGAGAGGTGATTTGGATGGCTTTTGAAATAATAAAAAGCATTGTTGAGGCAGAGCAGACAGCAGACAGTATTAAAGTAAAAGCTGTTACTGATGCAGAGTCTATCAGAGCTGATGCTGTAAACGAATGTGAAAGCATCTTGACTGATGTAAAAAAGCAAGCAAAGCTTATGGAAGAAACTCTTGTTGAGAAGGCAGTCACCGACAGTAAAGCAGAGGTTGATAAAATCTTGGCAGATGCTAAAAGTGAATGTCTGAAAATTGAAAAAACTGCGACAGAAAGACGAAGTAAGGCAATCGAAGCGGTTATTGGAAAGGTAGTGAGATAATATGGCAATAGTTAATATGAACAAGATATCTATTGTTGGCTTAGAAGCTCAAAAAAGCCAAATTTTAAAGCTACTTATGAACCGTGGATTTGTTCAGATTGATGATAGTGCCTTTCTTACTGAAATGGATGAGTTAAAAAATCATCTTACAAAAGATGGTGAGGAGTCAGAGGTTATAATGCTAGAACAGAAGATGGCACATGTGAATCAAGCGATTGACATTGTTTCTTCACTAGTGAAACAAAAGAAAGCTATGTTTGCACCAAAAAGAGAATTTAACAAAATTGACAGTGAAAAAGAAGATGAAATTTATGCTGAAGTTTTGGAGTTAAATAATCTAAATAAAGAGATAGGTACAATAAGGAGTAACATAAATTTATTAAATAATAATAAAAGTATGTTAGAGCCATGGGTAAACTTTGATGTTCCTTTTGAAAAGATGGAAACTAAGTATACAAAAACTATTCTAGGAACTATACCCACAAATGCAAATATTGATGCTTTAAGAGTTAGACTAGAGGATGAAGTGCCAGAAAGTGTTCTTGGAATTATTGATTCTGACAAGTTAATGAACTATGTTTATTTAATTACTTTAAAAGAAACTTTTGATAATGCTACAGAAGTTCTTAAAGAATTTAATTTTACAATAGTTACATTACCAAGTGAGGAAGGTACACCATCACAAGCTATCAAGAAATACAATGAAATGATAATTAGACAGGAAAACGTTTCTAAAGATAAGACAGAAGAAATCAAAAATCATGGAAATAATATACACATGCTTGAAAATCTATATGACTTTTACACTATAGAAAGAGACCAGAAAAAGATTATAGAGAGACTTGTAAAAACAAAAACAACATTCTGTCTTAATGGTTGGTTACCAAGTAAAAGTGCAAGCGACCTAATTAGTGAAATCACAGAAAAGTTTGATTGTTGTGTTCAAACAGAGGAAGGAAACAAAGAAGAAGGTTTCCCGATTCTACTTGAAAACAATAAACTTGTAACACCTTTTGAAAGTGTAACAAACATGTACAGTTGTCCAAGCACAAAAGATATTGACCCAAATACGATTATGACTTTTTTCTATGTTGTATTCTTTGGAATGATGCTAAGTGATGCTGCATATGGGATAATAATTGCCCTAGCTTGTGGATTTATTGTATACAAATCAAAAATGAAAAAGGGTGAAGGAAATTTAATTAAACTTATTGGTATTTGTGGAGTTTCAACTACTATATGGGGTCTTATATTCGGGGGTATTTTGGGGGATTTAGTTCCTATAAAAGCTTTAATTAATCCTTTAGAGGATGTTATGGTACTTATGGGGATGTCATTACTGTTCGGTATTATCCATATATATGTAGGTTTGGGAATTAAAGCATATACATTAATAAGAGATGGAAAGGTAATAGATGCAATTTTTGATATAGGGTTTTGGTATTTATGTATAACAGGGGTATGTCTACTTATAATACCTTTTGTTGCAGGAGATATTGGCGTATTTTCTGAAGTAGGAAAATATTTAGCAATTATAGGTGCTATAGGTCTTATCCTTACTCAAGGAAGAAGCTTTAAAGGTGTTCCTGTTAAGCTTTTTAAAGGATTTTCAAGTCTTTATGGTATAACAAGTTATTTTGCTGATATATTATCTTATACAAGAATTATGGCTCTTTGTCTAACAACAGGAGTTATAGGGCAGGTTATCAATCTTTTAGGGGCTATAGCTGGTCCAATATTTGCAGTTGTAATTGGTGTTGTAGGACACACAATAAACCTTCTTATAAATGCACTAGGTGCATATGTTCATACAAGTAGGTTACAGTATGTAGAATTTTTCAATAAGTTTTATGAAGGCGGAGGAGTTCCTTTTGTTCCGTTTAAGTATAAAACAAAATATACAAGCATTAATAAAAAGGAGATGTAAATATGGAATTTTTAAACGCGTTAGGAAATGGTCAATTTTTGGCAATATCAGGAGCTGCTATAGCAGCGTTATTTGCAGGTATGGGTTCTGCTAAAGGTACTTCAATAGCAGGTCAAGCCGCAGCAGGTGTTGTAACAGAAGACCCTAGTAAATTCGGTCAACTTCTAGTTTTGCAACTTCTTCCTGGTACACAAGGTCTATATGGATTTATCATAGCTTTCCTTATTTTATCAAAAGCAGGAATTATTGGTGGAGATGCGATACCAACATCAGCTCAAGGTTTACAACTTCTTATGGCAGGACTTCCAATTGGTCTAGTTGGCTTAGTATCAGGTATTGCACAAGGTAAGGCAGCAGCAGCAGGGGTTGGAATAGTTGCTAAAAGACCTGAAGAACTTGGTAAAGCTATAACATTTGCAGCGATAGTTGAAACATATGCTCTTTTAGGACTACTTGTTTCTTTCTTAGCTTACAATGGAATTGCAGTTGGTTAATTATAGAATATAATTCATAAGTAAAAAAAATGAAAAGGAGGAAGCACTCCTATGGGTAATGAACAAAAAATGATTGACAGAATTATAGCTGATGCCAAACAAGAGGCACAAGAAATATTGGATAAAGCTAAAAGTGAAGCAGATTTAAAGATAAGTTCAGCTAATGAAAAAGCTGAAAAGGAAATGGCTTCCTATACAAAGCTTGCAGAGGCAGAAGCAGAGAAAGCAGCTTCTAAGGAAATATCAGGAGCTTATATGGAGGCTAAGAAACAAATATTATCAAAGAAACAACAGATTTTAGAAGCAGTAATTTTAGAAGCTAAAAATAAACTTCTAAATCTTAAAGATAGTGAATATGAACAAATTATATTAAATATGATTGAAAAAGCGAATTGTACAGATGGATCTGAGATAGTATTATCTAAAAAAGATAGAAAAACATTAAAAGATGTATTATCTAAAAAAGGCATTAAAGTATCTGATGAAACTAGAGATATTACTGGAGGTTTCATAGTTAAAAAAGGTGACATTGAGTATAATTATTCGTTTGAAGCTATAATTGCAGTAGAGCATGAAGATATTGAGCAAATTGCAGCAGAAATTTTGTTTAATTAAGGAGGGGGGTTAAAAGATGGCAGAAGAAAAAACTTATCCCTATGCCGTGGCACGAATAAGAGTGCTTGAAAAACAGCTTCTTAACAGACAAATGTTTATTCAAATGGCAGAAGCTAAAAGCCCTGAAGACTCTTTAAGAATTATAGCAGAAGCGGGTTATACGGATTCGTCAAATAATAATGTTCACAATTTTGAGAATGTTTTGACTCAAGAATTATCTAAAACATATGAAATTCTTAAAGGTCTAGCCCCTGAAGAAAAATTTGTTGATGTATTCCTTTATAAAAATGATTATCATAACTTAAAAGTTTTGATTAAAGAAGAAATTTCTGGTGTAGATGGTGAAAAGTACTTAATTGATGGAGGTACAATTTCACTTGCGAAGCTTAAAGAATCTTTAGCAAATCGTAGTTTTAGTGATTTACCTAAGATAATGGCAGGAGCAATAATAGATGCATTTGATATTTATAGTAAAACACAAAATGGTCAGATGGTTGATATTGTTTTAGATAAAGCAACTTTTTCAAGTATGAAAGAGACAGCTACAGAAAGTCAAAATAAATTTGTAATAGATTATGTTATGAAAGTTTGTGATTTAACAAATCTAAAGAGTTTTATAAGAGTTAAAAACATGAAGAAAGATTTTGATATGTTTATGAATGTGTTTGTTTCAGGTGGCTCACTTGATAAAGAAAAATTCTTAGAAGCTTTTTCTTCAGACACTCCAGCATCATGTTTTAAATCTACTTCTTACTCTGATGTCTGTAAAAATGGCATGGATAGTGGATTTACTGTCTTTGAAAAACTTTGTGATGATTATCTTATGGAATATGTTAGAGATGCAAAATTTAAACCTCTTACACTAGAACCGCTAATTGCATATTTATATGCTAAAGAATCAGAAATAAAAACAATTAGGATTATTATGACTAGTAAGCTTAATAATATAGACGCAGATACTATAAAAGAAAGGCTAAGGGATGCTTATGTATAAGGTAGGAGTAGTTGGAGATAAAGATAGCATCATGGGATTTTTAGCTCTTGGAATAGATATCTTCCCAGCCTATGATAGTGACGAAATTAAAAAAAGTATACATAAGTTGGTTGAAGATGAATATGCGATAATTTATATTACAGAACAGGCGTCATTGCTTGCAAAAGAATCAATAGCAAAATACAAAGACTATCAACTTCCTGCTATTATAGTTATTCCAGGTATTGGAGGAAGTATGGGATTAGGTATGAATGAAGTAAGAGAATCTAGTAAACGTGCTATAGGTGCAGATATATTATTTAAAGAATAGATGCAAATTGAATAAGAGACAATCTCAAATTTTGTTAATGCTAAAAAATGTATTGATAAAATATAGGAGGGAATATTTAAATTTTGATAAAGTATATGATTGCAGGTGAGAGAATATGAAAACAGGCACAATTGTAAAGGTGTCAGGACCGCTTGTTGTAGCGGAGGGCATGAGAGATGCGAATATGTTTGACGTCGTAAGAGTTTCTGATAAACATCTTATAGGCGAGATTATTGAAATGCATGGAGATAAGGCTTCTATACAGGTTTATGAGGAAACTTCTGGTCTAGGACCAGGAGAAGAAGTGGTTTCTCTTGGAATGCCTATGAGTGTTGAACTTGGGCCAGGTCTTATTTCAACTATTTATGATGGTATTCAACGTCCACTTGAAAAAATGTATGAAATTTCAGGTACTAATATAACTAAAGGTGTTGAAGTATCTTCACTTGATAGAACAATTAAATGGGAATTCAAACCTAAAAAATCTGCTGGTGATAAAGTCGTAGCAGGAGATATAATTGGGGTAGTTCAAGAAACTGCTGTAGTGGAATGTAAGATTATGGTTCCTTATGGCGTAAAAGGTACTATAAAAGAAATATATTCTGGAGAATTTACTGTTGAGGATACAGTTTGTGTTATCACAGACGAAAAAGGTAATGATATAGCTGTAACTATGATGCAAAAATGGCCAGTTAGAAAAGAAAGACCATATAGGGAAAAGAAAACACCAGATTCACTTCTTGTTACAGGTCAAAGAGTTATAGATACATTTTTCCCAATTACAAAAGGTGGGGTAGCAGCTATTCCAGGACCTTTTGGAAGTGGAAAAACTGTTACACAGCATCAGCTTGCTAAATGGGCAGATGCAGATATAGTTGTATATATAGGATGTGGAGAACGTGGAAATGAAATGACAGATGTTCTTCTTGAATTCCCTGAACTAAAAGACCCGAGAACAGGTGAGTCACTTATGCAAAGAACAGTACTTATAGCTAATACATCAGATATGCCAGTTGCTGCGCGTGAGGCCTCTATATACACTGGTATTACAATAGCTGAATATTTTAGAGATATGGGATACAGTGTTGCACTTATGGCAGATTCTACATCAAGATGGGCAGAGGCTCTTAGAGAGATGAGTGGTCGTTTGGAAGAGATGCCAGGTGAAGAAGGTTACCCAGCGTATTTAGGTTCGCGTCTTGCTCAATTCTATGAGAGAGCAGGAAAAGTAAACTGTCTAGGTATGGATGATAGAGAAGGAACTCTTACAGCAATTGGTGCTGTTTCTCCTCCTGGTGGTGATACATCAGAACCTGTTAGCCAAGCAACACTTCGTATAGTAAAAGTATTCTGGGGACTTGATGCTTCATTAGCATATAAACGTCACTTCCCAGCAATTAACTGGTTAACAAGTTATTCACTTTATCAGGAGAAAGTTGATGTATGGGCAGATAAAAATATAAATGATAATTTCTCAGCTCAAAGAGCTCAAGCTATGAAACTTTTGCAAGTTGAATCTGAGCTTCAAGAGATAGTTCAATTGGTTGGTGTTGACTCACTTTCAGATGGAGATAGATTGATACTAGAAGTCACTCGTTCTATAAGAGAGGACTTCCTTCATCAAAACTCTTTCCATGAAGTTGATACTTATACATCACTTCACAAACAGTATAGAATGATGGGGCTTATTCTAAAATTCTATAAGTCAGCACAAGATGCTATTAAGCAAAATGTTACTATAAATGATATTATCAAGCTTTCAGTTCTTGAAAAGATTGGTCGTGCTAAGTATGTAGAAGAAGATAAACTAGATGCTGCTTACGATGCAATTGAAGATGAAATAGACAACGAGCTTGCTGACCTTATTAAGAAGAGGGGGGCTGAAGAACTATGATAAAGGAATATAAGTCAATACAAGAGGTAGCTGGTCCTCTTATGTTAATAAACGGCGTAGAAGGTGTAAAATTTGATGAACTTGGAGAAATTGAGCTTTCAAGTGGAGAAATTCGTCGTTGTAAAGTTCTAGAAGTAAATGAAGATACTGCACTTGTTCAACTTTTTGAAAGTTCAACAGGTATAAACCTTGCTGAAAGTAAAGTACGTTTTTTAGGAAAGAGTCTTGATTTTGGAGTTTCACCAGACATATTAGGTCGTGTTTTTAGTGGGATGGGTAAACCTATTGATGGTGGACCAGAAATTATACCAGATAAAAGACTTGATATAAATGGTGCACCTATAAATCCAGCAGCACGTGATTATCCAGCTGAGTTTATACAGACTGGTGTTTCTGCTATAGACGGACTTAATACCTTGGTTAGAGGGCAAAAACTTCCTATATTCTCAGGTTCTGGTTTGCCACATGCTAATCTTGCAGTTCAAATTGCAAGACAGGCAAAAGTTCGTGGAACTGACTCTAAGTTTGCCGTTGTATTTGCAGCTGTTGGTATAACTTTTGAAGATGCAGATTTCTTCATAAGTGATTTTAAAGCAACAGGAGCAATTGACCGTTCTGTGGTATTTGTAAACCTTGCAAATGACCCAGCAGTAGAGCGTGTATCTACACCTAGAATGGCACTTACAGCAGCAGAATACCTTGCTTTTGAGCAAGATATGCATGTACTTGTTATAATAACAGATATTACAAACTATGCAGAAGCATTACGTGAAGTTTCCGCAGCCAAAAAAGAAGTTCCAGGACGTCGTGGATATCCAGGTTATCTTTATACTGACCTTGCTACAATGTATGAAAGAGCAGGAAAAATGAAAGGACATGAAGGGTCTATAACAATGATTCCAATACTTACAATGCCTGAGGATGATAAAACACATCCAATTCCTGACCTTACAGGATACATTACAGAAGGACAAATTATACTTAACCGTGAACTTTATAAAAAAGATATACAACCTCCTATAGATGTTTTACCATCACTTTCTCGTCTTAAAGATAAGGGGATTGGTAAAGGTAAGACTCGTGAGGACCACGCAGATACAATGAACCAGCTTTTTGCAGCATATTCAAGAGGTAAAGATGCAAAAGAACTTATGGCAATATTGGGTGAATCTGCACTTTCTGAAATTGATTTAATGTATGCAAAATTTGCAGATGAATTTGAGAAAGAATACGTTTCACAAGGATTTAGAACTGACAGAACTATTGAGCAAACATTAGAAATTGGATGGAAGCTTCTTAGTATGTTACCAAAAAGTGAACTTAAACGTATTCGTGATGAATATTTTGAAAAATATATGCCTAAGGAGTGATATCTGTGGCTAGATTAAATATAAATCCAACACGTATGGAAATGACTAGACTTAAGAAACTCCTTAAAACTGCGACAAGAGGTCATAAGCTTCTTAAAGATAAGCTTGATGAACTTATGAAACAATTTCTTGAAATTGTAAGAGAAAATAAGCGATTACGTGAAGAAGCAGAAAATGCTCTCGATGCTGCTTATAAAAATTTTATAATTGCAAGGGCAGTTATGAGTCAGGAGTATCTAGGTTCAGCACTTATGATGCCAAAACAATCTGTTTCTGTAGGTGTTTCTACAAGAAACATAATGAGTGTTGATGTTCCTGTGTTTGACTTTAAAACTGAAAACAATCAAAGTGATATTTATCCTTATGGT
This sequence comes from Clostridioides sp. ES-S-0190-01, assembly GCF_020658275.1. NCBI lineage: Bacteria > Bacillati > Bacillota > Clostridia > Peptostreptococcales > Peptostreptococcaceae > Clostridioides > Clostridioides sp. ES-S-0190-01. The sequence goes on along the minus strand of NZ_JACVWA010000015.1, from coordinate 264,165 downwards.
CTTGCTTTTACATCAGGTGAATTAGATTCTGCTATGGAAGCATTTTCAGATGCAATGGAACCACTTTTAAGACTTGCAGAAAGTGAAAAAAGTGCACAGCTTCTTGCACAAGAGATAGAAAAGACACGTAGACGTGTTAATGCTCTTGAAAATGTAATGATACCAAATTACATTGAAACTATTAAGTATATTGCTATGAAGCTTGAAGAAAATGAGAGAGCAAGTACTACTAGACTTATGAAGGTTAAGGATATGGTGCTTAAAAAAGCACTTGAAGAAAAAAAGAAAAATGATTTGGTTGGATAATTAAATACTTATAAAAATAAGCCTAACATCCTAGTTTATAGGAGTTAGGCTTTTTAGTGCAAGTAAGCACATATTCGGAATTGGCGGTATCAATTAATTACCTATTAATCTCTCAATATTCATTTCAATACTCCAGATGTAAAAGTTATGTATATTCTACCTTGTATATAAAAAAGCTCAAATAAAATCATACTCATATGGGTAAAAGGGTGTTTTTTATAAGAATTTTTATGAAGATATAATGGTCTATATGCCTAGAACTTTGTAAAAAAATAATAAATTTAACAAAAATTTCTAAAAATTAACGAACTGTTAATTTACACTTAACTTCGTATTAACAAATTAGGTGTATTATATAAACATAAGCAAAAACAATAAAAAACAATTAAAAAAAGACAAAAACACAAAAAGGGGGAAGATATGAAAGAATTTATATTTACTTGTCTGTGTATTGTAGTAATTGCATTTATGACAAGTTGCATATCAACAACACCACAAACTACTCAAGGAAAAGGAAATAATAAACTTACAATATATGCAGCATTAGAAGAAGAGCAAATAACTTACTATATGGAAGGATTTAGAGAAGAGTATCCTAATATTGATGTAGAAATAGTTATGGATTCTCATGGTGTAATAGCTTCAAAATTATTAGCAGAAAAGGATAATCCACAAGCAGATGTTATATGGGGATTATCAGCAATGAATATGATAGAACTAAAAGAAGATGGGGCACTTGAAGCATATAAGCCTAAAAATTATGACAAGGTAGATAAGAGATTTAAGGATACTGGAAAAGATGTATCATGGGTAGGTATGAGTGTACCAGAGACAGCAATAGTAGTTAATTACAAAGAACTTGAAAAATTAGGTCTAGATGTTCCAAAAGGATATAATGATTTAATAAAACCAGAGTACAAAGGTCTTATAACAATGCCAAATCCAGCATCATCTGGTACAGGTTATCTTACAGTATCAGGACTTATTCAAATGATGGGTGAAAAAGAAGCTTATAATTACATGGATAAACTACATAAGAATATAGCTACATATACACATTCAGGTTCGAAACCTGCAAAACTAGCTGGTTCAGGAGAATACCCAATAGGCATTACACTTGGATATAGAGCTACACAGCAATTGTCTAGTGGAGAACCTATAGAAGTAGTATTTCCAAAAGAAGGTTCAGGTTGGGATTTAGAAGCAAATGCTTTGGTTAAGAAAGATAATATAAAAAAAGAAGCAAAATTGTTTTTAGATTGGGCAATAAGTGATTCAGCTATGGACAGATATGCACATGAAGTAGCAGTAACTTCTATAAAGACAGAGAATCCTGTACCAAAAGGTTACTCTAAACGTCCATTAGAACAGCTGATTAAAGAAGTTGATTTAAACTCTGCATCAAAAAATAGAAGTGCAGTGTTAAAAACTTGGGAATCAAAGTATGGTTCAAAATCTGAAAGTAAGTAAAAGTTAAATGGATTTTTTAATAGAAATAGAGAAAAGAAATTTATAAGAAAAATTAAAATATAAAATTAAAAAAACAAATATAATTGTATAAGGGGAGATTAGATATGAGTTACTTAAAAATAAATAATGTGTTCAAGAGTTATGACCAAAAAAGAGTGTTAAACAATATTAGTTTAGATATTGAAGAAGGTGAGTTTCTATGTTTACTTGGACCTAGTGGATGTGGAAAAACTACATTACTTAGAATAATAGCAGGGCTTGAAGATGTAAATAGTGGAGCTATAATTCTTCAAGATAAAGATATAACAGAGTTAGAGCCATCAAAGAGAGGTTTTGGGATAGTATTTCAATCATATGCATTATTTCCAAATATGACAGCATATAATAATATAGCTTTTCCGCTTAAAGAAAGAAAGGTACCAAAAGAAAAGATAGATAAGAAGGTTAGAGAAGTGCTTGAAACAGTTGGATTGAGTAATGAAGCTCATAAGTATCCTAAAGCATTGTCAGGAGGTCAACAACAGAGAATTGCAATAGCAAGAGCATTAGCACTTGAGCCAAAGTTTTTACTTTTAGATGAGCCAATGTCTGCACTTGATGCAAAAGTTAGACACAAACTTAGAATGGATATTAAAAAACTACAGAAAGAATTAAATATAACAACAATAATGGTAACACATGACCAGGAAGAAGCTATAACTATGGCAGACAAAATTGCAATCTTAAATGGTGGTGACATAATGCAAATAGGGACTCCAGAAGAAATATATCAAAATCCTCAAAACCTATTTACAGCTCAATTTATAGGAGATACAAACTGTTTTGATAGAGGAGATTCTATATTAACTGTAAGACCAGAATATGTTCAAATAGAAAAGTCAACAAAAGAAAATTGTCATGGAACAATATCTAATATAGAATTTAGAGGGAATCTATTGAGAGTGGAAATAAAAGATAAATTAAATGAAAATTTTATAATAAGTGATGTTTCTATAAAAGAATGGGTTAATTTAAATTTAGTAGAGGGTGACTTTGTAAGTGTAAGTATAGATGAAAAATACTATTTAAAGTATCCAAAAGTTAAAGGAGCATAAATATATGAATAATAATGCTATAAGTTCTAAAAGTTTAAATATTAAATCTAAAATAAATTTAGATATAAAAAAATGTATGCTTACAGTATTAGTTATGTCTTTGGTAATATTTTTATTGGCACCCATAATCTATCTGTTTGTACAAGCATTTTTAGATAAAGATGGAGTTTTTGTTGGATTACAAAATTTTAAAGAGTATTTAGCTTCTGAAGCACTGTTAAATTCTCTGAAAAATACAATATTTGTATCTGTTATATCAACTGTAATATCTTTAACTCTCGCACTAGTGTATGCATATGCACTAACAAGAACAAAGATTAAGTTTAAAGGACTTCTTAAATCTATAGCGATGTTTCCTATGTTTGCCCCTACAATGATGCATGCTATAGGTTTGGTATATTTATTTGGAAATCAAGGGGTAGTGACTAATTTACTTGGAATAAATATTCCGATATATGGTTCAATTGGAATAGTATTAGCACAAATTATATATGTATTTCCTCAATCATTTCAGATACTTTATATATCACTAAATTCAACTGATTATAGATTATATGAAGCTAGCAATGCTATGGGAATAAGCAAGATAAGAGAGTTTTTAAGTATAACGATACCTAGCATTAAGTACTCTTTAATAAGTTCAGCATTTGTATCATTCACATTGTGCTTTACAGACTTTGGAGCTCCAAAAGTTATTGGAGGAGATTTCAATGTATTATCAATAGATGTATACAAGCAAATTATAGGGCAGCAAAATATGCCTATGGGAGCAACTGTATCAATATTACTTTTGATACCTGCAATAATATCTTTTATAGTAACTAAAAAAATCGAAAAAAATCAAAATTCATATATAAATTCAAAATCAATCCCATATAAGGTTAAATTTAATAAGTTAAGAGACAGTATATTTGGAGTCATTGTAGGAATTATTGCATTTGGAATAATAGCTGTAATGTTGACTGTAATCTTATCTTCACTAATATCTGTTTGGCCATATGATTTAAGACTCACACTTGAACACTTTTCTATGAAAAGTAGTATTGATGGAATTAAGCCATTTATAAATTCAATAGAAATGTCATTACTGACAGCTATTCTTGGGACAAGTTTTGTTTTCTTATTTGCATATCTAAACGAAAAAACAGAAAAAGCTCCATATTTAAAATCATTTGGATATTTTTTAAGTACATTGCCTATGGCATTACCAGGGTTAGTGTTAGGTATAGCTTATGTACTATTCTTTAATAAATTAGAGTTTAATCTAATGGATACAATATACATTAAGAACTTGTTTAATGGATTGTACGGAACATTATTTATTATGGTTATATGCAATGTGGTACATTTTTTCTCAGTAGCTTTTATAACTGCAACTACAGCTATTAAGAAAGTGGACAAAGAATTAGACATGGTGGCAAAATCAATGGGAATAAATAGTGCATCAATTCTTAAGAATGTAACAATACCACTTTGTTTGCCAGCAGTTTTAGAAAACTTTATGTATTTTTTCTTAAATTCTATGGTAACAATATCAGCACTAGTATTTATATATACAGCAAGTTCAAAGGTAGCAGCTATATCAATTGTACAGTTAGATGATAAGGGAAGTACAGCACAAGCAGCAGCACTAGCTGTATTGATATTAATTACAAATGTACTAGTTAAGGTAATACATGAATTTATAAAAAATCGTTTGGAAAAAAGAGCAAATTTTAACTAAAGAAGTTATTGTATAAAAATACACATATTAAAGAAGTCTATTCTTATAATTTATTGTTTATAGAATAGACTTCTTTAATATAAATTTAAAATAAATATTAATCGTTTTTATTAATTTTTCTTTTGTTACAATACATTTCAGAATCTGCACGATGGTATGTATCAAATAAAGAGTTGTCTAAGTTTTCATCGAAAACTGCATATCCAATAGACATGGATAAATTTAATTCATTAGTAGCGTTTTCTTCAATTATTTTTAAATTAATCTTATTGACAATACTATCTATTTCTTCATGATAAGAATCTTTTAAAATAATTATATACTCATCTCCACCAACGCGATAAACTATATGTTTTTTATTTATTACATCTTGTATAATTTTACTTGCATTTTTAATGTATAAATCTCCTGTTTGATGGCCAAATTTATCATTGATTTTTTTAAGGCCATCTAAATCTATTGACATTATAGAAATTGGTTGTTTAAGATTTGAATTGTTTAAGTTATTCATATCTATTTCAAAAGCGTTTCTATTTTTTAATCCTGTTAAATAATCAGTATTGGCAAAATCAGTATATGTAGGATTAGATATACGTTTAAACAGGATTACTGCTACTAATGCTGATATTAAACAGGTTAATAAAGCTATAAAAGGAGTAACTATACTTATAAATCTAAAGGTATTGTATTGATGTTTTGCTTCAAATTCAATTCCCATTACTCCAACGACTTTACCAACATCATTATGGATGGGAAAGTACGATATAAATATATGTCCCCAAGATGTTTTTTTTATTTTTTTAGGTAGCAATATATTATTATCTAGTGCTTTGTTAAGGTCACCCCAAATCTCTTTTTCTATCAAATCACCAGCATTTCTAAAATCGCTTCTAGATGAATCTAAACCATCAACAACATATACTAATGAGCCATCTTTTGTTTTTTTTGCAGTGTATAAGTACATAACTCCAGTAGTATTCTTTACAGATTCCAATAGCACTTTAGCACTTTTATAAGACTCTTTTGAGTGGTCTTTTTCAGAATTAATTTCAATAAAGGTATCTTTATCAAGATTTTTTTCTACATACTTATATATATGTCTTGACCTCTCACTTAAAGTATAAATCATATCATTATAAGTGAGTACATAATTAAAAAAATAAACACATGAAGAAGAAATTATTACAATAATTGCAGTAAGTATTGAAACTTGCATATCAACTCTATTGAATTTTTTATTTATTTCCATATCCCAAATTTTTTGTAAAAAAATATTTCACAAAATCTCCCCATAATTAATGTATATCTATAAATATTACCATAATATACATCTATATTATCAAAATCATCTAAAAATTACAATCTATAATTTAGCTTAAAAGATTCAAATACAAGGCTTTTTAAAATTACACTATACTTTAATAAATAAACATTATAATATCTTAATAGTATTTATATTATAATTATTTTATTTATTAATACCTGCTAATATATCACATACTATGTCAATTCTTTTAAATGGTGTAATAATATAATAACCATCTACATAAGGTTCAATTTCTTTTGCTATTTGAGTTGATATATTGATAGCAAGTTTAGTAGATTGTTCTTTTGAAGCATCTTTGTACATGTCTATAATGTCTTGTGAAACAGTAATTCCTGAAATTTCATTATTCATAAAACAAGCATTTTTGTAACTTACTACAGGTATAATTCCACCTAGTATCTTTGCAGGAAGTATTTCCTTAGCTTTTTTTAAGTTTAATAAAGCTTGCTCTGTTAAAACTGGTTGAGTTAAAAACATAGTAACCCCATTTTCTATTTTAATCTTAGCGTGCTTAAGTTGAGAATCAAAGTTTGTTGCATTTATATTTAAAGCTCCAAATATATTAAATGGAGTATTAAAGGTATCTTTATTTAAAGTTTTTATGTAATTTGCTAGTATAGAAGAGTTAAAACTGAACATGGCCTTTATTTCATCTCTTTCAGCAGAAGGTATAGGGTCTCCAGTTACTACTAACACGTTGTTTATGTTTTCAATATTTAATCCTAAAAGAAGAGCTTTTGTAGCATTAATATTTCTATCTCTACATGTCATATGTGGAATAGGAGTGATGTCTAACTCTCTCTTTATTTTACAAGCTAATAAACTACTATCAACTCTTGCTCTTGCTATAGGGCAGTCAGCAATTGTTATTGCATCAACTCCGTAGTTTTTTAGTTTTTCAGCACTATTCATAAAAAATTCAATATCTGTATCAATAGGAGGGTCTAATTCAACTGCTATAATTTTTTTACCTCCATCAAGCTTTTCTAAGAGTTCGTTTTTTGCCACAGATTTAATTTTTTCTTTTGGAGAAATATCATTTTTTATGGCAACATTGCCTTTGTATAAAGAATTTATTATTTCAACAGTTTTTTTGATAAATTCAGGTGTTGTACCACAGCATCCACCTAGTATATGAACCCCTTGATTTAATATTTCTAGCATCTGTTCTGAAAAATAGTCTGAGTTATCTTCAAAAAATGTACGATTATTGATAATAGTTGGATAGCCTGCATTAGGCATAATAGAAACTATATTGTCATTAATATCAAGTGTCTTTATAAAATGTAATAAATGGTGTGGGCCAGAGATACAATTAAATCCTAATGCATCAATATTTTTGTCCTTGGAAATAGATTTAAAGATGTTAGTTCCACTTTTTCCAAGTCTAGTAAAGCCCTCTGGATTAACTGCAAATTCTGTTAAGATAAATGCATTTGGTTGTTTTTCTTTTATATAACTTGAGATTTCTGGTAAATATTCATCACTACTAAATGTTTCAAATAGAAAATTAGTTGCTCCAATTTCTAAAAATACATCTACTATTTTCTTATAGTCAGGTAACAAATTTCTATCATTTAGAGCAGGTATTGGACCAATATCAGCAAATATAAATACATCTGTATTTCTTGTTGCCTCTAATGCAATTTCATACCCACTTTTTATAATATCTTTGACAGTTTTAAAATCACACTCTAGAAGTGTTTCATTTGCTGCAAAAGTATTTGTCTTAATAGCCATACATCCAGCTTTTATATATTCCTCGTGGATAGACAATATTGTAGATGCATCATTTATATTGGCTATTTCACAATTGAAAGGACTATTTTTTAGTTTGGAATAGTATGTACCCATTGCACCATCAAAAACTAAAACAGAGTCTTTGATATATTCATTTATGTTCATTGCTTCACCTCATACGAATTTAAAATATTTTAAGTATTAGTATATCAACCCCAAAAAAACTTGTCAATCTTTGGAAAATATAGTGGAATATATTGGCCTATATAACAAGTTTGTTGGTGATTTTGATATATTTACTTAATGGTATTAAAATAAGAACCATAGTGGTGAGATAGTGATATAATTATATCTATTGCTGAAAATCAATGATAGACATTACCATATTTTATTATAGTTAACACAATTTGAAACTACATAGACAGGTAATATATATTAAATAATCTAAAAATGCTATATTATAAGTAAATTCTTGTAAATGGGGTATATTGTACAGAGTAGAATTTGTATTAATGACTGGGAAGAATAATATAGATATTCAAGGTGTTAAATGTACTGTTATAGAGAAATAATATATGGTAGATTAGAAAAGTAGAAGCTAAAAATCATTTTAAATTAGTAACTTTATTTCAACTTATTGAGTTTAAATATAATAAATTTATTTATGATGGTAAATTTACTTAAATAAACATAGTAGTTGATTTAAGTGTACAATTAAAGGGCTTTTTAATTTTATAATTATAATATAAAAGAGGTGGAAAATGAAAAATAGACTTGATTTAACAGAAGGAAGTATTACTGAAAAGTTACTTAAACTATCACTCCCAATAATGGGGACTTCATTTATACAAATGGGATATAACATGATAGACATGATATGGGTTGGTAAAGCTGGAAGTAAAGCAGTAGCTGCAGTTGGGACAGCGGGATTTTTTCCATGGCTTGCAATGGCATTTATTATGATTTCAAAAGTAGGTGGTGAAGTAAAGGTAGCACAAAGTATAGGAGAAAATAATATAAGCACTACTAAATCATATATAAAATCAGCAGTAGAAATAAACCTTATGTTGGCAATAATATATACTATGGTTTTGATAGTACTCAATAAACAACTAATAGGTTTTTTCAGATTGGGAGATTTAGAAGTTATATCTATGTCCAGACAATATTTAATAATAGTAGCTTTAGGTATGGTATTTTATTTTATCAATCCAGTATTTACTGCAATTTTCAATGGACTTGGGAATAGTAGAACACCTTTTTGCATCAATACAATAGGGCTAATAACTAATATTATACTTGACCCTGTTCTAATTTTTGGATGGGGACCTGCTCCAAAACTTGGAGTTGCAGGAGCTGCTATTGCTACTGTATTTGCACAAATAGTAGTTACTACATGTTTTCTATATATAATACTTAAGAGTAAAGAGGAGTATTTTAAGATAAAAATCTTCAGAAAAATAGAACTTAAATACTATAAAGTGTTATATAAGTTAGGTTTTCCTGTAGCTATACAAAGTGGAATGTTTACAATATTTTCAATGTTGCTTGGTGTAATAGTGGCTTCATGGGGGCCTGTTGCAGTTGCAGTGCAAAAAGTAGGGTCACAAATAGAAGCAATATCATGGATGACTGCTGAAGGATTAGCTGTTGCATTAGGAAGCTTTGTTGGACAAAATTATGGAGCCAAAAAGTATTCTAGAATAAATAAAGGATGTAAAATAGCTATAATTGTATCTTCTATACTTGGAATAATGACAACCTTAGTATTGATATTTGCAGGTGGAAGTATTTTTTCTGTTTTTATAGATGAAAGTGAAGCAATAGAAAAAGGAGCTATGTATCTTAAAATATTAGGATACTCTCAATTTTTTATGTGTCTAGAAATAATAACAACAGGAGCTTTTAAAGGATTAGGTAGAACCTATATACCTTCTATAATAGTTACTGTATTGACTGGTGCAAGAGTACCATTAGCTTACTTTATATCTAGACCAGAAATATTAGGATTAAATGGTGTTTGGTGGAGTATAACAATATCAAGTATATTAAAGGGAATATTAATGATAAGTTTATTTATATATCTGCTTAAACTTGGGAAATTATATAAGGTATCTAAATAAAATTTAATTTATATTAAATGTATAGACATTTTGTTTATTTGTATATAAAATTAACTTATCATATAAAAGTTCGAATTGATTAGGAGTGAATTAAATGAAAGAACCAATTTATAAAGTTATAGAAAATCATGTAAGAGAATTAATAAATTCAGATAGTTTGAAAGAAGGGGATTTAATCCCATCTGAAAAGCAATTAAGTGAAGAATTTAATGTGACTAGAATGACTGTAAGGTCAGCATTAAATAATCTAGTTAAGGAAGGTTATATAACTAGGCAAAGAGGTGTAGGAAGTATAGTACTCGCAAATAAAATATATGATAATATATCTTCTGTAAGTGGATTTACTAAGGAGATGGAAAGTAAAGGCTATAAAGTATCTAATATATTGGTATCTCTTGAAATAGTTCAAGCAGACGAAGAATTATCAAGTAAATTGAATATTAGCTTAGGAGAAAATGTATGGGAGATAAAAAGAGTAAGATTGGCAGATGAAACGAGGGTTTCATATATGATTACATATATGCCAGTTAAGTTATTTCCAAATTTAAATAAAATTCATTGTGAAAATTCACTTTATAATTTTGTGGAAGAAGTATGTGGATATAAAATAGCTATGTCAGAGAGAGAAGTACAAGCTGTAATATCAAATGAGGAATGTATGACTAATTTAGAAATTGAAGAACCAGAAGCACTTTTATATATAAATCAAGTTTGTAAGTTACAAAATAGTGAGGTTTTTGAATACTCACACACATATCATCATGGATATACTTTAACTTTAAGTGCTGTTGTCGAATAAAAATTAAGAAAAAATGAAAAAGTTTTCTTGAAATGTATATACATTTGATATATAATAATATCAAGAAATAAATGTATATACATTTAAAAATAAAATATATACATTAAAATAAAAATTAATAAATAAGGACACTTTAAATGTATAGTTTAAAGATATTATGACTTAAAAAGATACTTAATAAATTCTAATTTGGAGGTAAGAAAATGATAAAAATAATGTTAGCTTGTTCAGCAGGGATGTCAACTAGTTTATTGGTTACAAAAATGGAGAATGCCGCGAAGGAAAACGGTATAGAAGCAAAAATATGGGCTATATCAGAAGTGAACTTAAAAAATGAAATAGAAAATTGTGATGTCTTACTTTTAGGACCTCAAGTTAGATATGTATTAGGAAAAGCAACTGAAATGGCAAAACCATATAATATTCCAGTAGAAGTTATAAATATGATGGATTATGGAAGATGTAATGGGAAAGCTGTCTTAGATAGAGCAGTGGAATTAAATAATTCAAAATAAAGTTGTACTGGAGGATGTAAAATGGAAAAATTCATGTCATTTATGGATAAATATATAGTGCCTGTAGCTGCAAAGGTAGGAGCTCAAAGGCACTTAGTAGCAGTAAGGGATGCATTTATAGCAATGATACCTATAACTATGGTAGGTGCATTGGGAACATTGATAAACAACTTGCCATTAGAAGCATATAAAAATCTGATGGCAAGTATATTTGGAGAAAATTGGACTATGTTTGGAGGAGACCTTTGGTGGGGAGCTATAGGTACGATGGCAGTATTTTTAGTAATAGGTGTTGCCTATTTCCTAGCAAAGTCTTATGAAAGTGATGGATTACAAGCTGGTCTTATAGCACTATCTATCTTTTTTATAATGGCTCCACAAATTGGTAAGATAGTTCCAGAAGGTGGTATTAGCGCAGTTGAAGGATGGGGAATGATACAACAGACTTACTTAGGAACAGCAGCACTATTTTCTTCTATATTAATAGGGTTGTTGTCTGCTGAGATATTTGTAAGATTATCTAAAGTAAAGAAATTAACTATAAAAATGCCAGATGGAGTTCCACCAGCAGTTTCAAGATCATTTGCAAAGTTAATACCAGGAATGTTGACTATAATGATATTTACTGTAATAGGAATATTTATAAAAATGCTTTCAGATGGAAATTTCTTAACAGATATTTTGAATACTTACTTAGGAGCACCACTATCAAATGTAGCTGATAGTTTAGGTTCTACAATGCTTATTGCATTTATAATTCATATACTTTGGACTGTTGGTCTTCATGGTGCAAATATAGCACTTCCTTTTACAGAAACAATACTTATGAAATTAGGTGGAGAAAACGCTGCCTTAGCTCAAGCAGGTGCAACTGAAGGCTATCATGTACTTGCAGGTTCATTCTTTGATGCATTTGTGTATTTAGGTGGTTCAGGAATGGTATTAGGATTAATTGTAGCTTTATTAATAGCAGGGAGAAGACGTAAAGAGATGATATTGTTAGGGGGACCTCCAGCAATATTTAACATAGGAGAACCATTAATATTTGGGCTTCCAATAGTTTTAAATCCTATTTTTATGATTCCATTTGTACTTGCACCAGTAGTATGTAGTGCTGTATCATATTTAGCAATAGATTTTGGATTAGTAGCACCAGTAATTTTACCTAAAATACCTTGGGTAACACCTCCTATATTAGGTGGGGCAATGGCTACAGGTGATTGGACTGGAGGAGCTTTAGCACTATTTAATTTAATATTGTCAATATTAATATATATTCCGTTTGTTATAGCATCTGAAAAAATGGAAGCTAAAAAATTAACAAAAATTGACAACTAGGTAATTTTATTCGGAAATAAATAGATAAAGTTTTGTAATATATACTAAATTATAAGTAAGGATGGTATAATGAGATGAAAAATGGGCTAAAAATAGTTACAATTGGAGGAGGTTCAAGTTATACTCCTGAACTTGTAGAAGGTTTTATAAATAGATATAAGGAGCTACCTGTAAAGGAGTTATGGCTTGTAGATATAGAAGATGGAAAAGAAAAACTAGAGATAGTAGGAAATCTAGCTAAAAGAATGGTAAAAAAAGCTGGAGTAGATATGAAAATAAATCTTACTTTAGATAGAAGAGAAGCTTTAAAAGACGCAGATTTTGTAACAACACAACTTAGAGTAGGTCTTTTAGATGCAAGAATTAAAGATGAAACTATTCCTTTATCTCATGGAGTTATGGGACAGGAAACTAATGGTGCAGGTGGGTTGTTTAAAGCTCTTCGTACAATACCAGTTATATTTGATATAATAAAAGATGTGGAAGAATTATGTCCAAATGCATGGATGGTGAACTTTACAAATCCAACAGGAATAATAACAGAAGCTGTATTCAAATACACTAACTTTAAAAAATATATAGGTCTATGCAATGTACCAATTCATTTAAAAAATGATGTAGCTAAACTATTCAATGTAGAAAGTGATAGAATAAGTATGGATTTTGCAGGTCTTAATCATATGGTTTATGGTCTTAATGTAGCTTTAGACGGAGAAGATGTTACAAAAGAAGCAATAGATAAATTTGTTAAAGCAGATATAAGCATGCAAAATATAAAGGCAATTGATTTTAATGCTGATTTTATAAAATCTTTAGGTGCTATACCTTGCCCATATCATAGATATTATTATAAAACTAAAGAAATGCTTGAAGATGAGTTAATAGAATTTAAAGAGGGAAAAGCTAGAGGTCAAGTGGTTAAAGAATTAGAAGAACAATTATTTGAACTATATAAAGATGAAAAGCTAGATATAAAACCACCTCAACTTGAAAAAAGAGGAGGAGCTTATTATAGTGATGCTGCTTGTAATCTAATAAGTTCTATCTACAATGATAAAAAAGACATCCAAGTAGTTAATACATTAAATAATGGGGCTATAAGAGACTTTAAAGATGAGCAGGCGGTAGAAGTAAGTAGTGTAATAACAAAAAATGGACCAAGACCATTAAGTATAGGCTATTTACCAGATTCTGTACATGGGTTAGTAAGTCAAATTAAGTCATTTGAAGTTTTAGCAGCCAAAGCAGCTGTATATGGAGATTATGAATCTGCTTTATTGGCACTTTGTATAAATCCATTGATTCCATCGGATGATTTGGCAAAAACTATATTAGATGAAATGTTAGAAGCTCATAAAGATTATCTTCCTAGATTTAATAGATAGTTTATAGAAAGTAGGTTATGGTATGACTAAAATTATAATAAATGCAGATGACTTTGGATATTGCGAAGCTGTGAATTATGGTATAATATCAGCTCATAATAATGGAATAGTTAAGTCCACATCTATGATGGCAAATATGCCTGGTGTAGAACATGGAGTAAAGCTACTTAAAGAAAATAGAGATTTAAATTGTGGAGTTCATATGACTTTAAGTTGTGGTAGACCATTATTGTCTAACTTAAAAACTATTGTTGATAAAGAAGGTTTTTTTATTAGAAGAATTACAGACGAAATTATTAAAAAAATGGATTATGATGAGATTTATGAAGAACTTTGTGCTCAAATAGAGAGAGTAAAAGAACTTGGAATAGACATATCTCATTTAGATAGTCATCATCATATTCATACCTTAGTAAATTTAAAACCAGTAATAGAGAAAATTGTAAATAAGTATAATCTTCCAATAAGAGGAGGGTTTGAATACGATTTAGAGTATTCAAAAATAGTTCCATTAATAGATAGCTTTTATAAAGAAAATGTGAGTGAAGAGTATTTTATAAAAAATATAGAAGAAATAATGAAGTATGATGTAGTGGATATTATGTCTCACCCAGCTTTTTTAGATGATTATATTTTAAATTCTACATCTTATGCAATTGATAGAACAAAAGAGCATAAAATACTTACATCTAAAAAAGTCAAAGAGTTTTTGAGAGAAAATAGATTAGTCATATCAAGCTATAGAGATATTTAGGAGGTATACAGATGGATGAGAAGATGATAGAAATATCTTTTGGAATAATTGGATTTGCAGGCGATGCAAAAGGTCTAGCTTTTGAAGCTATAAAAGAAGCAAAGAACGGAAATATAGATGAAGCTAGAGAGTGTATTGAAAAGTCAAAAGAGTCAATTCATAAAGCACATAAATTCCAAACAGAATTAATACAAAATGAAGCTAGTGGTAATAAAACTGAAATGAGTGTTATATTAGTTCATGCACAAGACCATTTAATGACATCTATGAACTTTCAACAACTAGCAGAAGAATTTGTAGATTTGTATGAAAGATTGGAGAGCAAGTAGTCTAATTTAACTATTATGAAAGAGTGTTTTTAATAATTTCTATAATTATTAAAAACACTCTTTTTTATTAAAATATGTTAAAAAGTTATAACTTAGCAATTTATTATTCTTTTATTAATGTTCTAAAATTTAGATTTCTCGTAATTGTAAGGTATACTAGTACCTACAACTACATCTTCAATTTTTTCAATAATAAGCCAATCATCCATATTTCCTTGATGGTCGAAATCAAGAGGTGTTATTTCTTGAACATTTTCAAATTCAGCTAAGCATAAGCATTTTTTATGCCAACGAACTTTTTGCTTATCAGATAAATTTAGTTTTGGTTGATTTTCATCTAGAACTTTGCAAATTTCGTCTTCTGTTAATTTAATATAGTTGTCTACTTTTTTAACAGTAGCTTTTGCAGAAATTCTTGAAGTTCCTTTTTCCATAAAATAAAGTAACTCTCCTTGAAATACTCTGCTATGTGGTATTTTTCTACCAGCAGCACCTCTAATTACCATTGTCTTCGTTCCAGCTAAAATTTTATCTAATACCTTTTCTCCTTTTTTACCTGCATTATCACAATATACTAAATGTACCACGCTTTAAATCCTCCTTACTAAATTACTATTCTGTATCTTGCATTTTATCATTGTTTAACTGAAAAGTCATTCTATTTATTATATTTACATAAAGAACAGATATAAAATTTATTGTTCAATGAAAGAAAACCTTATCTATAGTATATTTAATTAAGATTAATTAGGAATTTTTATCCTTTTGCAAAATAATATTGACTAAAACTAGAAAAATGCTATAATAAATATGTGCTTATGATAATCAATATCATATAAGTATAATAAACAAGTAGGAGAAATAATCATGAAAAAAATAAAATCATTAGCAATATTTATATCTATTATAACTACGTTAGTACTTGTTACGGCATGTTCAGATAGTAACACAGATAATAAAGAAAAATCAGATACAAGAGTTGTACAATCTGTTAAGGGAGAGGTGAAGATACCATCAAATCCTAAAAAAATAGTTGATATATCAGGAAGTAGTGAGGAATTGTTAATAGCTGGTCATAAACCTATTGCAACGGCAAATGTAGACTCATATGAAACTGATAAATTGCCAAGTTACATAAGAGAAGAACTTAAAGATGTAAAGATAGTAGGTCACTCTATGATGGATACTATGGATATGGAAGCTATATTAGAAGCAAATCCAGATTTAATAATAATGAGTCAAAGACAAGAAAAAATCTATGACCAATTAAAAGAAATAGCTCCTGTAGTCATGATGAAAGATTATGCAAATGACTGGAGAAGTAAGTTAACTGATGTTTCAAAAATATTTGATAAAGAAGACGAAGCTAAGGATTGGTTACAAAAGTATGATGAAAAAGCTACAAAACTAGGTAAAGAAGTTGTAGAAAAAAATGGAGAAAAAACTTATTTACCAGTATTAGCAAGTTCGGGACAATTTATGGTGTTTAGTGATGGAGGAATTGGAACTTTAATTAATGATGATATGAAATTAGCTAGACCTAAAAATATGCCAAAGCAAGATGGAATAACATTGCCAATGGTAAGTATGGAGGGTCTTACAGATATAGATGCAGACCATATAATTGTGATAGCTACAGAATCAGATAAAAAAGATTTAGAAAATAGTGCTATATGGGCTCAAATGAGAGCAGTAAAAGATGGAAACGTAACAATACTTGATGCAGCTCCATTTTTCAGCCAATCATATAATCCAATTGGAAAAGAGTTGTTATTAGAATCAGTTAAAAATGAATTAACAAAGTAATTCTTAACTTATTAGGTGTGAGATAATGATGTTCATTTTTCACACCTATTTTTAATAAGTTTAAAATCATAAAATACTTAATAAATATATTACTGCACTAGAATTAAAAGGGAAAAGGAGGTAGGATAATTGACTACACTTAGTAAAAAAAATCTGACTTATTCGTTGATATTAATAAGTATAGTTGCACTTGTATTTGGAATTGTATTATCCATAACTATTGGGGCTAAAGATATGAATCTATCGACTGTTATAAGTAGTTTAATAAATATGGAAGATGGAATAAATATGAGAATAGTGAAGGATGTTAGACTTCCAAGGGCAATAGCAGCAGCACTTGTTGGAGGATTTTTAGCAGTTTCAGGTGCTATAATGCAAGGAATAACAAGAAATCCTATAGCTGAACCTTCTGTTATAGGAATTACACAGGGAGCTACATTTGCTATTGCAATATCATTAGTACTTCAACAAAAATTTCCTAAACTTATACATGGGAACTTTAGTGTAATGATATTTGCATTTATTGGAGCAAGTATAAGTGGTTTATTTATATATTTTGTAAGTTCAAAATCAAGAGGAAGAGTTAATAATGTAAAATTAGCTCTTGCAGGGGTAGCTCTTGGTACATTGTTAATTTCTTTGGCCTCTGCAATATCTATGTACTTTAATCTATCTCAGCAATTAAGTTTTTGGATATCAGGAGGACTTGTAGGCGTAACGTGGGAAGGGATAAAACTATTATTTATAGTTGGAGGTATTGGATTTATCCTATCTATGATTATGGCCCCAAGAATAACTATCCTAAGTCTTGGAGAAGAAGTGGCAATAGGGTTAGGGCAAAAAACTGACATTGTTAGATTTATATGTATAGTATTAGTAATATTAATGACTGGAGCATCTGTTTCAGTATCAGGTAATATTATTTTTATAGGTCTTATAGTTCCTCAGATAGCTAAAGGAATAGTAGGCTCAGATTATAAGTATATAATACCAAGTTCTTTGGTTCTAGGAGCTGTGCTACTTGTATATACGGATATATTAAGTAGAATGATAAATCCTCCATATGAGACTCCAGTGGGCTCTATAACAGCTCTTATAGGAGTTCCAATATTTATATATCTTGTTAGAAAGGGGAATAAATAGGTGCTATGAAAAATATTATAAAAACAAATTCTAAAACTTTACTTGTTATTTCAATTTTAATGGTACTTATTTTTGTTGCTTTTCTAGTTAGTTTAAATTTAGGTTCATTTTCTATAGAACCAATGGATGTCATAAAGACTTTTATAGGACAAGGTCAACGTAATCATGAAATTGCAATATTTAAACTGAGATTGCCAAGGATAATAATAGCTTTATTGGTTGGTTCAGCATTATCAACAGCAGGTGTAATACTTCAAGGAGTTACAAAGAATGATTTGGCTGACTCTGGAATTTTGGGTATAAATTCAGGAGCAGCATTATTTGTAGTAGTTTATATATATCTTATGAATGGTAATGTTTATGAAGGTATGAGTAATCTCACTGTATTTACAATGCCAGTTGTTGCACTTGTAGGAGCTTTGTTTGGAGCATTTTTGATATATTCTCTTGCATGGAAAGGTGGAATAAATTCATCAAGGTTACTACTGATTGGTATAGGTGTAAATATAGCTTTTACTTCAATTTTGACGATATTTCAATTGAAATTTACAACACAAGAATTTAATAGAGTTATGGTATGGACATCAGGTAGCATTTGGGGAACTAGTTGGAAATATGTAATAGCTGTACTTCCATTTATAGTGATTTTTATGGGAATAACTATGTATAAGGCTAAGTATATTGATGTCTTGAACTTAGGTGATGAAGTGTCTACAAGTCTTGGTGTAGATGTGGAGAAGCAAAGAAGAAGACTCATAATATATGCAGTAATTTTATCTGGTGTATCAACATCAGTAGCAGGTAGTATTTCGTTTTTAGGTTTAATAGCACCACACATAGGAAGAAAGATAATAGGTCCGAGACATAAAAGACTAATACCAGTATCAGCGCTGATAGGTACATTATTACTTTTAGTGGCAGACACTATATCTAGAAATCTTCTTGCTCCTATAGAAATACCAGTAGGTATAGTTGTATCCATAATAGGAGTACCATACTTTATTTATTTAATGTTGTCAAATGATTAGGAAAGGGTGTTATTATGAATTGTATAAATACTAAAAATCTAAATGTATCATATGGAAATACCGATATTATAAAAGATTTAAATTTAAATATACCAAAAGGAAAAATAACTACTATAATAGGGGCTAATGGTTGTGGAAAGTCTACAATACTTAAAACAATAGGGAGAATTATTAGCCCTAAAAATGGAAGTATATATATAAATGGAGAAGATATATATAAGAAAAAATCTAAGGAGATAGCAAAGAGTATGGCTGTACTTCCACAAAGCCCTCAAGCTCCTAGCGGGCTTACTGTTTCAGAGCTAATTTCATATGGAAGATTCCCTCATAAAAGTGGATTTGGAAATTCTAGTAGAGAAGACAGAGATATTGTAAATTGGAGCTTAGAAGTTACTGGAATTTCAGAATTTAAGGATAGAAATATGGAAGATTTGTCAGGCGGACAAAGACAAAGAGCATGGATAGCTATGGCTTTGGCACAAGAGACTGATATACTTTTGTTAGATGAGCCTACAACATATTTAGATTTAGCTCATCAATTAGAAATACTAAAATTATTAGAGGAATTAAACAAAAAACAAGGAAGAACTATTGTCATGGTAATACATGAACTTAATAACGCAGCAAGATTTGCTGACCACATGATAGGTATTAAGAAAGGTAAGATAGTTTGTCAAGGTAATGCATACGATGTTATGACAAAAGACAATCTGAAGGAGTTGTTTAATATCGATGCAGAAATAGCTACAGACCCAAGGACAAATAAACCAATTTGTATAACTTATGACATGGTATAAATGGTGACAACATGGAAAATCAAGAAGCATTAAGACATGAAAAAATATGGATTTTATTATTTAGATACTCAATACCTGCAATAATAGCTATGATGGTAACATCGCTTTACAATGTAGTAGATAGAGCCTTTATTGGTTCTATGGAAGGAGTTGGGTCTATAGCTATTGCAGGACTTGGTGTAACTATGCCAGTGTTTACACTGATAATAGCTTTTGGAATGTTAGTATCAGTAGGTGCTAGTACAAGCTTGTCTATAAAGCTAGGAGAAAGAAATAAAAAAGAAGCGGAAAAAATATTGGGTAATGCCCTTACACTATCTATAATTATTTCTATAATTATAACTGTATTAGGATTAGTTTTTTTAGAAGACATACTTTTTCTTTTGGGAGCAAGCAAAGATTCAATATCTTATGCAAAAGACTATATGAGTGTTATATTGGTTGGAACTCCATTTAATCTAATTGCATTTTCTTTAAATAATGCAATTAGAGCAGAGGGAAATCCTAAGTTAGCAGCTAGAACAATGATAGTAGGTTGTATACTAAATTTGATATTAGACCCAATATTCATATTTGTGTTTAACTTAGGTATAAAAGGAGCAGCTATAGCAACTGTACTCTGTCAAGTAGTGGTGTTTACTTGGGTAGCACATTATTTTATAAGAGGAAAATCTAATTTAAAATTAAAAAAATACAATTTAAAATTAGATACAAATATAATAAAAAAAATATTTGCAATAGGTATGACACCATTTGCAATGGAAGTAGCTATAAGTATAACTCATGTATTTACTAATAACTCTCTAAAGGCTTATGGTGGAGATTTAGCTATTGGAGCTATGACAGCTCTTACATCTATTTTATTGATGTTTATGATGCCAGTATTTGGTCTAAATCAAGGTATGCAAACTATAATATCATATAATTATGGAGCAAAGCAATTTGAACGTGCAAAGAAAACCTTAATATTGTCTATCATAGTATCTATAGTTATATTATCTTTTGGATTTTTAGTAGTGCAGGTATACCCTGAAGTATTTGTTGGCATATTCAATAAAGATTCAAATCTAATGGAAATAGCTGTAAGAGGTATAAATATAAATTTAATCACCTTACCTATAATGGGGATTTCTATTGTTGGGCCTGTGTATTTTCAATGTGTGAGTAAAGTTAAACATTCTATGTTTTTGACTCTTTTGAGACAGTTTATCTTATTTATACCATTAATTATTGTACTTCCAATTCGATTTAATTTAGATGGAGTTTGGTTAGCACAGCCAATTGCAGATTTTATTGCTATGATAATTGTATTATTGTTCTTAAGACGAGAATTTAAGATGAATCAAGCATAAGATGTTGAAAAATAAAAAGTCCTGTCTCAAAATGATTAAAATCATTTTATAGAGACAGGATATTATTTTACAGCATCGTTTGTATTGACTTCATCTAGTGTTTTTCCAAAAGTCATTTTTTCAAATATTTCTTGAGGAATAGGTTTAGAAAAAACATATCCTTGTATCATATCACAATTAATTTTCTTTAGATATTCCATCTGTAAGATTGTTTCAACACCCTCTGATACACTATTCATATTTAATTTTTTTGCTAGCTCAACTACAGATTCTATTACATAATTTTCAGATACATTATCTGCGTTGGGAGAACTAAAAAATGCTCGGTCAAGTTTTAGAGTATCAACTTTTATTTCTTTTAGCATGTTAAGTGAAGAATATCCACTTCCAAAATCATCTAGTGAACATTGAAAACCTTCCTCATGGATTTGGTCTATTACATTGAGTAACATTTGTAAGTTATCAAAGATGAGTGTCTCAGTTAATTCGATTTCCAAAAGTTTAGCAGGGACATCGTATTTATCACGAATTGTTTTGTATTTTTCTAAAAAATCTTTATTATTTAAATGAGCACGTGAAAAATTAACTGAAATAGGTATTGGAGTTTCCCCATTATCTATCCATTTTCGTATCATGGCACACGATTTTTCAAACACATAATGGTCAAGTTTGATGATGAAGCCATTTTTTTCAAAAAAAGGAATAAAATCATTTGGTGGAATAAGACCTCTATCTGGGTCTTGCCATCGCACTAATGCTTCTGCACCTACAATATTATTGTTTTTAAGATCTACTTTAGGTTGGAGATAGACTACAAATTCATTATTATCTAATGCTTCTTCCATTCTATTTTCCATTTCTTTTTCTTTAAGCATTCTCAAACGTTCTAAATCACTATAAAATACACATGTGTAAAGTGGATGAGTTACAGTATTTCCTTTAATGTTTTTTCGTGCTACATTTGCACGGTCTTGAATTGATACTAGTGGTATATTTGGGTCATCAATTTTATAGACACCTATAGAAAGAGCTATAAAATATTTACATTCTTTATCTTTGTTAAAACTGTTAATATCATTTGTAATATTTTCTATGTACTTAAGAATTTCTTTTTGTGAAATAGTTTTAATAAGAATATTAAACTGGTCATTAGAAACTCTACAAAGTAATTCTTCTCGTTCCAAATAATTAGCAATTACATCATGTATATATTTTAATGTTTTATCTCCAGCATCACTACCAAAAGAATCATTAATAAGTTTGAATTTATTAATATTTATAGATACTAATGAATAGGTTCCTGCTGAAGTTGATTCTATGATTGCTTTAGCTTCCATATCAAAACGTGCCTTACTATAGCCTTTAGTTACAGGGTCTACATAGGCGATTTTTATAAGTTGCTCTCTATTTTTGCGATTTATAAATATAATTAATATGATAAGTAATAAAAATAATATAATAATTAAAATGTTGATAAAGACTGCTTTTTTTAGAAGTAAATCAAACTGTGCATTTGCTACCTTTACTGGAACAATTGAAAGTAGATATAGGTTTTCCTCTTCCAGAGGAACATAGTGCATAGCTTTATAAATACCATCATCCAATGTAAAGTACATAGAACCTTTTTGTTCTCTTTTAAATTTGTCTTCATTTCTCTAAGAGTATCTTTACCAGTATAGCTTCCATGTTTTTTAATTGTGTCAAAAAAGTTCACAACATTTTTTGGTGCGTTTTTGTTGTCCGAACTTACAATGAAATTTCCATTTTTGTCAATGATTTGAGAAAATCCTTCACCACCAAAACTCTCCACGCTTAGTAACGTTCTCATAGTATCAAGAGTATTCCAAGCAGTAATAGCTCCAGTTATTTTATCATCTTTATAAAGTGGTACAGAATATAAAATTCCATATATACCAGATTGAGATTTGATTGGAGTAATTGTCTCTTCACCTTGAAGAGCTTTTCTATAAAAATACTGCCCTCTAACATTACCTGTACTTTCATCAGTGCCTATAAAATTCCCACTAGAATCAGCAACACCTAACCAATCAAACTTCAGTAATTTTGATTTTTTAGATAAATATTCAGTGACATTTTTATTGTTATCACTAAACTGAAAGTAAGTATCTCCTATAGAGTATAATATTTTAAATATACTTTTACATTTTTCATTAATTGTAGTGGAGACACTCTCTGAGATTTCTGTAAGATACCGCTCTGTTTCACGATGAGTTACTTTACGCAGTGTCATAACAAAAGAAACACAAACTAAGGACACAATTATAAGGAGTGTTAGTAATAAGGTAATTATTATTTTTTTATTTTGTACGCTTTTAGTATACATTTTTTATGTTCCATCCTCCATCCTTTATTGGCTTACAAAGAAGACTCCTCTCAGACATATTATACCAAATATTTCTATCTGTGAAGGTACTAAATTTTATCTTTACGTCTATTCTTATGTAAATTATTTTAAAAAGTAGAGAAGCTATTCTTATAATTTATACTGGAATTTAATTAAATAATATTGTTATGAATTAGAATATTTTATAAATAAAAAAAGAACTGTTTTCAAAATTATTTTAACTATTTTGATACAGTCCTTTTTGAGGTTGAAAAAACATTTATAAAAGATTTTTAATTTATAGTATATGTATAAATATTGAATTCATAAAACAATACCTTATATTTATTACAAACTAGAAAGTAGATGCAATTCTGTAAATACCAAATTCTCTATGGCCAAGGCTTTCAGCTTTAGTGTGTTTACCATTACATACTTCCACTATTTCATCGAATATTTCCTTACCTATATCTTTAATTTTAGCGCCCTCTGTTATAATTCTACCTGCATTTATATCGATATTATCTATCATTTTATTGTATGTATCACTGTTTCCAGTAATTTTAATAACTGGCGAAATTGGGCTTCCTGTTGGAGTACCTCTACCAGTTGAGAAGATTACAATCTGTGCACCACCTGCCACCATACCAGTGATAGAATCTATATCTTGACCTGGAGTATCCATAAAATATAAACCTTTTTTATCTGAAGGTAAAATCTCAGCATATTCAAGAGCACCCTTGAATGGTTTGTTCCCTGCTTTATACATACAGCCAAGTGATTTTTCTTCAATTGTTGATAATCCACCAGCTTTATTACCTGGAGTAGGTTGACCACTACGTAAATCTTCTCCCATAGTAATTGCTCTTTTTTCTACATCATTTACAAATTTAAGAAATTTTTCTTTCATGTTTTCATCTTCAAAGCGAGTAGCCAATAAATGTTCTGCACCAATTACTTCTGTAGTCTCACTTAATATACTACTGCCACCCTCATCTATAAGAAGATTTGATGCAATTCCTATTGAAGGGTTTGATGCAATTCCACTTGTTGGGTCAGAGCCACCACATTCAAGTGCCAATGTAATTTCGCTCATATCAAATTCAACTCTTACTTCTTTTGATATTTCACGAGCCATCTGACTTGCTATTTCAGCACCTTTAGCTATTGCTTTTAGTGTTCCACCACATTCTTGTATAACAACATAGTCGACTTTTTTTCCTGTTGTAGATATTTCAGATGCTAAATCTTTTGCTTGAATACCATCACATCCAAGTCCAACTACTAAAACAGCAGCTACATTAGGGTTTTTACCAAATCCTATCAATGTTTTTTCTGTAAGCTCTATATCAGAGCCAATTTGACAACATCCATGTTGGTGTGGGATAGCTATTGCTCCAGGAACAAGTGCTGCAACTCTTGTAGCTGTCTCACTTGAACAGACAGATGTTGGAATAACTAAAATATGATTACGAATACCATATTGTCCATTTTCTCTTAAATAACCCATTAATTTCATTTTTATTACCTCCTATTTTTTATCTCCGCGACCACGCGTACTTTCAATATTATGTACATGAACATAGTCACCAGTTTTTATGTCAACTGTTGCAATTCCTATAATCTCTCCATATTTATAAACAACATCACCCTTTTTCACATCTTCTGTAGCCATTTTATGAAAAACAGGAATATTATCATTTACTATATAAGATTTTCCATCAATTGAAACTTTTTCACCTTTAACTAAAGGTCTAACACATGTAACTAGATTGTCTTTTTCATTTGCATGAATAATTGCATTCATATTTTTACCTCCTAAAAATATTAGTTTATTTCTATGTTTTTATTTGTTTTAAAAATAGCTTTTTTTCTTTTTTCTCTTTTATCCAAATAGGAGACGAGCATTGGACAGCATATTGCTGTAACAATGATAGCTGCAGCAACTTGTACTGTTGAAACAGCCGCAATTGTAGCAAGTGTAGGGTCAATAGCGGCTAAAGCTTCAGGAGTACCAGCCGCATTACCTGCTGTCGTACCAGTAGCTGCACCTACTGCTGGATGTTCTGCACGTATAAGTTTCATTACAAAATATCCACCCATACCTGTTATTAGAGTTACAGCAAGACCTAGTATAACTCCAGGGAATCCAGCAGTTATAATTTGGTTAAAGTTTAATGCAGCTCCTAAAGGAAAAGCAAAGAAAGGTATTAACAATGTTGTACCAGGTGCAAGAAATTCTCGTATATCTTCATCGAGATTACCAAGTATAAATCCAAGTAATATTGGTATGAGTGCTGCAAATAAAGCTACTATAGGCACATTTGCAAGTCCAGTTACTCCAAAGGCAAGCATCGTAAAAAATGGACCATCATTTAGAGATAAGATAGATATCGCACCAACATCTGTAGAATCTCCATATTCACCAGCAAGAGCAGCAAAGAGACCTCCATTTGAATTAGTCATAGTAGCAACTATAGCAAGAGGTGTAATACCAATTATGCCTTTAGGCCCAATGAATTTACTAACAATAATACCTAGTACTGCACCAATTACAAATTTTGTTGCCGTGAGTACTATGCCCTTAGTCAAAGGTTTGCCTGCTTGTCTTATGTTGATTTGAGCGCCATTACATAGACAAAATAGAGCAAGTATACTCATTGCACCAGTTTTAAATAAGGAAGTTGTAAATCCTCCAATTTCAAGAGCCTGTGGACATACTGTATTAAATAGTGCTCCCAATAGCAGGGGACAGACCATAAGTCCTCCTGGTATCTTTTTCACCGATTTTAAGATATGCATCTAGTATCACTCCTTTTAATTTTTATATAAGTACTTAAAAGCAATTACTATGCCAATAGAGGTGTTATATAGTTTTTATTTTTATAAGTATTTTTAATATTCGTATAAAATACTGTAGATTGCTTAGATTAAAAAAATTATATAGAAAAATGTAGCGAAAAAAATAATCTATTTATTATGTAGTAGAATTTTAAATAGAAATAAAGAAACGTTTTATGTATTAAAATTAAACATAAAACGTTTCGATATATTATATATGTATTATTTTTAAACATCACTTTCAATTTCTTTTAATTTTCTCCATAGGGTAGAGCGAGTGATTTTTAGTATTTCACAAGTTTTTGTAGTGTTTCTATTATTTTCATTATAGACTTTATAGATATATTTCTTTTCTAGTGTTTTTAAGTCTAAGTTATTATATTTAAAATTAGCCTTATCTGTATCATTTATAGTATTTGCATATTCACTATTGTATTTTTCTGATAAAATTGAATCAAATGATTCTATAATAACAGCTCTCTCGATTATTCCTTCTAATTCTCTTATATTTCCTTCATATTCTTTTTCAAGAAGAGCTTGTCTGATATTTGGAGTGATAATTAAAGGTATCTTATTGTATTTAGCTGAATATTTTTTTATGAAAAATTCTGATAATTTTATGATGTCTTCTTTTCTCTCCTTGAGTGAAGGAAGATACAATGTTAATATATTTATTCTAAAGTAAAGGTCTCGTCTAAATAAACCGTCACGCATCATATCTTTTAAGTCTTTATTTGAAGCACAAATTATTTTTACATCTATGGGAATAACTTTATCACCACCAATTCTCATAACTTGCTTTTCTTGCAAGACTCTTAATAATCTTCCTTGAAGTTCAATTGGAATTTCACTTATTTCATCGAGAAAGATTGTTCCTTCATGTGCCAATTCAAATACACCTGTTTTTCCTTTTTTTCTTGCTCCTGTGAATGAGCCCTCCTCATATCCAAAGAACTCACTTTCTATTAAAGATGGAGGTATTGCAGCACAATTTACAGCAACAAAAGGAGCATTTTTACGTTTGCTATAATTATGAATACTTTGACAAAATAACTCTTTACCAACACCAGATTCCCCTGTAATAATCATTGGAGTATCATAGCAAGCATATTTTTTTGCAACTTCTATACAGTCTTTTGTTTTTTCACTTGCATAGATTATATCATCAAATGTGTATTTAGCAGATAGACCTTTGTTTAATAGACTTCTTCTTATTGTATGTTCAAATGAACTTATTTCCTTACTGTCTTGAAATGTAGAAACTGCTCCTTGAATTTGACCATCAACGATAATTGGAACTCTATTTGTAATGATTTTTGTACTTCCTATATTCTGTATTTCACCAATTTGTGGTTCCATGGTTTCAACTACTTGAGGTAAAACTGTGTTTGGAATAACATCTATAACATTATGATAAAGTGCATTTTCTTTTTTTATACCAAATATTTTTTCAGCACTCTTATTAAATAATGTGATTTTAAAATTTTTATCAACTGTTATTATTCCATCATGTACAAAATCTGTCATAGCTTCTATCTGTAATCTTCTTTTTTGCTCATCTTTAGTTGCGTCGAGTATTTGTTCAGCTTGTTGAATGGCTCTAAGTATGTTTTCTTCTCTAGATTCAATTAATATTCCCTTACAATTAAGTCTTTCAACAATATGTGCAACAGTAGTATCACCTATATATGTATTGATGCCTTTTTTTCTATATTTTTCTATAGCATCATAAATTTCTTCTTCCTTTTCAATTTCAATCATCGTTATTTTCTTATTCAATATTTCTTCTATAATATCAAAGCCATATATAACATTATTAAATCCAATTATCCCAAATGGTTCATTTGAATTTTTAACTTCCTTATAGCTTTCTATAATATCATAAGCATCTACTTTAATCTCAACTATAGGTATGTTATATGTTTCTTTTAACATGTTGTAAGTTCCACCTCTACTTATGATAATTCTAGTACCATGGTTAATACTTTTTTCGGCGAGTGGTATTCCTTCTTTTAAATTACCAAATACAACATCAATGTTTGTATACTTATATTTTTTTACTATGTGAATCGATTTTTCATAGGTTCCTTTAGTAGGAGCAATAACAAGTATTTCTTTCATAATAATTCCTCCATATTTCATCAAATAAACTTAAAGATTATTATCATAACTAAATTTTATCAGTGATATTTTAATATTTTACTTTATATTTAATTCTAAATAAAGTATTTTTAAATAAATTATTATAAAAGACTGCCTAAAAATAAGATTTTAGAATTCTAAAGTTTTTTTAGTACAGTCTTTTAATATATAATAACATCTATTTGTCAAATCTATTTACCTTAAATAATCTCATATTTTTATCTTCTTCTCCAAGGTATAGCTTACTAAGCATTATACCTCCTAATATTGCAAAAAGTATTCCATTAGCTCCATAGCCTAAACAGTACCATAAGTTATGGTTTTTGTTATCAGGTCCAATAAAACCTAAGTTATCTAAAGTAGAAGCAAAGCAACCACAATACTTGTACTCAATTTGTATATCTTTTATATCCTTAAACATGCCCTTTAGCCTTTGTTCTAAAATATCATATTTTTTATTTGCTAAAGCCTCATCTTCTATATCACTAAAGTCTACATCTTCGCCACCTATAATCAATCTATTATCTTTAGTGGTTCTTAGATAATTATATGGGTCACAATTGTCTCTAATCAAAATATTGTCTTTCCAAGAATCAATATCTTTAAGTGGTTTTGTAGCTATATTAAAGGTATTAGATTTAGTTGCAAAATTTCTATTTGTAAATAAACTTGTATTATATCCTGTAGCCACAATTAGTTTTTTGCCATAAACTTTGTAACCATAAGACACTTCAGCTGTTACTTTATCATTTGAAAAGTCTATTTTTTTTACTTCTGTATTTTCATATACTTCAAGACCTTTTTTTAGACTTACATCAATGAGATGCTGACTATATTTATATGGGTCTAGTTCTCGTCCACCATTTTTTGCTATCAATCCTGACTTTAAATCAAAACCAAAAGGATTTGTAGATTCATCAATATACTCAACATCAAATCCATTTTCTTTTCTTAAATCATATTCTTCTTTTATAGCTTTTATTTCAAGTTTATTGGCAGTGTAAAGTAAAGTATCTCTTTTTACATAATCACACTTATTTCCATGCAATTCTATAAATTTATCTAACTCTTCAAGTGCTGATACACAAAGATTATAAGCTTTTAAGGCATCAGTTAGAGTCATTACTTCTGTCAAATCTATCAAATTGTCATCCAATTCATACTGTAAAAGTGATGTGGTTACACTAGTACTTCCATGCGCAATCCTTCCTTTTTCAAGGATAACTGATTTTATATTATTTTTAGCTAAATAGTATGCACAAATACATCCTGTTACGCCGCCTCCAACGATTATAACATCTGTATCAATATCATTAGTAAGGTATGGAAATTGTCTTGGAATTTTATTTATACTGGTAAAAATAGGTTTACCTTTTACATATTCTTGATTCATATATTTCACTCCTAAAATTTATTATGTATGAGTGTATTATTTTCTATAGTAAATAATATTATACATTTTAATTTCTTATATAAATGGGTATGTATAAATAAAAATGTGATAACATTTTAGTGTAAAACATATGTATAATATTATTCATAAGCAATTTGGTATATAATGATGATTAACAAGTAAAAAAGATTGAATAAAAGTTAAATAAAAATTTAAAATAGGAGGTAAATTTATGCTTTCAAAAGATATTGCTTCAAAGGTATTAGAAAAGTGTCTAGTTACTGGAGGAGATTTTGCTGAGATTTTTGAAGAAGACACTATAAATAATTCTATTGGCTTAATAGATAATAAAGTAGAAAATGCAATAGGTGGAAGAACCTATGGTATAGGAATAAGAATATTTAAAGGGTTAAAGAGTATATATGCTTATACAAGTGACAATTCATTAAATAGTTTGTTGGATGTAGCGTATAAAGCTGCTGTTGCATTAGGTAAATTGGAAGATGGAAAAAGTGTAATATTAAATGACAGTATTAAAATAAATAACATACATAATATAAAAATTTATCCAAATTCAATAGGTAATAGAGATAAAGTAAATGTTATGAAGGTTGCATATAAGAGTGCAAAAGAATTTAGTAGTGATATATCTCAAGTAAGTGTTAGCTATTCAGATAAAGACCAAAAAATATTAATTGCAAACACTGAAGGTATATATGTTGAAGATAGAAGAATAAGAACCAGACTGGGAATAAGTTCAATTGCATCTAAAGGTAATGAAAATCAAACTGGATTTGAAGGACCTGGAGGTTGTAAAGGATTTGAAATATTTGAAGATATAGACCCAGAATACTATGCAAAAGAATCAGCTAGAGTAGCACATACTATGTTGCATGCTAAAAATTGTCCAGCAGGTAATATGATGGTAGCAATAGATAATGGTTTTGGTGGAGTAATATTTCATGAAGCTTGTGGACATTCTTTAGAAGCTACATCAGTTGCAAAGGGAAACTCCGTATTTGCAGATAAATTAGGTCAGCAAATTGCATCTACGAAGATTACAGCTATAGATGATGGTACAATACCAAATTACTGGGGCTCTATGAATATAGATGATGAGGGAAATCCAGCTCAAAAAAATATACTGATTGAAAATGGGATTTTGAAGTCTTATATGATAGACAAACTTAATGGTAGACGAATGGGAATGAATCCTACAGGAAGTTCTCGTAGACAGAATTATAAATTTGCTCCTACTTCGAGAATGACTAATACTTATATTGCTGCTGGAGAAGATAAACCAGAAGACATTATAAAGTCAATACCAGATGGACTTTATGCTAAAAAAATGGGTGGTGGGTCTGTAAACCCTGTAACAGGAGAGTTTAATTTTGCAGTTTCAGAAGGTTACTTGATAAAAAATGGAGAAATACAAGAGCCAGTTAGAGGTGCTAGTTTAATTGGAAAAGGTAGTGATGTACTTATGAATATAGATATGGTTGGTGATAACTTAAAACAAGCTCAGGGTATGTGTGGTTCATCATCAGGAAGTATACCAACTAATGTAGGTCAACCTATGATAAGGGTAAAAGAAATTACTGTAGGTGGAAGATAGGAGGGATAATTGTGGAACTTAAAAGTTTTAAGGATATATTATTTAAAAAAGCTCTAAGTGAAGGATTTGAAGAATGTGAAGTGTATTATTCCACAGGGGAAAATTTAAGTATAAATATATATGAAGGAGAAGTTGAGAAATACAATCTTGATAAGTCTTTTGGTTTATCTTTTAGAGGTAAGGTAAATGGAAAGGTAGGTTATTCTTATACAGAAATTTTAGATGATAAAGCTGTTGATATGTTGATAAAAAATGTAAAAGATGGGGTAAGAGCTATCGAAAATGAAGATGTACAATTTATATATGAAGGCGATAAGCACTATAATGATGTAAAGACTTATTCTAAAGAGTTAGAAAATTTAGAAGCAGATAAGTTGATTGATTTAGCTCTAGAAATGGAAAGAGAGACTAAAGCTTATTCAGATAAGGTAGTAAATT
Organism: Clostridioides sp. ES-S-0190-01; assembly: GCF_020658275.1. Classification (NCBI taxonomy): domain Bacteria; kingdom Bacillati; phylum Bacillota; class Clostridia; order Peptostreptococcales; family Peptostreptococcaceae; genus Clostridioides; species Clostridioides sp. ES-S-0190-01. The sequence continues at coordinate 232,363 of NZ_JACVWA010000015.1, read as the reverse complement.
TATCTAGATGCACTATATCTTATTCTGTATCAAGTAATGGTATATATAATACTAAAGGTCTTGATTTAAGTAATAAAACTAATATGCTTATAGGGTTTGTAGTTCCTATCATAGAAGACAATGGACAAAAGTATGATGGAGTGGGATATAATATAGCAAATTCTATTGAAGAAATAAAGCCTTGTGAGATAGCAAAGCTTGGAGTTGAAAATGCTTTATCTAAAATAGGTGGAAAGAGTATACCATCAGGCAAATATAAAACTATATTGTTTAATGAAGCAATGGTATCTTTACTTAGTACATTTTCTGGAATATTTAATGCTGATTCAGCCCAAAAAGGATTATCTTTGTTGAAAGATAGAGAGGGAGATATGATAGCATCTCCTATAGTTACAATAGTTGATGACCCACTTTTAGAAAATGGTATGGCATCTACTCCTTTCGATGATGAGGGAGTAGCTACATTTAAAAAAGAAGTTGTTTCAAATGGAAAGCTTATAACTTTACTTCATAACTTAAAGACAGCCAATAAGGCAAATATAAAGACTACAGGAAATGGAATAAAATCTTCATATTCATCACCTATAAGCATATATCCCACTAATTTTTATATAGAGAAAGGAGATAAATCTCTAGATGAAATTATGAAGGATATAGGTGAAGGATTGATGGTTACTAGTTTTGCAGGTCTTCATTCAGGGGCAAATTCAGTAACAGGAGATTTTTCTTTAGCAGCTAAAGGTTTTTATATTAAAGATGGTAAAAAAGCATTTCCAGTAGAGCAAATTACAGTAGCTGGTAATTACTTCGATTTATTAAAAGATATTGAAGTTATAGGAGACGATTTAGAATTTCCAATGAGTAGTATAGGTTCACCTTCAGTTGTTATTAAAGAGTTATCAGTAGCAGGAAAAGATGAATAGATACAGAAAATAATTGCACAAATATAAAGGTAAATATAAATCCATGTTAATTTTTATTAGCATGGATTTTTTATTAATTTAAGTTATTTATTAAACCCTAACTATCCTAATAAAGTTATATGTCAAAGCTTTGATGAATACAATTAATATCATATGCTAATTTTAAAGGAGGATGTATTATGAGTGATGCACATTACGATATGCACAAGAGAAAGGGCTACTCAAGTGATGAGCCGTATCCAGAAATAAAAGTTTTAGGGCCGAATAAGTATTATGCAGAGCTATTAATGGATGATTATTCTGGTGTAGCGAGTGAATTTACAAGTGTAACCCAGTACTTATACCATGACTTTGATTTAGATGAAAATTATAGAGAACTGAGTGAAATGTGGATAAATATATCTATAACAGAAATGTTACATATGGAGATATTAGCAAAGACTATAAGATTATTGGGTGGAAATCCTATATATAGAGGTTCGACAAGTTCTTGTGGTGCATATTGGAATGGTGGTTTTGTATTTTATGGAGATTCTATTTGTAGTAGATTAAAATCGGATTTACATTTAGAGTATGTGGCTATTGAGAATTATTACAAGGATATAAGTATTATTGAAGACCCTTATATAAAAGCTATATTAAATAGAATAATTTTAGATGAAAAGGTCCATGTAGGTTTGTTTAAAAAAGCAATAGAAAAGTATTGCAGATAAACTCGAAAGTTTATTTATTCATCATTTTATTCATATATATAAAATGACTATCATACATTTTCTTGAAGGGAGTTGCTATTGATATGTATTATGTATATGTAAATGATATAAATATAGCAGTTTATGATTTAAATCCGAGTGCTAAAAAAACAGTACTTTTTATACATGGCTGGCCATTAGGACATAAGATATTTGAATATCAAACAAATATATTACCAAAACTCGGATATAGAACCGTTTCAATTGATTTAAGAGGGTTTGGTAAGTCTGCTGCAACATCAGGAGGGTATAATTATAGCCAATTAGCAGATGATATTTATAAGGTGGTACATGCCATTGGATTAAGAGATTTTACCCTTGTTGGTTTTTCAATGGGAGGAGCAATTGTACTTAGATATATGAGTCTGTTTCATGGCTATGGAGTATCAAAATTAGCATTACTTGCTGCTGCTGCACCATCGTTTGTACAAAGACCTCCAGAGTTTCCATATGGTATGACACGTGAGGATGTTAATAAACTGATAGCTCAGGCATGTACTGATAGACCAGAAATGGTAAGTAATTTTGGAGAAAAAGTGTTTGCATCGAATCCATCAGAAAGCTTTAGAAGGTGGTTTAACGACATTGGTTTTAGTGCATCAGGTATTGGAACTATTGGAACAGCTGTATCTTTAAGAGATGAAAAATTGTTTAATGATTTAAAATGTGTAAGAGTGCCTACTGGTATATTTCATGGGAAATTAGACCAAGTATGCCCATATGAATTTGCAGTTTTTATGAATGAAAAAATAGAGGATTCAACTTTATATACTTTTGAGTATAGCGGTCATGCAATATTCTATGATGAACTTAAACTATTTAATCAAGAATTCTTGCAGTTTTTAGAGGAATAGAAATATCTTATTAATAATTAAAAATATGGTGATATTATATAAAATGGTATAGATTAAATTCTATACCATTTTATTTTTGAGTAGAAAATATTACCAAATAGTATAAAATATGATTTTTAAGATTTAAAATTTTTTTAAAAAGTGCTACAATAGACCAAATTATTAGTTTCTATATTAACTAAACAGGAGGTGATGGTATGAAAAAACATAATATTTTATTTGTATCAACTGATGACAAAATAAATATAGATATCTCAAAACAATTAGAAAATATATTTGGAGAATTTTGTAATATAGATAATTTAGTCTATGTGGATAGCATAAATATTGAACTATTAAAGTATGAACTTATAGTGTGTTCAGATAATGAGATAAAAGAGCATATACACAATAATATCGATAAAAATATACCTATTGTAATAGTACATCGTACAATAAATATTGAAAATATAAACCAGATAATAAGTATAGAAAATGATTCTGAAGTTATGGTTATAGATGATTATAAAGAGTCAGCAGATGAAACAGCCAAGATAATTAGAAAATTAGGATTAATTCATATTAATTTAATACCATATTATCCAGGATGTGATAAGTCTAAATGTGAGATTGGAATTATTACAGGAAGTAGAAATAGAGTACCACAGAACTTAAAGCAAATAATAGATATAGGTGCTAAAATAATAGATATAAATACAGTTATAGAAATCTTTACAAAACTTAATATATCTATAGATAAATTACATATTATCAAAGAAAAATATAATGAAGACACAGTAAGTGGATATAGATACTATACAACTATGAATAAAACTATGAAGAGTTTTTTGGAGATTATCGATGAAGGGATTGCTTCTATTGATAAATTAGGGAAGTTTATATATTGCAATAAAGTATTTTCTAATCTAGTTGGAGTAGACCAAAATCAGATTATATCTAATAATTTTATGGATTTATTTAGTGATAAAATTATCAAAAAAATATTTTTTCAAGAGGATGAAGTCAGTGATGAAGTAGTAAGCCTAAATAACAAAAAACTCATAATTAATAAAGTAAATGTGTATGAAAATAATGAACGAATAAAAAGTATTATAAGCATTAAAGATATAAGTGCAATTCAGATGCTTGAGGATAAGATTCAAAATAAATTTCATACAAAGGGATTTGTATCAAAGTACACATTTGAGAATGTTGTAGGTGAGACTAAAATAATAAAAGAAAAAATTAATATCGCAAGAAAGATAGCATCTACAGATTTTTCTGTGTTGATACTTGGAGAAAATGGAACAGGAAAGGAAATATTTGCTCAGGCAATACATAATGAATCTCTAAGAAAAGACAAGCCGTTTGTTGCAGTTAATCTATCTTCTTTGTCAGATACACTTATTGAAAGTGAGCTTTTTGGCTATGAAGAAGGAAGTTTCACAGGTGCGATAAAAGGCGGAAAAATGGGGATATTTGAAAGAGCGCATACAGGAACAATTTTTTTAGATGAGATAGGTGATATATCTCTAGAGGTACAGCAAAGATTGTTGAGAGTCTTACAAGAAAAAGAAGTTATGAGAATGGGTGGAAGTAAAATTATACCAGTAGATGTTAGGATTATAGCTGCTACAAATAAGGATTTAAAGAAAAAAATTAAAGAAGGTTCTTTTAGGGAAGATTTGTATTATAGGATTAATGTATTACATATAGAAATACCAAGGCTTAGAGAGCGTAAGGAAGATATACCTCTTATAAGTAAGTATTTTTTGGATGAAATAAATAGTAATAAATGTTTTACAGAAAAATCAATGCAAGTATTAAAATTGTATGAGTGGCCAGGTAATGTAAGGGAGCTTAAGAATTTGATTTATTATATTGACACTATAGTGGAGGAAGATAGAGTAGACTATGAGCATTTGCCAGAACAATTTAAATTTGAAAATAACAATACTTTAGTTAATGAAAATTTTGATTCAATTATATTGGATTTCAAACAATCAAATTTCTTTAATGAAAGTATTTGTATATTGATGAGTATAGAAACTTGGAATAATAAAAATATATCATTAGGAAGAAATAAATTACAAGAAATCTTAAAAGAAAAAAGTATGACATTAAGTGTAGACCAAATTAGAAAAAGAATAGATAAATTAAAAAATCATGGATTGCTGTCATCTGGAGTAAAAAAACAAGGGAGTTTTATAACTGATGAAGGAAAGAATTTTATATCATATATAAAATTTAAGGGGGAAATATAGGGGGATATAAATGTAAAATCCCCTAAAAACTCCCTATAATTATCTTAAATAAGTAAAATTATTTTAAATATTGAGATAATTTTAAAAATATTAAATTAAAAATAAAAAATATTATTTCTAATAAACAGTAGTAAATCATCACTTTACTACTGTTTTTATTTTTGAAAGATTTAGTATGCAATTAAAATTTATATTTTGGCATATCAATTGCTACATAGTGAAAATATAAAAAATTGTAGAATTTGGAGGATATTGTTATGAAGTCAGCTTATAAAGGCTATGAAGCTTATAGTTATTTAGAAAAGGGAAAAGATATCTCATCTATTGAGATGTGTAAAGGAGATAAGAGAGTAAAAGAATACCTTATCGAGTTAGATGATATTCAAGAAGCTAAGGTTAAAAATATAGTGGATGACAAAATATTTATATCACTACATGAACATCCAGTTTTATTTCCAGAACACTTAGAAAGAGATATATTTGAATACAATAGAGAGGGTAAACAAAGATGTGCTTATGAAGCATTATCAAGAGGATATTACGATGCTATATTTGATAATTTAATGGATGGTGTATGTACAATAACATCAAGCTCAGGATGGAAGTGGGATGATATATTAATAGATTTAGGTATGAGATTATGTGACTTAGCACACCAAGATTTTGTTATAAAGTGTGAAAAAGTAGAAGATATATACAGAGCAAAAAAAGAAGGAAAAGTGGCCTTGATACCTACTTTAGAAGGAGCTGCACCAATAGAAAATGAACTTGATAGAATAGATATTTTGTATGGATTTGGCATAAGGTTAATGGGTATAACATACAGTGAATCTAATGCATTGGGTTCAGGATTGAAAGAAGAAAAAGATGGTGGGCTTACGAATTTTGGTAGAAAAGCTGTTGAAAGAATGAATAAGATTGGAATGGCAATAGATTGCTCTCATGTTGGAGTTCAAACGACACTTGATGTTATAGAACACAGTAAGGACCCAATAATATTGAGTCATGTTGGGGCAAGAAGTCTGTGGAACACAAAGAGATTAACGCCAGATGAAGTACTAATAGCATGTGCGAAAAAGGGTGGGGTCATAGGTGTAGAAGCAGCACCACATACTACAATAACTGAAAAAAACAAAGAACATTCAATAGAGTCATTTATGGAACATTTTGAGTATATTAAAAATCTAGTAGGGATAGACCATGTGGCTTTTGGACCAGATACAGTATATGGTGACCATGTTAAATTACATTCAGTGTTAGCTGCTAAATTTGATATTAAAAAAATAACTGGGACAAAGGAGCATCCTAAAGTAGAGTATGTAAAAGGTCTTGAAAATCCAACTGAAACTTCAAAAAATATTGTCAGATATTTAGTAAAACATGGATATAGTGATGAGGAAATAGAAAAGGTGTTGGGTGGAAACATACTTAGAGTATTGAATAAGGTTTGGAAATAAGGCTTAAATGTTTTAATAAAATTTGAGGATTTATAGGGAGGTTTTTTGCAATGGATTATTTAAAATTAGCCAATCATCCACTTTTGTGGATAGCAAGTACAGTAGCTGTATCAATAGTAGTAGTACAATCTCTTGTATTTGCTATAAAATCTTGTAAAGTTGGGAAGACGATGGGAATAACTGATAAGCAAATAAAATCAGCTATTAAGAGTAGTGCTATTTCAGCTATAGGCCCATCAATGACTATATTTGCTGGGATGGTTTCACTTATAGTAACTATGGGTGGACCTATAGCATGGATGAGATTATCATTTATAGGTTCTGTAATTTTTGAATCTATGTCAGCTGGGTTTGGAACAGATGCTTTAGGGATAACTTTAGGTTCTCCTGAGATGACAAAAGTAGCATTTACAAATGCAGTTTGGACTATGATATTAGGTTCTTTAGGGTGGATAATATTTACATTATTGTTTGGGCATAAGTTAGATAAAATAACGAATGTTATTTCTAGTGGTAAGAAATCATTTATACCAATAATATCTGTAGGAGCAATGTTAGGTTCATTTGCATACCTAAATGCTGATAGAGTGTTGCGTTTTGACAATGGAACAATTGCATGTATAAGTGGAATGATAATAATGGTAATACTTTGTATGATTGAAAAAAAGAAAAATATAAAATGGCTGAGAGAGTGGGGTCTTACAATATCAATGTTTAGTGGGATGATAATAGGTTCAATAATATAAGGGGGGAGTTTTATGAGTAAAGTAAAATCTATATACAATGAAGAGTACTTACCTTTTATGATAAGGTATGGTAGATTGACATTATCTTTAGGTATTATAGCAGCATTAGTTCCTGGAATAATTTTAAGTTTTGGATTTGGTCTTATGCCTCCAATATCAGCATTATTAGCAAGTACAATGGCAATAGTTAGTATGAGCGCACCAAACTACATAATAGAGCCAGTTTCTTATTCACCAATTTTAGGGATACCAGGAACTTATATGAGTTTTCTTTCTGGAAATATATCTAATATGAGACTGCCATGTTCAATAGCAGCTCAAAAAGCAGCAGAAGTTGAATCTGGAACAGAAGAAGGTTCAATAATATCTACTATAGGAATAGCTGTATCTATTCTAGTAAATATAAGTATTTTGACTTTTGGAGTAATTTTAGGAGGAAGTGTGTTGTCTAAAATACCACCTGAAGTAGTAGAAAAATTGAATTTAATCTTACCAGCTCTATTTGGGTCAGTGTTTGGACAAGTTTTTTTACAAGATAAAAAACTAGGATTAGTAGCAATTGTAATAGCTGTATTGACTATTATATTATCAAAGCAAGGTATAATACCACAATCTTTAGTAGTTCTTATATGTGTATTTGGTACTATATTGATTGCAAGAGTTATGCATAAAGATAAACTTAGAGACTAGTAAAATTAAAGAAGTAAAAAGTTTAAAATATAAAGAATTATAGTAAAGGCTACTGCAATAAAATTATATTTTAAGGGGTGAATAATGTGGCATATGATTTAGTTTTAAAAAATGGATTTATAATAGATGGGACTGGAGAAAGTGGTTTTTATGGAGATATAGCTATAAAAAATAATTTAATAGTAAGAATAGATTCTGAGATAAATGATGATACAAATAAAATGATAGATTGTCATAAAAAAGTTGTAACACCTGGATTTATTGACCCTCATGTTCATGAAGAAATAGTAGCAATACTAGATGGTAAATTTGAAAAATTCCTAAAACAAGGTGTTACAACAACTATAAATGGTAATTGTGGTCATTCTATAACACCATATTCTTCTGAGAATATATATGAATATATGTATAAGAATGGTCTATTACTTGAAGAAGAAAAAAAGTATCTTATAGATAAAAATAAGCATTGGGATAGTTTTATAGAATATTGTGCTCTTATATCTAAGAGTGGAATAGCTATTAATATGGGATTTTTATTGGGTCATGGGACTATAAGATGGAGTGTTATGGGAGGGTCTAAAGATAGACCTCCTACAAAAAAAGAAAAAAATGAAATTACAGATATAATAAATGATGGCATGAAAAGTGGTGCTTTTGGAATATCTACTGGATTGGCATATATACCAAGTAAGTATGCTGATATTGATGAACTTGTTGATATTGCAAAGTTAATTAAGGAACATGATGGTATATATACATCTCATATTAGAGATTACATAGGAAGATATAATGCAGTAAAAGAGACTATAGAGGTAGGTCAAAAAAGTGGTGCTAGAGTCCAAGTATCACATTTAAGTCCAGTTGAAATAGAAGCCTTTGATGAGATATTAAAAGCTAGATACAATGGTGTTGATATAATGGTTGATACAGTACCAAGAAGTTCTGGTCATTGTATGAAGAAAAAAAGAGTACTTCAATTTATTATGGCAATATCATCTAGTTTGTTTGAATTAGGTATGGATGGAGTTATGGATGCTCTTAGTAATGAAGAAGGAAGAGCTTTGATATTAAAAGAGGCATTTATACTTGGAGATAGAGGAAGTATAATACTTCTAAATACCAATGATATTGATATGGAAAAGAAATCAATACGTGAAATAGCTATGCAAAAAGGTATAGATGAGAATAAGTTATTACTAGATTTACTTTTATATGGAGATGAAGAACTTATATTTTGCCTAGGAGGAATGTACAGGGGAGATTTTCCTGATAAATTACATGATAAAAAGATAATAAATAATCCATTTGTTATGGTTGGTTCAGATTGTTTGTTTAGTGTAGGTGGAGATATGTCATGGTTTGAGCTTCAAAGAAGAGGGGCATTTCCAATTTTCTTTGATATGTATAAAAAATCAGGTGTAAGATTGGAAGAAGTAGTAAGAAGGGTAACTTCATTACCAGCTAACCAGTTTAAAATAAAGGATAGAGGTATACTTAAAGAGGGTAAAATAGCTGATATAGCGGTTATTGATATGGAAAACTACGGCTATCCTAGGTCTGAAGAGATTGACTTCTCAAATCCACAGTTATTAGCCAAAGGTGTTGAATATGTAATTGTAAATGGAAAAATTGCATTAGAAGAAGGTAAAGTTACTAAAAATCCATGTGGTGAAGTATTAAAAAGATAGATTATTAAAAAGATAAAGTATTAAAAAATAATAGAAATTTAGAAATTAAATAAATAGCTAGTAAGAAAAAACGAAGTTTGAATATTATTTAAATAAAAATCACTCTTCGTTTTTTCTCGTAATAGTAATAGATATTAATTTATAGCAATAATAAAAAGCATGAGTAATAAGAAATGTACAAAAAATAATTTACTTTTATAATAAAAAATTAAGATTTTTATTTATTGAAATATGTAGAAAAATTGGGAAAATAAATGGTTATAATTTTGAAAAATAAATTTTTTGTAAGTATGTAAAGATAAACTTTTTACAAAAAAATGTTAAAAAAATATCTAATAAAAGAGAATTTAAATATCAGAGAATGAGAAAATAATAAAAAATAATTATTTTTTTTATATATATTAAAATAATATTGTATTATAAAATATATGTACTATGTCTGATTTAATTAAATAAACAATAAAATATTTATATTTATCCAATAATTAAAATTTTTATGATTATTATATATATCTTTATTTATTATATTTACTGAAATAGTGTTATATGGCTAAAATAAGAAGTTGTATATATTTTATAGAAATAAATATTAAACTGAATTTCGATAATAAAATAACAAAAATTTGAAAATTAAAGTATTTTAATACTGATTTTATTCTACAAATTGATTATTATTTTTACTTTAATAATTCTAAATAAAACTAAAATTAAATTGTCAGAATAATCTTGACAGTATAAAATCGTGACTGTATAATACAATTAAAAATCGGATTAATTACCTAGCTTACAAAAAATAAAAATGATGCTAAAAGCAAACGTTTTATTTTTTTAGTAACTAATCCTCCGCCACTCCTTAAATTAGAGCTTTTCTAATTTCAAAATGTATTACTAAAACTTCATAATGTAACTGTGCAATATTTATTAGGCTCTAACTTTTAAGGTTACTAATAATTTATTACATAGCTCCATACATTTGGCGGCAATGGCGGGAGCGATAAGGGGTAAGATATGGAAAATTACAAGTATGGATTTAATGACAAGCCAAAGCTTCTAACAGCAATACCGCTTAGTATGCAACATGTTTTTTCTGCTTTTGCAGGTACTATGTCAGGTGCTATTTTAGTAGCTGTGGGCATGGGTCTCTCACTAAGTGAGACTGCATTTTTGATTCAATGTTCGATGTTGATTGCAGGAGTGAGCACCATACTGCAATCTATGGGAATTGGACCAATAGGGTCACGGTTGCCAATTGTTACTGGTGGAAGTTTCACCTTTGTAGCACCATTAATTGCCTTAAGTACAAATAATGATGTTGGTATTGCTGGAGCTTTTGGAGCAGTACTTGTAGGAAGTCTAGTTTTAACTTTAGTAGGACCTCTTGCAGTAAAATATTTACATAAATATTTTACACCTACTGTTACAGGAAGTGTTGTTTTGGCAGTAGGGTTATCACTTATGAGTTCTTCATTTGACTACGCAGTATCTTTTGATGCTCATGGACCTAATGTAGTTGCTAATTTTTCTTTAGCTATATTCACATTATTATTAACACTCATTTTAAATCAATTTGGAAAAGGTTTTCTAAAAGTAGCATCCATAATAATTTCAATAGTAATAGGGTATGTAGTAGCAATAATATTTGGTATGGTTGACTTTTCTAGTATGGCACAAGCAAATTGGTTTGCAATGCCAAAACCTATATACTGGGGATTGGAGTTCAACTTGGGCGCTATTATAACCATATGTACAATTCATATTGTTACAGTTATGGAAATAATAGGAGATACGACAGGTGTTGTCAGTTCTGTTGAAAACCGTCTACCTACACAAAAAGAATTGATGAGAGCTGTGAGAGCAGATGGAGTTGGAAGTTGTTTTGCAGCCTTGTTTAATGGGCTTCCAGTTATATCAGGTAGTCCAAACATAGGAATAATTTGTATGACAGGAGTTGCAAGTAGGTACATAGTAGCACTTGGAGGAGTAATGTTAGGCGTATTAGCATTTTTCCCAAAGTTTGCCCAGATATTAGCTTTAACACCAGACCCAGTTATTGGAGGAACATTAGTTATGATGTTTGGAACAATTGCATCATCAGGTATTAAGGTTATTGGAATGGGAAAGATGACAAATCGTAATATAACAATTTTAGCAGTCTCATTGGGCATTGGTATGGGTGGTTATTTTAATCAAGCTGCATTAGCATTTTTACCAAGCATTGTAGTCACTTTAATGACTGGTATATCTGGAACAGCTTTATTATCTTTAATACTAAATATTGTATTGCCTAAGGAAAAAGAAGATGTAGTGGAAAGTAAAGTAAGTTGTAAAGCTTAGAGAATGTAATTCTAAAGGATATCCAAGAAGGAGCGCCTTGCTTCTATTTTTTTTACCAAAAATAGAATTGAACTTTGAAGGAAACCTAATAGCTTGCATTTGAGCAGAATATAATCTGAAAGGATATCCAAGAAGGAGCGCCTTGCTTCTATTTTTTTTACCCAAAAACCTTAAAAAACTAAATAATCAAAAGATATGATACTCATTTTAATAAAAGTATAATCTGAAAGGATATCCAGGAGGAGCGCCTTGCCCCTCCTTTTTTAACAGTAATTATGGATTTTACTTGTCAAAGGAGAGTAAATAACTTGGATAAATTAATCAAAGATTAAATTTCATAGAAAATATTAAAATTTAAATTATGTGGGGAGAAGGTGGAGATTATAGATGTTATTGAACTTGATATAAATGGCAGATTGAGAAAGGTGAGTATAAAAAAAAGCTGGACTTTACTTTATGTTTTAAGAGAAGTGTTTAATTTAACTGGAAGTAAGTGTGGATGTAGTACTGGTGATTGTGGAGCTTGTAAAATAATTTTAGATGGAGAAGCAGTTAATTCATGTCTGATTCTAGCAAGAAACGCAGTTGGGAAAAAGATATTGACAATTGAAGGGTTGTCAGATGGAATCAATATACATCCAATTCAACAAGCATTTATTGATTGTGGAGCTGTTCAATGTGGATATTGTACTCCAGGGATGATAATGTCGGCAAAAGCCTTACTAGACAAAAATCCAAATCCTTCTGAGGAAGATGTTAGAAAGTCTATAGATAACAATCTTTGCAGATGTACAGGATATGTAAAAATTGTTGAGGCTATACTTTTATCAGCAAAAAGGATGGGGGGGGGTATAACCTGTGAGTAATAAATTTAAAATTATTGGTGAGAGAGTCCCAATAAGAGATGCTGTACTTAAAGCTACTGGCCAACTTAAATATACTGCGGATATGAAAATTCCAAATATGCTTTATGCTAAGGTTTTATTCAGCCCTATAGCGCATGCAAAAATTAAAAAAATAGACACATCAAAAGCTGAAAAATTAGAAGGTGTAAAAGCCATAGCCACTTATAAAAACTCACCTCAAAAAGCCTTTAATAGTGCAATGAGATTTTATGAACATGAGTTGCCAGAGGTTGAATATATCTTTGATGATACTGTTCGTTTTGTTGGTGATAAAGTTGCAGCTGTTGCAGCTGAAGATTTACAAACTGCTGAAAAAGCATTGAAGCTTATTGAGGTTGAATACGAAGAATTACCATCAGTATTTAATCCAGAAGAAGCAATACAAGAGGGTGCATATCCAATCCATAAAGGTGGAAACAAACTTGCAGTAAGTGTACAACAGTGTGGAAATATTGAAGAAGCTATGAAAAAAGCTGATTATATTTTTGAAGATAAGTATACACTTCCAGCTATACATCATGGTGCAATAGAAACTCATGTGGCTATTGCAGATTATGATTACAGTGGAAAACTTACTGTTTATAGTCCTAATCAAAATACTTTTGGCTTTAGGATAATCTTATCTAAGTTATTTGAAGTACCAATGAATAAAGTTAGACTAGTAAGTCCAGCTATTGGAGGAGCTTTTGGAGGTAAATTAGAGATTACAATTGAGCCAATTGTAGCATTATTAGCAAAACTATCAGGTAGGCCAGTCAAACTAGAACTTAACAGGAGAGAAACTATTGCTTCAACAAGAACTAGACATGGTGCAGTTGTATATCTAAAAACAGGTGTTATGAAAGATGGTCAAATTGTAGCACAAGATATGAAAGTTCTAACAAATACAGGAGCATATGCATCAAGTGCTTTAAATGTAATTGGAGCAATGAGTCATAAAGTATTTAAAGCATATAAGATTGAAAATATGAGATATACAGGAATACCAGTGTATACAAACACACCAATTGCAGGAGCAATGAGAGGATATGGTTCTCCACAAGCTTTTTTTGCACAACAATCCCAACTAAATAAAATTGCAAAAAAACTAAATATGGATATTTTAAATTTACAGCTTAAGAACTTAGTTGAACCAGATGGAATAGACCAACGATTTAAAAGTCCTCATGGTAATCCAAGACCAATAGACTGTATAAAAAAAGGTGCTGAAATATTTGACTGGAAAAAACAAATAAGACAGCAAAATGAATCAAATGGTAGGTTTTTAATTGGTGTAGGTATGGCAGTTGGTTCACATGGAAATGGATGCTTTGGGGCACATAGAGATATAACAGCCTTAATGTTGAAAATGAATGAAGATGGTTCAGCTGTATTATATACAGGTACTCATGATATGGGAAATGCATCTGTAAGTGTCCAGGTGCAAATTATATCTGAAGTACTTGGAATAAGCCAGGAAAAAATAGAATGTATACAGGCAGATACAGAAGCATCACCATGGAATTTAGGAGATTACGCAAGTAGAGGAGTTTTTGTATCCGGAAATGCAGCTTTAAAAGTAGCAAACTCAGTAAAAAAAGAGCTTTTAAAAGAAGCATCCCAACTCTTAAAAGAGGATGAAGAATATATAGAATTTAAGGACGATAGAGTTTATTCTATCAAAAATAACAACAAACAAGCCACTTTATGCGATGTCATGATACATGCTCAAAGGGTAAGTTTAAGAGAGATTATAGGAGCTGAAACTTTTGCATCTCAAACTGGAGCAAGTTCATATGGTGTACATTTTGCTAAAGTTGAGGTTGATACTAAACTGGCAAGTGTAAGAGTTTTAGAATATGTTGCAGTACATGATGTGGGTAAAGCTTTGAACCCAATGTCTGTAGAAGGTCAGATTGAAGGAGCAATTCAAATGGGAATAGGATATGCGTTAACTGAAGCGCTTGAGTTTGATAATAGAGGAAAAATAAAAGCTAATTCATTTCGCTCGTATCATATGATAAAGGCTAGTGAAATGCCACAAATAAAAGTTGGAATGATAGAATGTGGAGAACCTGGAGGTCCATTTGGAGCTAAGAGTATAGGTGAATGTTCTGTTGTACCATCAGCACCAGCAGTAGCAAATGCAGTAGCAAATGCGTTAAACTGTGATTTTTATAGTTTGCCATTAAAGAAAAATATTTTAATGGATAATATAAATATTTAATGTTGTTTTATACAAAAGAAATTAGTTATACAAAGTAAAAAGATATTTATTTAAAATACTTTAGATATTGAAATGTAAGACATTTTTCTAAATATAAGTTTGAATTATAAGAATGTAGAGGATGTGATGGATTGTGAATTTAAGATTTAAAGATAAGGTTGTTGTGATAACAGGAGGAGGGCAAGGATTAGGGGCAGGATTTGCTTTAGATTTTGCTATTGAAGGAGCAACAGTAGTCTTAATTGGTAGAACTAAAAGTAAATTGGATAATGTTGCAGAAAGAATCATTAAATCTGGTGGTAAAGCCTTTGTTTCAGTTTGTGATGTAAGCAAACCAGAAGAAGTAGAAGTTTGTTTTAGTGAAGTAATAGATAAATTTGAGTGTGTAGATGTATTGATTAATAATGTAGCTCTCCATAAATCAGCTCCAGTAGTTGATACTACAATTGAAGATTGGGATGCTCAGATAAAGACTAATTTAAGTGGAACTTTTTATTGTACTAAGGCTGTTCTTAGAACAATGATTGATAAAAAGTATGGAAAAATAATAAATATTAGTTCTACAGCAGCAAAACATTTTTTTCCAGGTTTTGGGGCATATGCTGCTTCTAAAGGTGGGATGGTAAGTTTTACTCAAACTTTATCAGAAGAAGTAAAAGAGTATGGAATCAATGTAAATGCAATATATTTAGGTATGACTAATACTGAATATACAAGAAAAAGATTTGACTATGATGATGCAGTTACGATACCACTTGAAGAAATGTTGCAAGTGGAAGAAGTATCAAAAGTTGTAACTTTCTTAGCATCTGATGAAGCAAGTCCAATAATGGGAGCTGCAATTGATGTATGTGGGAAGAAGGCATAAATAAAATATATATTGAGAGGTATAAAGATGATAAGTTTAAACAAGAAAGCTATGGTGGTAGTAAGAGAGATACTGGAAGATGCAGAAGCATTAGGGTGTGAAGTTGTTAAGATGGATTGTGGAGCAACTATAATTGATATGGGATTAAATTGTAGTGGAAGCTGGAAAGCAGGTGTTTTATTTACTAGGGCTTCTATAGGCGACCTAGGAACAGTATCATTAGGAGATTTTAAATTAAATGATGAATATTCTTTCTCAGCAGTTGAAGTATTTATAGATAAACCATTGATTGCATGTATGGGTTCACAGATTGCTGGATGGAAACTTGGAGAAGGTGAATTTGCAACTATTGGGTCAGGACCAGCAAGAGCTTTAGCAAGAGTTAAATCAGACTGGTATTTTGAAATGACTCCATATAAAGACACTTATCATGAGGCAGTCCTATGTATCCAAGATATAAAATATCCTAATGATGAAACGGTCTTAGAGGTTGCAAATGCTTGTAAAGTAAAACCAGAAGACACATATATATTAATTTCACCAAGTACATGTATTGTAGCATCAATGCAAGTGTCAGCAAGAATTATTGAGCAAGTATGCCATAAGATGTTTGAAAAAAACTTTGATGCAGGTCAAATTGTACTTGCTAGAGGAAAAGCACCAATCGCACCTGTATTAAAAGATGAACTTAAGACTATGGGAAGAATAAATGATGCATTGATTTATGGTAGTGAAACTGAGTTTTGGGTGGATTCGACTGATACTGCTATTGCAAAAACTATACACCAGTTGGCAGGGAAAACTTCGTCTCCAAATTATGGAGAGTTGTTTGAAGATGTATTTGAGAAGGCAGGAAGAGACTTTTTCTATGTAGACCATGATGTACACTCAATAGGCAAAATACAGATACATAATATAAATACTGGGAAATCATTTTCGGCAGGAGAAATAAATTACTCAGTACTTGAAAAAAGTTTCTTAAAATAAACAACTTAAAAATTTATTGATTCAGGGGGAGATAAGATGGCATTAGGTAAGTTAAGATTAGAAAAATTATACCGTGACATGGTTATGATTCGCAGATTTGAAGAAGTAATAGAAGTATATGCTGCCAATGGAACAATACCAGGATTTGTTCATTTAAGTATAGGGCAAGAAGCTTGTCAAGCAGGCATAGTTGATGCACTTAGAAAAACAGATTATAAATTTCCAGACCATAGAGGTCATGGAACTATAGCACTTTGTGGTACTGACCCAAAACTTGTAATGGCAGAAATTTTTGCTAAGGCTACAGGAATAAATGGTGGTAGAGGCGGTTCAATGCATATAAATGATATTGAATGTAGAAATATGGGGTTTAATGGAATACAGGGTTCAACTATGGTAACTTGTCTTGGTACAGCTTTTGCATCTGTGTATAAAGAAACAGATGATGTTACAGCAGTATTTCTAGGAGATGGAACTTTAGGAGAAGGAACTTGCCACGAAAGTCTTAATATGGCAGCAACATGGAAACTTCCTATAATATATTGCCTACTTAATAATCAATATGCTATATCTACACACTATACAGATTCACATCCTCAAAAAGAATTAAAAACTTGGGGCGAGGGGTATGAGATTCCAAGTTATAGGGTAGATGGAAATGATGTAGAAGCAGTAATTGAGATAGTGGAAATAGCAGCAGATAGGGCAAGAAAAGGTGAAGGACCAACTTTAATAGAATTTCTCACTTATCGCTGGCAAGGTCATTTTGCAGGAGACCCAGCAGCATATAGACCTGAAGAAGAAGTTAAGTATTGGAAAGATAGAGACCCAATCAAGTTAACTAGAAAGATACTTATTGAAAGAGAAGGTATGTCAGATGAATCACTTAAGCAAATAGAAGAAGAAATAGAGGCTGATGTTCAAGAAATGCTGAGATTCTCATTGGAGAGTCCATCACCAGATATTAAAGATGCAGTTACACACACATATGTTGATAGAGAGGTGGAGATAAGATAATGGGAAGAAAACTTTCATATGGAATGGCAATAAATGAAGCACTTCATCAAGCTATGGAAAATGATGATAGAGTTTTTATACTAGGTGAAGATGTAGCTAAAATGGGTGGAGATTTTGGGATTACTAAAGGAATAATGGCTAAGTGGCCAAATAGAATAAAAGATACAGCTTTATCAGAATCAGCTATATTGGGATTATCAAATGGTGCAGCACTTTGTGGACTAAGACCAGTTCCAGAGATAATGTTTGCAGATTTTTTGGGAGTTTGTTTTGACCAACTTGTAAATAATGCAGCAAAATTAAATTTTATGTTCCAAGGAAAAGCACATTGCCCAATTACTGTTCGTGCTGTACAGGGAGGTGGTATACGCTGTGCATATCATCATTCAGTTTGTGCAGAGTCATGGTTTATGAATACACCTGGGCTTGTAGTAGTTTCACCAACAACACCTTATGAAGCTAAAGGGATGTTGCTTTCAGCTATAAAAAACGATAATCCTGTATTATTTTTAGAACATAAAATGCTATACAATGTTAAAGGAGAAGTGCCAGTTGAGCCATATGAAATTCCTCTATATGAAGCTGAGATTGAAAAAACTGGAAGTGATATTACTATAGTAGCTACTCAAATGATGTTAGGGTTAGCACATAAAGCAGCAAGTCAACTTGAAAAAGAAGGGATTAGTGTAGAGATAATCGACCTTAGAACTGTATTTCCTTATGATAAAAAAACTATAGTAGAGTCAGTTGCGAAAACTAGTCGATTGGTTATTGCTCAAGAAGGTCCAAGAGTTGGAGGATGGGCTGCTGAAATATCTGCAATGATAAATGAAGATGTATTTGAGTATCTAAGTGCACCAATAAAAAGAGTTACATCAATTGATGCTCCAGTAGCATATGCACCAGTTTTAGAGGATTTTGTTCTACCAAAATTAGAAAATCTAATTAAGGCTTGTAAGGAAGTTATGCAATATTAGTCAGGGGAGGATAAACAATGATTACAGAGGTTAAGATGCCGAAGTTTGGTCTTTCTATGGAGGAAGGAACAATTGGCACATGGTTGATTGAAGAAGGAAGTGTAGTAAATAAGGGTGATGAAATTTTAGAAGTTGAAACTGACAAGATTACTAATACTGTTGAAGCACCAGAAAGTGGGGTATTGAGAAAAAAATTTTTTGAAGAGGGCGATATTGCTAATTGTGGAGAACTAATTTGTATAATTGCAGAAGCCAATGAAGATATTAGTGGATTTAACTTGATAGATAAAACTGATAATGAAAAAGAGGTAGATATTTTAAGTTTAGAAAATGCAACTAAGAAAAAAGATTTAAATATAGAGAAAAAAATAACTCCGAGAGCTAAAAAAATAGCTGAGGAAAAAGGAATTAACTATTCAAATATAGAGGGTACAGGAATACATGGTTCAATAACAATTGATGATTTGAAAAATTTCATGAACAATAATCCAGTAGAAGAAGTTATGGAAGTCAATCAAAATAAAGTAGTAGAAAAAGAAGTACGGCAAGAAGTTACCAATATTTCTCAAGTTAATAACATTAAGGTAAACATAGGAGAAAATGATTTGGTAACTAAGATGACACCAATGCAAAATGTAATAGCAAAAAAAATGCATGAGAGTTTATTGACAACAGCTCAAACTACAATTGCCACTGAATTAGAAATTACTAACTTATCAAAAGTATATAAAGGATTGAAAGAAAAGTATAAAAAAGTAGGAGTTAAATTAAGTTATACAGCTCTTATAATAAAGGCTGTAGCTGAAGCACTTGAAAATCATCCTAAACTTAGAACACAAATAGTTGATGAAAATCATTTTAAAGTAAGTAGCGAAATTAATATAGGTGTAGCTGTAGATATTCCAAATGGCTTGGTGGTACCTATAATAAAAAATGCAAATTTAAAAGACTTAAAAACAATATGTATTGAACTAAGTGATTTAAGTGATAGAGCTAAAAATAACAAGTTAAATTCTGATGAAATGAGTAATGGAACTATTACTATAACTAACTTAGGGATGTTTGGAATAACATACTTTACCCCAGTATTAAATACACCAGAAAGTGCAATTTTAGGTATTGGAAGTATAATAGAAAAAGTTCTTGTAAAAGATGGTGCATTTTACGCTGGTTCAACAATGAATATGAGTTTAACTCATGACCATAGAGTAGTAGACGGAGCTCCAGGAGCACGTTTTCTTCAAGAAGTCACACAAAATCTTTTAGATTTTAGATGGATGTAATTCAGCCAGATTTAAAGTGATTTTATAGTATACCAGTAATCTGACAGATAGTTTGTTATGCGTTTCTCGAAAGATTTTTTCTCTCCAAACTATCTGTCAAAATTAAGATATAGCAAAAAATTATATGGAGGTTACTACATGAGAAAAGTAGATTTGATAATTAAAAACGCTTATCTAATTTCAATGAATAATGAGAGGGAAATACTAAATGATGCTTGTATAATAATTGAAAAGAACAAGATAATTGATATAGGAAAGAAGAATTTACTAGAAAAATACATCTCTGAAAAAATTATAGATGCTAGAGGTAAATTTGTTTTACCTGGATTTATAAGTACTCATTCTCATCTATTTCAGACTTTGCTAAAGGGATTAGGAAGAGATAAATTATTGTTAGACTGGCTTGATAGCTCTGTTAGAAGAGCTATACATAAAATAGATGAAGAATGTTGCTATTATGCAGCTTTAACAGGATGTATAGAAGCAATTAGAACAGGTACAACTACTATACTTGACTATATGTACTGTCATGGAAAAGAAGGTCTTGATGATAGTATAATTCAAGCATTTGAAGACTTAGGAATAAGAGGAATACTTGGTAGAGGATTTACAGATACAAGTAAATTCCCAAAAGAATTTGGTTGTACCTATCATGATACAGAACAAAAGTTTTTTGATGATGTCAGAAGATTAGAGAAAAAATATAGAGACCACTCGAGAATAAGTTTAGCATTAGCTCCTGGTATTATATGGGATAACACAGAAGAAGGATACAAAGAAATGAGAAATATAGCCAATGAGCTTCATATTCCAATAACTATGCATTTACTTGAGACTAAGGACGATGATAAATACTGTTTAGAAGATAGAGGTATGAAGACTGTGCCATATCTTGAAAAAGTAGGAATTTTAGGGCCTGACTTTATTGCAGTCCACTGCATACAAATGTCAGATGAAGATATAGAGTTATTTAAAAAATATGATGTTAAAATATCTCATAATCCAGTATCTAATATGGTTCTAGCAGCAGGAGTAGCACCAATTCCAAAGCTTATTGAAAATGGATTGACTATAAGTTTAGCTTGTGATGGCTCAGCGAGTAATGATACTCAAAATATGTTAGAAGTAATGAAAATGACTACATTATTACAAAAAGTTACTCATAGAGATGCAAAGCTTTTACCTTCGTCAAGTGTACTGGAAATGGCAACACTTGGAGGAGCAAAATCCATAAATAAATTAGACTGCTTAGGGTCAATAGAGATAGGAAAAAATGCTGATATTATAATTTATAATCCATATAAAAGTGCAATTTCTATACCAGTTCACGACCCAATTAGTTCATTAATATATTCATCTACTCCAAATAATATAGAAACTTCTATTATAGATGGAAAAGTAGTTATGGATAAGAATCAAATAGTTAATATAGATGAAGAAAAAGTAATCTATAAAACTTAAAAAATATCAAGTAAGTTAATAGAGGATGTTGGTCTAGGAAATATGCAATGGGGAAAAAGAATTTATGGATTATAAAAAATAATTGAGAGAAGGTGGTCAAAGTATGAATAAGCTTGAGTTTTTCAATATACCAAAACATAACTTAAAAATAAATGTATTAAATAGAAATGAAAAGATATTAGACAATATAAAAGAAGAATCTAATGAAAATATCTGTATACCAGATGCTTTAGAGTATTATACAGAGTTGTTTTTTCCAAAATCAAAAGATAAAAGACCATATATATTTTCATCTATGGTGCTTTCATCTGATGGAAAAATGGCATATGAAGACAATAAAGCAGGCCCTTTAATTGGAAAAAATAATTTTGTTGATCCAGATGGAGCCTTGGCAGATTTTTGGGTTTTAAATGTTCTAAGAGCATATTCAGATGCTGTAATTATAGGGGCTAGAACGTTGCAAAATGAACCTGGGATAACATGCCATGTATTTGATGAAAGTTTGACACAGCAAAGAAAAGACTATTTAAATAAAAAATATCAGCCATGTGGAGTAGTAGTTTCTTTTGATGCTAGAGATATTCCATTTGACCATTATACATTTAGAGTTGATAAGAGTCAGGAATATAAAATGGTTATAGCCACATCTCCAAATGGTTGGGATTATATAAAAGAAAATTCTCCTTTAAAACACATATGTATAGGGAGTTTTAATTCAATTAAGGATGTTGATGATTATAAATTTGAAGAATTATACAAAGATTTTGATGTTTGTCCTGTAATTGTTACTGGTAAAGATAGTACTCCAGACTCTAAGATATTACTTTATGTACTTAAAAGTCTAGGGATAGAAAAAATGTGTATCGAATCTCCTTCATACTGTACTCACCTAATTGAAAATGAATTATTAGACGAATATTTTATGAATTATTCCATGGTATTTGTTGGTGGAAAAATGACTCCAGGCTGTACAACAGCTTATAGCCATTTAGAACATCCACATTCGGAACTATTGATAGTAGGAATGCATAGAAATAATTTTATTTTTACACGTCAGAAACTTTGCTATGGTATTAAAAATAAAGTAGATTTAACAAGCTATAAATATTGATACTAAAATTTTAATTATAGATATTAATATCTATAACTTAAAAGGAGGAAAAATAAATATGAACGCTGATTTAATCGTAATTGGTGGTGGTCCAGGTGGGTATGTTGCAGCGATTCGAGGAGCTCAACTGGGGTTAAAAGTTATAATTGTAGAAAAGAATGAATTTGGAGGTACTTGTCTAAATACAGGTTGTATTCCTACAAAGACACTATTTAAAGATGCACAGGTTTTAAATTATTTTAATTATGCTGAAGAATATGGGATAAAAGTTGATGAATATAAATTAGACTTGGAAAAAGTTCAGAAAAGAAAGAAACATATAGTTAAGACCTTAACTAGTGGTGTAAAAGGATTATTAAAAGCAAATAAAGTGACTGTAGAAAAGGGAGAAGCAAAGTTAATAAGTAAGGATTCTGTAGAGATAAAATTAGAAGATGGCTCAAAGAAGATAATTAAAGGAAAAAATATTTTAATTGCATCTGGTTCAAAATCTTCTAAGCCTCCTATTAAAGGGATTGATTTGGAGGGAGTAATAACAAGTAAAGAAGCTTTAGAAATGACTAAGTTGCCTCAGAAAGTAGTAATAATTGGAGGAGGAGTTATAGGAATTGAGTTTGCAGGAATTTTAAATGAATTTGGTTCAGATGTAACTATAGTTGAGTTCTTGAATAATATAATTCCTATGGTTGATAATGAGGTATCTAGTAGGTTAACTAAACTACTTAATAAAAGGGGGATTAAAATACTACTTTCATCAAAAGTAGAAGAAATATCTAAGAGTGATAAAGAACTAGTAGTAGATATAAATCAGAATGGAGAAAAAACAAAGATTGCTTGTAATAATGTACTTGTATCTACAGGAAGAGAGTTAGATGTAGATGGACTAAATCTAGATAATTTAGGCATCAAATATGATAAAAAGGGAATAAAAGTCGATGAAAATTACTGTACATCTGTACCAGGTATTTATGCAATTGGAGATGTAATTGGAGGAATAATGCTTGCACATGTTGCATCTGAAGAAGGCAAAGTAGTTGTTGAACGAATTGTAGGGGAAAAAACAAGTGTAGATTATGACTTAGTACCAAATTCCATTTTTACTTTTCCTGAGGTATCTACAGTTGGATTGTCTGAAGAAGAAGCCAAAAATAAAAACTTAGACTATGTCGTTGGTAAATTTCAGTTTTCTGGTAATGGAAAAGCTCTTACAATGAATGATTCAGATGGTATGGTTAAGGTAATTGCTTCAAAAGATAAGACTACAATATATGGGGTTCATATCATAGGTCCTAATGCTAGTGATTTAATTCATGAAGCTGTAATTGCAATGAAAGCAATGTTGACAGTTGAAGAAGTTGCAAGTACTATGCATGGACATCCAACCTTATCAGAAGCTTTTGCAGAAGCTACTATGGGAATAGTAGGTAAAGCAATACATGTACCTCCTGCTAGAAGGTAGTCTTGCAAGAAGTAAAAATGAAGAGTGGTTATATGCAAGAATATTATGTTGAAAGTACTTAAATGTAAAAAGCATTTAAATAAAAAAGTAGTCAAATATTAAAGAGGGAAGTATATAATATGAAATTAAAATCATTTGAAAGACCTTTATTTATTGAAGAGCTAACTTTTAGGATAGATACTAAATTAATAGAAAAGTACTTACAATTAGATTATGAGATTTGGATTAAAGGTCTAGAATTATTAGAAGGATTTGCTGGTTCTGAGATATGGATTAGTGAAAGTAATCCAGGAGAAATAACATCAATAATATATTGGACAGATTACAAGTACTATAAAAATATTGATAAAGATTGGCTAAGTGATAGAAAGAAAAGAATGTCTGAATTAATGGGAGAAGGAAATTTAGAGTTTGTAAGAGCAGAGCATGATGTCAATAAAAAGTATAAACTTAGAGAATATAAATAATAAGATTAAGTGCACTAAACAACTATACATAAATAATATTTTAGTTAAAATAAATATCATTTAAGTTAAGAATTAACTAGATTAAGATGTGTATAGCTCAAAATTAATTGTTAATAAATTCATGGTCGTAAAGAAAAATAAAATTTATGGGAGGATTTATTTTATGAAAGAGCACGATACATCAAAATTTCATCTAGAGGGAAAACCGCCTTTTAAGGAAGCTTTACCTTTAGGATTACAGCATTTTGTTTCAATGATAGCTGGTAATATGGTTCCAGCTATGCTTATATCGAATATAGTAGGGCTTGATAAACAGATGTCAACTATGCTTATGCAAGGTGCTATGTTGGTAGCTGGAATAGCAACTTTACTACAATTGTACTCAATACCACTATTTAAAGGGCATAGGCTTGGTTCAAAGCTTCCTGTAATAATGGGAACAAATTATGTGTTTTTAGGTGCATGTCTTTCAGTAGCTGGCAAATATGGGCTTAAAGCTCTTTTTGGAGCTCAAATTGGAGGGGCAATAGTAGTGTTTTTTATAGCCTTTGGAATTAAGAAGATAAGACATTTATTTACTCCAATTATAGCAGGTACAATGATTGCCTGTATGGGTATTAGTCTATTTCCAACCGCTGTAAAAAATTTAGCTGGGGGAGAAGGCTCAGCCACATTTGGAGAACCTATAAATTTCGCAATAGGACTTATAGTTGTTGTAGTCATAATTTTGCTTATGAAATTTGGCAAGGGTTTGGTTCAAGATGCTGCAATTTTAATAGGTATAATATTTGGTTATTTAGTATCACTTGCATTTGGATTGGTTGATTTTTCTGCAATTCAAGGGACATCAATACTTTCTTTTCCAAAGCCATTGGCATTTGGTCTAGAATTTAGACTTGATTTGATATTAATGTTTGCCATCTTATTCATGGTAGCTATAGCTGATATGATGGGAGCAGCAACAATTGCTACAATGGGAGCTATGAATAGAGAGGTTACAGATAAAGAATTAGAGTCTGCTACAATGGGAAATGCATTAACATCTATAATTGCATCTGTATTTAGTTCAATACCAACAGGAATATTTGGTCAAAATGCTGCAATTGTAGCTATAAATAAAGTTACTAGTAGATTTGTATTGTCAATTACAGGAGTAGTATTAATTTTAGTTGGATTTTCGCCATTATTGGGTGCAATAATAACTACTATACCTTCATGCATAATAGGAGGGGTCGCTTTAATCGTATTTTCATCAATTGCTATGGCTGGTTATGATATGATAAGTCAATGTGGATTTACGTCAGATAACAATCTTATAGCAGGAGTTTCAATTACCTTAAGTATAGGGATAACTTCAGTTCCTCAGACTTTAGAAAAGTTTCCAGAGATTATTAGAACCTTAGTTGGAAATTCTTGTATAGTATCAGTATTTATTGTAGCAATGATAATTAAATATATATTATCAATAAAATCGAATAAGTCTAATGATATAAACATAGAGGCTTAAATTAAAATTTGTGGGAGGTATAGTTATGGCTAAGATACTAGGAATATGTGGAAGTCCAAGAAAAGGAGCAACTGAATATGCAATACTACAAGCTTTAGAGGAAGCTAAAGAAATACCAGGAATAGAAACTGACTTTTGGACTGTAAGAGGAAAAAATATAGGTCCATGTATACATTGTGATGCTTGTATGAGAAAAGCAGAAAAATGTACTATACAAGATGATATGGGCGAACTAGAGAAAAAATTGTTAGAAGCAGATGGATTTATAATAGGTTCTCCTGTTTATGATATGGGAATAACTGCTCAATTGACTGCTGTGTTAAATAGATTAAGACATATGTATTTAGTACATGGATGTAATTTGCAAAATAAAGTAGGAGCTGCTATAACTACTGGTGGAACTAGATATGGTGGACAAGAAATGGCCAGATTACCAATAATAAATTTCTTTTTAATGCATGAGGTATTGGTAACAGGAGGACTTATTGGAGGATACACTGGTGCTAGTATTTGGAGTAAAGATGCAAAAGAACAAGGCGCAAAAGATGATGAAGTAGGCATGAATACGATAAAAAGACTTGGGAGAGGTCTAGCAGAAGCTGTTAAAATATCTAAATATGGTCTTGAAAAATGGAATGTTGAAAAAGAAGAATTAGGAATAACAAGTGAAACTGAAAAAAGTCCTGTAAAAGACCACTAAAATTTATATTGCCCATACGTAAAATTTAATTAGCCCCTCTTAATATATGATACAACCCATCATAAATATTAAGAGGGGTAATTTTGTATTTAAAATTATTTGTAATAAAATAAGATATATTAATAAATATGATAGAATATATATTATAAATTAAATTTTATAAATATAAGGGGGGAACTTTGAGTTCTTATAAATTTCTTATGTTATAAGATTATAAGGGCCAATATTTTATGCGGGAGTTATTAAATGTAACACTTATAATAGTACTTGTTTTAATAAATGCATTTTTTGTAGCTTGTGAATTTGCTATGGTAAAGCTTCGTAGTTCTAGGATAGATACTATGATAGCTGAAGGTAATAATAATGCTAAAAGGTGTAAAATAATAAAAGATAATCTAAATTCATATCTTTCTGCATGTCAACTTGGGATAACACTTTGTTCACTTGCACTAGGATGGATGGGAGAATCTACAGTTAAAGAGTTAATATTGCCAATAATAAGTATATTTAATCTTAGTGAAAGTGTTATATATACAATATCAATTTCTATTTCCTTTTTAATTATAACAATGGTAGAAGTTGTAATAGGGGAGCTTGTTCCTAAAGCCTTAGCACTTTATAATACAGAGAGAATAATGCTAAGTACATCTTTTTTGTTGATTGGATTTTATAAATTGACATACCCAATAATATACTTTTTTAATCTAAGCACTGATTTATTTCTTAAGCCATTTGGATATTCACAAGCAGATGAAGTTGATGAGCCACATACAGGTGATGAAATAAGATTATTAGTTGAAGAAAGCTATAAAAGTGGGCTTATAGATGAATCAGAGCAAAGATTAGTTGACAATATTTTTGAATTTGAAGAAAAGAAAATTAGAGAGATAATGGTACCTAGAACTGATATGATTTGTATATATGAAAGTGACTCGGAGGAAAAGATATTATCTATTTTGAGAGATGAAGGTGTTACTAGGTATCCAGTATGTAAGAAAAATAAAGATGATATATTAGGATTTGTACATATAAGAGATTTGTATAATCAAAAAATAAACAGAAATAAAATTGAACTAGGAGAAATACTTAGAGATATTATATATATATCAGAAAATTGTACTATAGATAAGGCTCTTGAGAAATTAAGAAAAGAAAAACTCCAACTTGCTATAGTGGTAGATGAATATGGTGGTACATCTGGTGTAGTAACAATTGAAGATATACTGGAAGAGATAGTAGGAGAAATTCAAGATGAATTTGATAAAGAAGAAACTCATATTAAAAAAATAGGAACAAGTTCTTACTTAGTTGATGGAACTGAATCAATCAATGATATCAATAAATACTTTGGGCTTGATATAGAACATGATGGATTTGATAGTATAGGTGGTTGGATATCCTATATGCTTGGTTCAAACATTAAAGTAAATCAAAGTGTAACTTTTGAAAATTACAATTTTACTATATTAGAATTGGATAAATTGAGGGTTGTAAAATTAATCATAAAAAGTGTAATATAATTATATCAAAAAATATTGGAGGAATTGTATGCAAAAAGTAGAAGGAATTATTTTTGATATGGATGGAGTTTTGTTTGATTCAGAGAGAATCTCTCTTGAATTTTGGATAGAGACATTTGAAAAGTATGGATACACTATGACTAAAGAAATATATACATCTGTTATGGGAAGGAATCGTAAAGGGATAATAGAAGGTCTTACTAAGATATATGATAGCTCTGTGCCGATATTAGATTTGTATGATGAGAAAACTAAAAATATGATTGAATTTATGGATAGAGAAGGAGCTCCTATCAAATTAGGAGTTAATGAATTAATATCTTTTTTAAAGAAAAATGGGTATAAAATGGCAGTTGCAACTTCTACAAAACGAGAAAGAGCAGTTAAAAGATTAGCCAAAGCAAATTTAAAAGAATACTTTGATGCTATAGTTTGTGGAGATGATGTTGTAAACTCTAAGCCAAATCCAGAAATATTCTTAAAGGCAGCCAAAAAGATAAATGTTAATCCCGAAAATTGCATTGTTATAGAGGATTCCCCTATGGGAGTAGAGGCTGCTTATAATGGGGGTATAAAATGTATAAATGTACCTGACTTAAAAGAACCAGATGAACAAATTAAAGAACAATCACATAAGATACTTGAAAATTTATTGGAAGTTAGAGAATACCTAAAAAGTTTAGAATCTAAAGAATGTTGTAGCCTATAATATGAAATATTAAATCAAAGAATTTAAATTTAATTTCTTTGATTTAGAATAAATCCATGAATATGAGAAAAAATAATTATAAACAATTAGGAGGAATATTCATGGATAGTGTAGGTTCTCTATTATATTTTTTATTTAATTTTTTCTTGTATGGTTTTATAGGTTGGATAATTGAAAATTTATATAGTTATTTTACTCAAGGTCATTTTCAAGAAGATGGATTTTTGAATGGTCCGTTTAAACCAATGTATGCAATTGCAATGTCTATTATAATAGAGGTCTCAAGGTTTATTGACCCAAATAATATATTTGCATTGCTTTTACTATGTTTAGTAGTGCCAACAACAGTAGAGTACATCACAGGCATAATTATGAAGGTATATTTTAATAAGGTATATTGGGATTATTCAGACTATAAGTACAATAATAGAGGAATAATATGTTTAAAATTTTCTATGTACTGGACTATATTGACTTTTATTGGAGTAAGGTATCTTCAAGTGTATGTAGTTGATAATTTATATAGTTTAATAATACCTTATTGGCCAATTATAGCAACTGTATTATTGATAGCATTGTTTGTGGATGAAATTTTTACTATAAAATTCCTGAGAGGAAATAGAGATATAATATAACTTTAGAAGTATAAGGTAAGTTTAGATTGTAGTTAAAAGAAAGCTATGCTAAAATGGTGAAATCATTTAAAGTTAGCTTTCTTTTTTATTTGATGAAGTTAACATTCTAATAAGTTTCAAAAGTTTATATAGAGTATTATTTATTATATGGTATTACTTATTTAAAATAAATTATAAAAAATGAGGAGTGTTTGAATGGTGAGTAAAATAAGATTTTGTATTATTGGTACAAGTAATATATCAAAACTATTTTTAAGAGCTGCATCTAGGATTGAAGAGTTTGAACTAGTTGCTGTATATTCAAGAGATTTAGAAAAAGCTAAGGAATTTGGAAAGATGCATGGGGCAAGTCTGTTTTTTGACGATTTAGAAACCATGGCTAAATCAGATGTTATAGATGCTATATACATAGCTTCTCCAAACGCAATGCATTCAAAACAAGCTGTTACCTGTTTAAAACACAAAAAACATGTGTTGTGTGAAAAATCATTAGCATCTAACTTAGAGGAAGTAAAATTAATGATAAAGGTTGCAAGGGACAATAATGTATTGCTTATGGAAGCTATGAGAATTACATGTGTTCCAAATTTTAAAGCAGTTAAAGAAAATTTACATAAGATAGGTAAAATAAGAAGATTTTTTGGAAGCTATTGTCAGTATTCTTCAAGATATGATAAATATAAAAATGGAATTATAGAAAATGCATTTAAAAAAGAACTGTCAAATGGTTCATTGATGGATATTGGAGTGTACTGCATACACCCTATGATAAATCTATTTGGTGCTCCAAAATGTGTGAAATCATTTTCTCATATGCTTCAAACTGGAGTAGATGGAGAAGGTTTGGCTATATTCCAATATGATGGTATGGATGCAGTAGTTCAGTATTCTAAAATAGCTGATTCTTATATACCATCTGAGATACAAGGAGAAAAGGGAAGTATAATAATTGAAAAACTTAATTTGTTTGAAAGGGTGGTTATTAGATATAAAGATGGAACTGAAGAAGATATATCTATTTTAAAGGAAAAAGAAGAAGAGAAACCTAGAGAAATAGAAGGAATATATCATGAACTTATTGAGTTTATAACTCTTATAAATAATAATAAAATAGAGTCTGGTATAAACTCACATGAAAATTCAAAGATAGTAATGGGAATTATGGATGAGATAAGAAGACAAGGAAAGATTGTCTATCCAGCTGACAGTCTGTAATTTATTTAAAAATATATAGGATATGAGGTGGTAAATATGGAGAATATAAATTGGGCTATATTGGGTCCTGGAACTATTGCATCAGAATTTGCACAAGCTATGAGTGAGGTGAATTGTAAAGTGTATGCTGTTGCTTCAAGAAGTCTTGAAAGAGCAAAAAACTTTGCAAATAAGTTTGATATAGAAAATGTGTATGATGATTATGATAAAATGCTAGAGAATAAGAATATAGATGTAGTGTATATATCTACTCCACATTGCAATCACTATGAATATATAATGAAAAGTCTAAAAAATGGTAAACATGTGTTGTGTGAAAAAGCTATAACAGTAAATGGAAGTCAACTAACTGATATTATAACTTTAGCTATTGAAAAGAACTTAATAGTAGCAGAGGCGATGACTATTTATTATATGCCTTTATATAAAAAATTAAAGGAGATAGTAGAGTCTGGAAGTTTGGGAAAAATTAAAATGATACAAGTATCCTTTGGAAGTTGCAAGGATTATGATGTTAATAATAGATTTTTTAGTCAAGATTTAGCTGGTGGGGCATTGCTTGATATTGGTACATATGCACTTTCATTTGCTAGGTACTTTATGTCATCTCAACCGAATGAAATTTTAACAACTGTTAAGAAATTTGAAACAGGTGTGGATGAACAATCTGGAATAATTTTAAAGAATTCTGAGAATGAGATGGCTGTAATATCATTAACTATGAGAGCTAAGATGCCAAAAAGAGGTATTCTTGCATGTGAATTAGGATTTATAACTGTAGAAAATTTCCCAAGAGCATCAAAAGCTACAATAACTTATACAGATGGTGGAAGAATTGAAACTCTAGAATATGGTGATACAGAAAAAGCTTTAAAGTATGAAATTGAATATGTCAATAATTGTATATTAAATAAAACAAAAGCCAATACTCTAGAATCATCTATAGATGTCATGAATTTAATGGATGAAATAAGAAAGCAATGGGGATTAAGATATACTTTTGAGTAAATTTAATTTTAAAATAAGTTAAATTGTATACACAATTAAGTATTAAAATGTCAAATTATAAAAAGAAGAAAATCACTAAAAATATTCCTTTTTCAGTGAATTTCTTCTTTTTTTTTACAAATTTGTAACAGAATAAAAAAAAGTTTTGGAGATTTTATTACAATTTTGTAGTTGAATATATACATTAAAACTAATATGATTAATAATAACATAAATTTGAATATTTTTAGAGGAGAGAAAATATGAGAAAATTGATATACTTTATTACACCATTTATAATAGGCGTAGTATTTTTATTTGGGTTAGACAAATTTCTTGATTCTAAAACTGATGAACTTTTGAGGGAGAAAAATCTACTTCCAATTATGGATGATACTTTAAGTGATATAAAGGATAAAGGTGTTACAGCAAATAATCATTTTTTGAGAGAAAAAGATATTATGATTTTGGGGTCATCAGAACTTAGTAATTCAACAAAACAACATCCAAAGTACTATTTTAATACAGATAGGAGCAAAAACAAAGTATTTGCAATTGGTAGAGCTTATACTCAGACATTACAAGATGCTGCAGTGTTAGGAAGTATGAATCCTAATATTGATAATAAGAAGGTTGTCTTGTTAATTTCTATGCAATGGTTTATGGAAAAAGATGGAGTCACAAGTCACCATTACCAGTCTAGGTTTTCACCAATACAATTTTATCGTTTTTTAGATAATCCAAAGATATCTAAACAAAATAAGATTGAATATATAAAAAAATCAAGTAAGCTTTTATGGGGTAGTGACGAATATAAGGCAGAAGCATTGTATGCCAAGCTATATGAACCTAAGACAGTGTATGAGAAAGCTGAGAAGGTGTTATTAGAGCCTTATTTTCAAGGGAGAAAATACTGTATAGAGCTTAAAGAAAAAGGGATACTTTATAAGAAATTAATTAGGCTAGATAAACACAAAAAAGAAGGAAGAAAAAAACCTATAAATTGGTCACATGAGAAAAAGAAAGCTATTGCAGATGCTAAGAAGAGAGTAGGTAACAATCCTCTAAACATTGACAAGTATTATTACAATGAGCATTTTAAAGATGGTCTAGAGCAATATAGAGGAAGAGATAAGGGTATAGACTTAGTAACATCTAAGGAATTTGAAAGTTATAAGCTTTTATTAAATGTATGCAAGGACTTAGATATTAAACCAGTTGTTGTACTAATTCCAAGTATGGGCAAATTCTATGATTTAACTGGTATCTCTGAGAAAGAAAGAAATCAGTTTTATGATAAGGCACAGAATATAGCAGAAAGTAAAGGCTTTGAAGTTATGAATCTTAAAGATAAAGGTAAAGAGAAATATTATTTAAGAGATGTAATGCATCTTGGAACGAAAGGATGGGTAGATGTCTGTGAGAGATTATTTAAAATATTTAAAGAGCAATAAAGAATTAGTAACTAGTATTTGTTTAACTATGATTATAATATTGGCAATAGGTGTTTTAACATTTACACCATTTAAAGAGTTGCCATTTATTTATAATGGATTTTAAAGGAGAATTTTTATATGAAAATTATTGAAGGAATAAAAAAATATTCAAATACAAATAGAATAGCATTGACATGTAATGGAGATAAACTTTCTTATAAAGATTTAAATGAGTATTCAGATGCTATATCAGTTTTTCTAAAAAATGTATACAAAGAAGAAGATACTCCTATAGTAATCTATGGTAATAAAGAAAATATGATAATGGCATGTATGATAGGAGCTTTAAAATCAGGTAGAGCATATGTTCCTCTTGATATTAGTTTTCCACTAGATAGAGTTTTTGAAGTTACTAAGGAAGTAAAGCCAAAAGTATTATTTAACTTTAGTGATGAAAAAGACTTTGGAGATATCAATGTAATTGATAAGAATAAATTAAATGATATAATAAGTGAGTATAAAGGAAAGTCATTACATAAAGAAAACTGGGTAAAAGGTGACGAGAATGCATATATACTATTTACATCAGGTAGTACTGGAAAGCCAAAAGGGGTTCAAATAAGTTCAAATAACTTAGATAGTTTTGTAGATTGGATAAGTCCTTATTTAAATATAGATGGAAGTGAAAAAGTAATAATGAATCAAGCAGCATATTCTTTTGACCTTTCAGTGACAACAATATATCCTGGTCTTGTTCATGGAGCTACATTATTTTCAATATCAAAAGATGTACTAGCAGATTATAAAGAGCTATTCAAACAATTTGGCGAATCTAATATTGCAGTATGGGTATCAACACCTTCTTTTGCAGGTGTATGTGTAACAGAAAAAGAGTTTAATAGTAAGATGCTTCCTAAACTTGAATCCATGATATTTATAGGAGAAGCACTTTCAAAAAATCTTACTAAAGAACTTATGAGTAGATTTCCAAATGCAAGAGTTATCAATGGATATGGACCAACTGAAGCTACTGTTGGCGTAAGTGTAAATGATATGACTCAAGAAGCTATAGATGATGAAAAGAGCCTTCCAGTTGGATATCCTATGCAAAATTGTAAAATAAAAATACTTGATGAAAATGGAAATGAACTGAAAGAAAACGAAAAAGGTGAGATTATAATAGTTGGACCATCAGTTTCAAAAGGTTACTTTAATAATAAAGAGAAGACTGAAGAAGTATTTTTCTATGATGAAATAGATAGTGTAAAGTGGCGAGCTTATAAAACTGGTGATATGGGATATCTCTTAGATGGAAATATATACTATTGTGGAAGAAAAGATTTTCAAATTAAGTTAAATGGATTTAGGATTGAAATAGAAGATATAGAAAATAATTTGAGAAAAGTTCATAATGTAAAAAACGCAGTAGTTTTACCAATATATAAGGATGAAAAAATTGCTTATTTAAAAGGTATTGTTGAGTTAAATGAGAAGAATGATTTAGGTAATATCAAAAATGGGATGATGATAAAAAAGGAACTAGGAAAGTATATACCTTCGTATATGATTCCAAGAAATATTGCAATAATTTCTGAGTTTCCAACAAATATCAATGGTAAAATAGACAGAAAGAAACTTATGGAGGAAATTTAATGATTTTTTCACAGTATGGAGATTATTTTTATCTTTACATATTATTATTAACATCAATACCAGCAGTGATTTTAGGTTTAATGGGTAAAAATATAAAGTATTATGGTATGTTGGCAAGTTTATTTATGATATTTTTGATTGTAGGAATAGATGTTCAGTTTAAATACTTGTTGATATTTATCATTTTAGAAGTAATAATAGTCAAAGGATACGAATATGTAAGAAGAAAAACTAAAAACAAATATATATATTGGGGATTTTTGTCTGCATCAATGCTTCCGATAATAATTAATAAAATATCTCCAGTTACATCTTTTGGATTGATTGGATTTATTGGAATATCATACTTAAATTTCAGGGCTATACAAATGGTTATTGAAATTTATGATGGTGCTATAAAAGAAGTTAAGATTTCAGATATGCTTTATTTTATGTTGTTTTTTCCAACACTGAGTTCTGGTCCTATTGACAGGTCAAGACGATTTGAACAGGATTTAGAGAAGAAAATATCTAGAAAAGAGTATCTAGAAGAATACTTATTGCCTGGAATAAAAAACATTGTTATGGGAGTAGGTTATAAGTTTGTTATAGCATTTTTGATAAATACATATTGGGTGTCAATAATACCTAAAGATATGAGGTTTATAAACATTTTAAGTTATATGTATGCATATAGTTTATACCTGTTCTTTGATTTTGCAGGATACAGTTTATTTGCTATAGGTACAGG
Organism: Clostridioides sp. ES-S-0190-01; assembly: GCF_020658275.1. NCBI lineage: Bacteria > Bacillati > Bacillota > Clostridia > Peptostreptococcales > Peptostreptococcaceae > Clostridioides > Clostridioides sp. ES-S-0190-01. Next base: position 196,843 of record NZ_JACVWA010000015.1, on the reverse strand, counting down.
ATATATATTTGGAATAAAAGTACCTATAAACTTTGATAAACCATTTATAAGTAAGGATATGAAAGAGTTTTGGACAAGATGGCATATAAGTCTTTCAAGATGGTTTGGAGATTATATTTTTTCAAGATTTGTTATGTCTTCAATGAGAAAGAAAAGATTTAAGAAAAGAACTACTGCTGCTCATGTAGCTCAGATGATAACAATGATAACAATGGGATTTTGGCATGGACTAACTTGGTTTTACATTGCTTATGGTGTGTATCAAGGCTTAGCACTTGTCTTAACTGATATATATCAGAGAAAATCTAAATTTTATAAGAAACATAAAAAAGAAAAATGGTTTGAGAGAGTTCAAATTTTCATTACATTCCATATTGTATGTTTTGGATTATTGATATTCTCAGGATATTTAGCTTAATTTTAAGGAGGCAAATTTATGCAGGAAACAGTTATAGAAATATTTGAAGATGTATTAGGAACTGATGAGATAAGAGATGATTTAGACCTTAACTTATTTGAAACAGAGCTTTTAGACTCATTAGCTATAATTGAAGTTTTACTTGAGATTGAAAATAGACTTGGAATAGAACTTCAACCAACTGATTTAGAAAGAAAAGACATGTCTACTGTAAATAATTTAGTAAAATTCTTAGAAACAAGAAAATAAATTAATAACTAAACGTTTAATTATTAATTTACATAATAAAAGATTATAAAGTCCATCTAATATTGATATTTGATGGATTTTTTTATTGTAAAGATATATAACTTAGTTGTATAAATAATAAAATAGTGAAAAGTTTAAGGTATGAATGAAAGATTGCATGCTATATAAATTAATAGTAATATCTATTGTAAGATATACTATATTAAATTGAGTGAAATATCTTTTGTCATATATTAGAATTACTTTATGAGCTTAGATGTTAATTATAATCTTATAAAAGTAGAATACATATTTAGGAGGAGAACTTAATGTCTTTAAATTCAATAGATAGAAAAAAAGAAATATTAGAACTGTTAGATGCAAAAGGAAAGGTGAATACTAAAGAATTAGTAAAAAAACTAGAAGTATCATCGGAAACAATAAGAAGGTATTTGGAAGAATTAGAAAGTGAAAATAAGTTAAAAAAGGTTTATGGTGGTGCTGTAAAAATAAATTATGGAGTAATTGAGCCAGAACATATAAAAAGAAATAGCACTAATTTAGAAAAGAAACAAAGTATTGCTAAGTATGCAGCTAAATTTGTGAATGATAATGAATCAATTGTAATAGATGAAGGGACTACTAATTTACAAATTGTGGATTACATAGTTTCTATAAAAAATCTAAAGGTCATCACCAGTTCTTATCCTGTGCTATCAAAATTGATTTCATATGAAAATCAAGGAGTATTTGATGGAGAAGTTATATTCATTGGTGGTAAAGTAAATTTAAAACATCAAAGAACAGCATGTCAAATGTCAATAGATGCTATGAAAAACTTATATGCAGATAAAGCATTTATATCTAGTGAAGGTATAATTGACAGCTTTGGAATTAGTAGCATAGACCAAAGTAAAGCTTTATTGTCAAAAGAGTATATAAGAAATTCAAAGGAAAGTTTTGTATTATGTGATAGTTCTAAGATAGGAATTGTAAGTATGTACAAGATAGCTGATTTGAATGAATTAGATTTTGTTATTTGTGATGCAGAACCTCCAAATGAATGGAGAGATAAATTAAATGAATCAAATATAACATGGATAGAAGCAAAATAGAAATGATAAATTTATAAAATTTAACCAATTCATAGATTTAACCTAGAAAGAAGATTACAAATTTTAATTTTTTGTATAGAGTTTTAATGTGATTTTTATATTGAAAACTAAAAACAAGTAAAAACAACTAAAAACATAAATTTAATATACATTTAACCTAAATATGATGTATAATTAACATGAAAAAGTTATACTTTAAAAGTAAAAACAATTAAAAACACAAAAATTCTAAATGAGAATCTATGGAGGTTATAAATATGAAAAAGTTATATGGAGAAAAAATAAAGGCAGTAGTATTTGACTGGGCTGGAACAACAGTAGATTATGGATGTTTTGCACCTCTTAATGTATTTATAGAGATATTTAAAAGAAGAGGTATAGATGTAACAATGGAAGAAGCAAGAAAACCTATGGGAAAATTAAAAATAGATCATATAAGAGAAATGTGCGAAATGGATAGAATAAAAAGTATTTGGGCAGAGAATTTTGGAGGATTTCCAACAGAGGAAGATGTAAACAAACTTTATGCTGAATTTGAACCTATGTTATTTGAAACTCTAGAAGAGTATACAACTCCAATTCCTCATGTTGTTGAAACTATTGAGAGATTAAGACAAAATGGATTAAAAATAGGTTCTACAACAGGTTATACAAGAGAAATGATGAATATAGTTGAACCAAATGCAGCTAAAAAGGGATATTCACCAGATTTTCTTGTAACTCCATCAGAAGTATCTCAAGGAAGACCATATCCTTGGATGTGTTATAAAAACGCTGAAGCTTTGGGAGTATCTCCAATGAGTGCTATGGTAAAAGTTGGAGATACATTAAGTGATGTAAAAGAAGGTGTAAATGCTGGAATGTGGAGTGTTGCTGTAATAAAAGGTTCAAGTGAATTAGGACTTACACAAGCAGAAGTAGAAAATATGGATAAAGAAGAATTAAAAGTTAAGATGGAAGCAGTTTCAAAGAAATTTAAAGAAGCAGGAGCACATTTTGTTATAGAAACTATGGCTGAATTAGAAGATGTTTTAGTAAAAATAGAAAATGAAACAATTAAGTCAGATTTTGTACCAGAAAATGATTACATATTACTTACACCAGGACCATTATCTACTACTAAATCAGTAAGAGCATCTATGTTAAAAGATTGGTGTACATGGGATGTTGAATATAATGATTTGGTACAAGATGTTAGAAGAAGACTAGTATCTTTAGCTACAAAAAATACAGAAAAATACACAAGTGTATTAATGCAAGGTAGTGGTACTTTCTCAGTGGAAGCTACAATAGGAAGCACTATCCCAAAGAATGGTAAACTTCTTGTAATTGCAAATGGAGCATATGGGAAGAGAATGAAGGACATATGCAGTTATTTAAATATAGAATATGTTGACTGTACATTTAGTGATGTAGAAGCAGTTGACTTAAACAGAGTGGAAAATTTATTGAAAGAAAATAAAGATATTACACATATATCAATGGTTCATTGTGAAACTACTACAGGTAGATTAAATCCTATACAAGATATAGGTAAGATTGCAAAAAAATATAATAAAGTTTATATAGTTGATGCAATGAGTAGTTTTGGTGGAATTAAAATTGATGTTGAAGACTTTAATATAGATTTTTTAGTGAGTAGCTCTAATAAATGTATACAAGGAGTACCAGGATTTGGTTTTATAATAGCTAACAGAGAAGAGTTAGCTAAATGCAAAGGAATTGCTAAATCTTTATCTCTTGATGTATACGCTCAATGGGAAACTATGGAGAATAATAATGGTAAATGGAGATTTACTTCTCCTACACATGTTGTAAGAGCTTTTTATCAAGCATTACTAGAGCTAGAGGAAGAAGGTTCTGTTGAAAAAAGATATGCTAGATATAAAGAAAATCAATTTACAATATCTTCGAGATTAAAATCTCTAGGGTTTGATACATTGGTGAATGATGATGCTCAATCACCTGTAATAACAACTTTCCTATATCCTAAGAATGCAAAATTTGAATTTATGGAATTCTACACTTATCTAAAAGAAAATGGATTTGTTATTTATCCAGGTAAATTGACTGATGTAGATACATTCAGAATAGGAAGTATAGGAGAAGTTTATCCAAAAGATATGGATAGATTAGCTGAGGTAATCGAGAAATTTATCAACATGTAGATTATAGAAGTTCATTGATAGGTTATAAAGTTTAGAGACAAGTATATGTAAATAGTTAAATAATAGAGTAGTATTTTATTTGAATTGGAAATCTAAGAAAGATTCATAGTTCATATAAAATATTTCCTCTATTATTTTTTTGTCTATCTTTAAAGGAGCATTGTTTTATTCATCGAGATTATTATACTTGACAACGTAACAATGTTTTGTTATATTATATTCAAGAACAAAATAAGTTATTGAAAGGAAATCATTATGGATGGAGAATTACGTTCGCTAAATTTTAATGGAATGGGAAAATGTAAAGGTGGAATTTTTGATGAAGTTAATATAGCAGGTACAGGAAAAATAGATGGAAATATAAAATGTAATAAATTTGATTCTTCAGGTTCAGCAAAAGTGATTGGAACAACAGAATGTAATGAGTTTTTTACAGCAGGATTGAGTAAAATTGAAGGAAATATATTTGCATCACAAGTGACAATATTTGGACTTCTTAAGTGTACTGGAGACATAAATTCAAGTAAAGTTAAATCTGGAGGAATTATCAATGTTGGAGGAAACTTAAAGTCAGATATTATTAGCGGAGAAGGATGTCTAAAAATCAATAAGAGCATAGAATGCGAAAGTGTTGACTTAAGTGGAATTTTGGATTGTAATGGATTTTTAAATTGTGAAGAACTTAAGATAAGTTTGCATGGAACTTCTAATCTAAACGAAGTTGGTGCATGTAGTGTAAATATAAAAAAGGGACATGGCGATTATTGTAAAAGCTTTTATAGAGCCGAAAAAAAGAGTGGAGATTTTGAAAAGGCATCTTCTAATCTTAGAAATCTAGGTCTACTGTCAGTTAAAAAATATACAGAAAGTAGATTATTAGCAAATGTTATAGAAGCAGATGAAATCAGTTTAGAAAATAGTGAAGTTAAAATTGTAAGAGGTAAAAATATTAACATAGGCAAAGGTTGTTATATAGAGAGTTTGGAGTACAGTGAAAACATAGATATTGATGAAAGTTCAATAGTTGTTGAAATAAAGAATGTAAATGGAAAAGTAAGTCTAAATAATGAAAAAGTAAATCTAAATAAAGATAAGTAATATTTAGGCTTAAAATAAAATTTAAAATGAGGTAATGATATGGAAAATGGAACTATAAAAATACTTGGAGAAGGATTTATCAATAGTGGAGAATATGAAAGTATAAAAATTATGGGAAGTGCTAGGTCAAAAGGAAATGTAAAATGTAATGAAGTAAATGTATTTGGAAATGTAAAGTTTGATGGAGATATTAGTATAAAAAACTTTGTAGTAAATGGAAAAGCTACTATAAAAGGGAGTCTTAAAGCTGAACGTGTAAGGGTTAATGGGCAACTTAGTATAGATGGAGATGCAGAAATCGATGACTTGATTATAACTGCTCAACAGAAAATTAATGGAAATTTAAAGTGTAATAATGTTACAGTAAAAGGTCAATTAATTGTAAGTGAAAGTATTTATGCACAGGATATAAAAGTTTATGGTGAAATGAGAAATAAAGAAAATATAGAATGTGAAGATATAAAGGTTCATGGAGCAATAAAATGTGATGGTCTTTTAAATGGAGAAAACATATATATCTATTCAGGAGGAGGTTCTTATTGTAAGGAGATAGGAGCAACTAATATAGAAATAGGTAGAAGTAAAGATATTTTTACATTTGGGATTAAATTTATTAACATTTTTTCAGGCAAATTTAAATGCAATTTGATAGAGGGAGATTCTATTGAATTAGAAGATGTTTCAATAAAGGATATACGAGGAAAAAGCATATCCCTAGTAAGCAATTGTGATGTTGAAAATATTGAATACAGTGACAAGTTGTTAGTTTCAGATAATTCGAGTGTAAAAAACAGTACAAAGGTGGGCTAGAAAAATTATGGAAGAATTGATATCTAAGAAAGATTTATTAAGCAAAACTAATATATCTTATGGGCAGCTATATAGATGGAAAAGAAAAAATATAATACCAGAAGAATGGTTTATAAAAAAATCAGCTTTTACAGGTCAAGAGACGTTTTTTCCAAGAGATAAAATACTAGAAAGAATAGAGTTAATACTATCTATGAAAGAAGATACATCTCTTGATGATATTGCAAACATGTTTACAAAAAAAGATACCAATAAAGAGTTTGACATTGACTTTATTTTAGAGAAGGAAGCTATATGTAATTACACAAAAGAAATATTTCAAAATTTATATAAAAAAGAACAGAGTATAGGCAAAAAGGAATTGCTTATATTGAGTATAATAGAGAAATTTTTAGTTAAATCCACAATAACATTTGAAGAATTAAAATTAATAGTAAATATAATAGAAGAAAATTTTAAATCAATATACAATGAAAATGGAAGAATTTATTTGTTTAGGAAGTTTGGTGTTCCATTTGTAATAGGATGCTTGGATTATAAACAAGTAAAATTTGAAAAGGATGTAGTTAAAATTGTTGAAATTGACTTAATGAAAGAAATAAATGATATAAGTATTAAGTTATCATAGTAAGTTGTTGTAGATTACTTATTATGTAGGAGAAGAGTTAGGATTTAAGTATGTGGAAAACGCACACTAATGCAAAAGTGTGCGTTTTTATTTTTCTATAAATTTTCTTAAATACTACATTTTTTTGAGAGTTTAAATATCCTATTGACTATAGTCCTAATTAGTACTATACTAAAATAGTACTGATTAGTACTTTTATATTGGGAGGGATATTATGGAAATTCGTGAACAAATTAAACTTGTAAATGCTGTTTTAAGTGGAACTTTAGATTTATACAGGGTATGGGCTAAAAAGCATGATTTAAATTATAATGCATTAGTTATCTTATATACTTTAGATGAGTATAAGGTATGTACGCAAAAGCAAATTTGTGAGTGGTGGGCTTTACCTAAACAGACGGTACATGGGATTTTGATGGAGTTTGAAAAGAAGGGATATATTACTATTTCGTCTAATTCTGAAAATAAAAGAGAGCGTCTGGTTTCTTTTACAAAGAGTGGAAAACAATTTACTGATTCAATATTAGAACCACTTCATAGCATGGAAGAAAAGGCTATTGAAAAATTAGGAGATGAAAAATGGAATCAACTTATTGCTTGTAATACTGCATACTATGAATTGTTAAAGGAGGAAATTAAAAATGGATAATGTATTAGCTAAAAAATTTACATTTACTTCTTTACTATCTTTTGCAATTCCTAATGTTATTATGATGATTAGTTTATCTATGTACATTATTGTTGATGGTATGTTTATTTCTCGTTTGCTTGGTACAATAGCATTATCATCTACGAATATGGTATATCCAGCTATCAGTTTTGAAATGGCTGTAGCAATCATGGTTGCAACGGGTGGAAGTGCTATAGTTGCTAGAAAGATGGGGGAAGGAAAACAAGAGGAAGCAAGAAAAAATTTGAGTTTCTTAATCATTGTAGAAATATTGATTGGTATTTTTATTGCTATTATTGGAAACTTGTTTATTGATGAAATTATTTTGTTTTTAGGTGCAAGTTCAATACAAGCTCCTTTGTGTATTACTTATGCTAAAATACTTTTTAGCTTTGCACCTGCATTTTTTCTTCAAACAGCATTTCAGACTTTTCTGGTTACTTCTGGTAAACCAACACTTGGTCTGATTGTTACGTTGTTAGCCGGAGTTGTGAATATTGTGCTGGATTATATCTTTATGGTTCCATTGAATATGGGTATTGCTGGTGCAGCGATTGCAACTGGATTAGGTTATTGTATTCCTGCAATTGTAGGTTTAGCCTATTTCTTTTTTGCAAGAAATAATCCTCTGCACTTTGTGAAACCAGAACTAAATTGGAATGTGCTTTTTCGTTCTTGTACAAATGGGTCATCGGAAATGGTAACAAACTTAGCAAATGCTGTAACAACATTTATGTTTAACTATACTTTTTTACAATATTATGGTGAAAATGGTGTTGCTTCTATAACAATTATCCTGTATTTCCAATACATCTTTACAGCTATTTATTTTGGCTATTCCAATGGAATAGCTCCAATTATCAGTTTTAAATATGGACATGGCGATAAAAAGCAACTACAAGATATATTTAAGAACAGTATATTATTTTTGATTATTAGTTCAATAGTATCGAATATTTTAATTCATTTGACTATAACAAAGTCATTGACTATTTTTACTTCAATTAACAGTGATGTTTACAATATTACACTTTATGGTTTTTCCTTCTATTCTCTAGCTTTTGTGATTATGGGATTTGGTATTTTTTCTTCTGCAATGTTTACAGCATTTTCTGATGGGAAAACATCAGCTATTATATCCTTTTCTAGAACGTTTATTTTTATTTTAGGTGCTATTCTTATTCTTCCAAATATATTTGGAGAAATAGGGGTTTGGATAGCTGTCCCTGTTGCAGAATTTTTAGGGTTATTTATTTCTCTTTTATTTTTGATTAGAAAAAAACATTATGGCTATTGTAAATAAAACCTTAATTAAGGTCAATCCTATTACTCATACTACAACAGATAAGAATGTAAAAAGCAAGTTGTGAAATAAGATAGAAGTATACCCCAACAATACGAAATATATTGTTACAATATGTGGTGTAGGATATAAATTCAATGACAAATTGAAACAACAAAAGGAGAAGTGCCATTTTTAATAATTGCACTTCTCTTTATTTTTATTGTATAAAAGTTTTTGATAAATATTAAATAAGTGGTAAAATTAGTTCTCAAGTTTTTTTATACTTTTAGAATACTGTATTTAATGGATAATATCATTTTTATAATATAATTTCATATTAGAATAATCTAATATTTATAAAACTAGATAGTATCAATATAATAAATTGCTTAAATACAGTAGATTATTTTTACTTATTCAAATAATGAATTTTTAAAGTCCAAGAAATATCCTTGTGGATGAAGACAAACAGGGCAAGCTTTTGGAGCTTCTTTACCAATATGAATATGTCCACAGTTTGTACATATCCATTGGATATCTTCATTTCTTCTAAATAAAGTACCTTCTTCTAAATCAGTAGCATATCTACCAAATCTATCACCATGAACTTTTTCTATTTCAGCTATATTTTCAAATAATTTAGCTATAGCTTCAAAACCTTCTTCACGTGCTGTTTTTCCAAAGTTTTTATATACATCATCCCACTCTTGAAGCTCATTATGTTGTGCAGCTTTAAGATGTTGAGCTGTTTTATCATATAAATCTACAGGATATGCTCCTGATATACTTATATTTTCTCCAGCAAATTCTTTTAATTTAGTAAAAAATTGTTTTGCATGTGACTTTTCTTGGTCAGCAGTATAATTAAATAAAGATTCTATTATATATAATCCTTCTTTTTTTGCCACAGATGCAGAAATATTATATCTATTTCTAGCCTGGCTTTCACCTGCAAAAGCTCTCAATAAATTTTCTTTAGTTTTACTGTCTTTTAAATTCATATTATACCTCTCTATTAACAATAAATTTTTACAATATTTGATTCTTTTTATTTATTATTCCAAAACTAGATATAATTATGCTCAATTTAGTCAGCATTTTTGAAATTATTATTGATTTTTTTTAAAATTCTAAGAAATTCTTGCTTTTCCTTTTCTGTGATATTACAGTAGGCTGTTTCTTTAACTTGTGATGAAATACTATTGAATGTATCCTCTATTAACATTGCTTTCTTTGTAAGTTTTATATATGTAATACGTTTGTCATTGTCACTCTTTTGTCTTTCTATATATCCTAGACTTATAAGTTTATTAACTAATACTGTAACAGTAGATTTGTCTTTTCCTATTTTAGTTGCAATTTCTTTCATTGTAAGTATTCCATTATTTTCATAAAGTGCAGTGAGTATATTTCCATGTGTAGGCAACAATTCATTTAAACCGTTTTTATTGAGTTTATTTTCAATGAATTTAAGCATATTAGCTTTTGTCTTACTTATAAAATGTATGATATATTTATCTTCCATAAATTAATCTCCAATCTTTAAATTATTTGAGGTACTTTGAAATAAAAAGTAGTTTGACATAAAACTATTTTTCAACTATAATTAGTTTAACATAAAACTAAATGTATTGGGAGGAAATTTATGAGTAAAAATTTTAAATCACTATATATTACAGAAGAAGAGGGACGTTTTAAGAGAAATATAATCGAAAGAGATATAGATGAACTACCAGAAGGAGATGTTCTGATAAAAGTAAAATATTCTTCACTAAATTATAAGGATGCACTTTCAGCAAATGGAAATAAGGGTGTAACTAGAAAATATCCTCATACTCCAGGAATAGATGCATCTGGTGTAGTAGAATTTAGTAGTTGTGATGATTTTAAAGTTGGAGATGAAGTTTTGGTAACAGGTTATGATTTAGGAATGAACACCTCTGGAGGATTTTCAGAATATATAAGAGTTCCTTCTAATTGGGTTGTCAAACTTCCAACTAATCTTTCTCTAAAAGAAGCAATGGATTATGGTACAGCAGGATTTACAGCAGCTTTATCTGTATATAAATTTGTAAATACTGTAGACAAAGATATGGGAGATGTACTAGTTACTGGTGGTACTGGAGGAGTTGCTGTGATTGCAACTAAAATATTAGTTAAATTGGGATATTCAGTTGCAGTTTCAACAGGAAAATTGGAAGAACAAAAAGACACATTATTAAAACTAGGTGTTAAAGATGTTATACATAGATCAGAAGTAGATGATAATTCAGGGAGACCTCTACTTAGACCAAGATGGGCTGGAGTAATAGATACAGTAGGAGGAAATACTTTATCAACAGCAATAAAGACAACTAATTATTGTGGAGCAGTTACAACATGTGGTAATGCAGGTGGAATTGATTTTACAAGTTCAGTATATCCATTTATATTAAAAGGTGTTACTTTATATGGTATAGATTCTGTAGATTGTCCAATGAATTTGAGATTAAAAATATGGGACTTATTGTCAAATGAATGGAAGCTAGAAGATTTAGATGACATGGTAACTGTAGTATCATTAAATGAATTGAGTAAAAGCATAGATTCAATAATAGAAGGAAAGCATGTAGGAAGAACAGTAGTTGATTTAGGATTGTAGTGAAGGTTAGGTTTATAGTTAAGTTAACTGATTCTGAATATATAATTGGTTCTTAATATATAGTTAAGTAAGTTTTAATGTAAAACTATAACGTCAAATCATAAAATAAAAAATGAGATACCTTAAAATTATTTTATTTAAGAGTATCTCATTTTGATTTTTATGTAAAAAGTTTATGTAAAGATTTTGGATAAAAAGACTATTCGTGAACAATTAATTCAAATACATCAGGTCTTGAATAGTGACCCTCTGAATCAAAATCTAGTCTACTAAGAACTATTTGTTCTAAATCTAAATCAGCTATTAATATTTCTTCTTTATTGAAAATAGGGCCTGCTACATATTTTCCAAAAGGGTCAACTATGCAACTTCCACCTGGACACATAATCTCTGGTTCTGCATCAAGTTCTTTATAATAGTTAAGGTCAGTTGGGTACATATTTTTTTCAACATATTGATTGCATCCAATAACAAAGCATCTTCCTTCTAAAGCGATATGCTTCATAGTTGATTGCCACTCTTCTCTTGAATCAGCAGTAGGGGCTATATAAAGTTTTACACCTTTAGCATAAAGAGCTGTTCTAGCTAGTGGCATGTAGTTTTCCCAGCAAATTAATGAACCCATTTTCCCATATGGAGTATCAACAACTGTAAGAGTACTTCCATCACCTTCACCCCAAATGCATCTTTCTGTTCCTGTAGGTTTAAGTTTTCTATGTTTACCAATAAGTTTACCTTCTGGTGAGAAAAATAAGTTTGTACAATAAAGAGTGCAATTTATATCGTTTCCATCTCTTTCTGTTATTCCCATTGATAGATATACTCCTGCTTCTTGGGCTGCTTTTCCTAATAAATCTGTTGTAGCACTAGGTACTGGTACAGAATTATCATAGTATCTTTTCCAATCTTCTCTACCTTTCATTGTTCTACTTCCAACAACAAATCCAAATGAAAGTCCTCTTGGATATGCAGGTATAAATGCTTCTGGGAAAACTACTATATTTGCCCCTTTTCTACCAGCTTCTTTAATTAATTCTAATGCTTTTTCAACAGTTTTATCTAAGTCCATTATAATTGGTGATGCCTGAACAACAGCAATTCTTACATTTTTATTTTCTTTGTTCATAAAAACCTCCTAAAAAATATTTGAATTTGTTGATTTGAACAGATTACATCAGGTTTTATTTGAGAAAAAAGTATCTTATCTTGTAAATAATGATGTAACTGTATATTTAAAATGATACATCATGATTTAGCAAATTACAATTATACAAAAAAATAATTCATGTTAAGTACTTTTTTTATTAACATATAATATTAATTTTTCACATCAATATTATGACTATTAAATTATAATATTTATAATGAATAGTATTTATTTCTTGGCGAACAATAATTAAAAATGAGATTTTCATATATTAATATTAGTTAATATTAAAAAAAATAAGCTTAATGAAATACGAATAATTAATTATAAAATACTAAAATAAATTTATCAAAATAGACAATTTAAGGAGAACTTTATGAAAGAAAAAATTTATTATAATGGAAATATCCTTACAATGGAAGATTCAATATGTGGAGATGCTATTCTTATAAAAGATAAAATAATAAAAAAAATAGGAACAAAAGAAGAAATTCTAGCTTTAAAAAATAATGAAACAGAAGTCATAGATTTGCAGGGTAAAACATTGATGCCTTCCTTTATAGATTCACACAGTCATTTGACAGCTTTTGCTACTACCCTAAGATTAGTTCCTTTAGAAGATGCAACTAGCTTTAAAGATATAGTAAAGAAAATACAAGATTTTAAAGATTCAAATGATATAAAAAAGGGTGAATGGATAATTGGTTTTTCGTATGATAACAATTTTTTAGAAGAAAATATTCATCCAGATAAAGATTTATTAGATAGTGCATCTTTAGAAAATCCAATACTAATTTCACATGCTTCTGGTCACATGGGAGTTGCAAATACTTTAGGATTAAAAAAATTAGGTGTTACTCATGAAACACAAGACCCAGAAGGAGGGCATATAGGCAGAGTCAAAGGGAGTAAAGAGCCAAATGGATACTTGGAGGAAAATGCCTTTTTTAAAGTATCATCTAAAATAAAACAACCATCATTAGATGAAGTTTGTAATCTAATTGAAAAAGTACAAGATATTTATTTAAGTTATGGTATTACGACAGCACAAGAGGGATTAATGGCAGATAATCAATTTAATCTCTTAAAACTAATGTCAAATCAAAATAGACTAAAAATAGATATTGTAGGATATGTAGATTTAAAAAATAGTAAATCTGTAAAAGATGATAATAAAAATTTTGTAAAGAAATATGTAAATAGATTTAAAATAGGAGGATATAAGATATTTTTAGATGGTTCTCCTCAAGGAAAGACAGCATGGTTAACGAAACCATATGAAAATTCAGAAGGTGGTTATCGTGGGTATTCTATATATAAAGATGAGGAAGTAGAGAAATTTATAAACATTTCAGTAGAAGAAAAAATGCAACTTTTAACTCATTGTAATGGGGATGCAGCGGCAGACCAGTTGATAAACTTATTTGAAAAAGTTATAACAGGAAAAAATATTAAAGATAATATGAGACCTGTGATGATACATGCTCAAACTGTAAGAGAAGAACAAATTGATGAAATGGAAAAAATAAACATGATACCCTCATACTTTGTAGCTCACACATACTATTGGGGAGATATTCATATTAAAAACCTTGGGGAAGATAGAGCATTTAAGATTAGTCCAATTAAAACAACTATAGAAAAAGGTTTAATTTATACTTTACATCAAGATACACCTGTAATAGCACCTAATATGCTTGAAACAATATGGTGTGCGGTTAATAGAATTACAAAAAAAGGAGTATTGATAGGTGAAAATGAAAAAATAAGCCCATTAGAAGCTTTAAAAGGTGTTACTATAAATTCAGCATATCAATATTTTGAAGAAGATAAAAAGGGTTCAATCAAAGAAGGTAAGCTAGCTAATTTAATAATACTAGATGAAAATCCACTTACTGTTGACTCTCTTAAAATAAAAGATATTAAAGTTTTACAAACAATAGTAGAAGGGGAAGTATTATATTCATTAAAATAGATATGAATTATATTCTTTTAAATATTATGTAAAAGTATTGTATAAAAAATATTATGTAAAAATAAAATCTAATAAAATAGGTAGAGTTAAATAATATTATATGTGACTGAAGGGCTAGCTTATTAGGTCTAAAGGTTCATTGCCATAATTTTATTAATTCTGCCTTGAAAATTTGTGTTTTTAGGACACAACTATGTAGATTACCTTACTTTCAACTTCACTTGGATTTCCCCATTTATGTCTCATACCAAAAGGTATTTTTACACTATCACCTTCATTTAATTCAAATATATCATCTTCCAAACTAAGTTCAACACTTCCTTTAAGTATATAAGCAACTTCGTCTCCAGCATGCCCATTTTTTTCTTTACAGTAAGACTTAGGAGACAAATTCATAATAGCAAATTCGAATTTATTAAATGGATTATTGGATAACATTTCATATAAAATATTTTCTGATTCTGGAAAAATTACTATTTTTCTAAGATTGTTTCTTACAATTAATTCTGAATCATCAATAGAAGGAACGAAAAAAGTAATTAATGGTACATTTAAAGCATTTGAAATTGATTTTAAAAAATTTATGGATGGATTTACGCTTCCTTTTTCTATTTGACTAATTAAAGAAGGTGTAACTTTAATTAATTTAGATAAATCTTTTATACTAATGTTCTGTTTTTTTCTACATAAAGTCAATTTTTTACCTATACTTGAATTACTCATTAAAATCCTCCTATTCTAACATCTGACAAAGAATATATAAAGAATTATATCATAAGGTAAAAAAATTTATATGAAAATTGATAATTATATAAGATTGATAAAAAAAAAGTCAAAATAGATAATTGATTGCTAAAATTAGCATAATTATAATGAAAGTAAAAGTAAGATTAATGATGAAAAATTAAATTATATTAATTTAATTAAATATAATTTGACAATGTGTAAAAAAGTGAGTAAAATATAACTAAATAAAAATAATAGGTTCGGATAAGACAGAAAAAGATTTCTTAACCTTAAGCAAATATACTATTATCAAAGTTAACTGAGATTAAGAGATAACATCCAATCTTAAAGTATTGAGGAGGAAAAAATGCTTGATATAAAAAGAATAAGAGAAAACTTAGATTGTATAAAAAAAGCAATGGAAAGAAGAGGTGAAAAAGCCTTTAATCTTGATGAAGTAGTTAAGTTAGATGATGAAAGAAGAAAAATTCTTCAAGAAGTTGAGGTTATGAAAAACGAATTAAATACTGCATCTAAAAATATACCAAATCTTATAAAAGAAGGTAAAGATGTAGAAAATGAAAAAATTAAGCTAAAAGAGTTATCTGACAAGATTAAAGTTATAGACCAAAACCTTAAAGATGTAGAGGAAAAAATGGAATACTTGTTAATGAGAATTCCAAATGTACCACATGCAGAAGTACCACAAGGGGAAACCGATGAAGATAATGTTGAGGTGAGAACTTGGGGTAAGACGACTAATTTTGATTTTGAATCTAAAGCTCATTGGGAAATAGGGACTGAGTTAGGTATACTTGATTTTGAAACAGCTGGTAAAATAACTGGTTCAAGATTCACTCTTTATAAGGGATTAGGAGCTAGGTTAGAAAGGGCATTATTAAATTTTTATCTAGATACAAATACAACAGTAAATGGATACACAGAAATTATTCCACCATTTATGGCAAATAGAAATAGTTTTTTGGGTACAGGACAACTACCTAAGTTTGAAGAGGATATGTTCAAAATAGAAGGATTAGATTACTTTTTAATTCCAACATCAGAAGTTCCTTTAACTAATATACATGCTAATGAAATACTTAAATTTGAGCAACTACCAATAAATTATACAGCATATACTCCTTGTTTTAGGTCAGAAGCTGGTTCTGCTGGAAGAGATACAAGAGGTTTGGTAAGACAACATCAATTTAATAAAGTAGAAATGGTAAAAATAGTAGCTCCAGAAGAATCTTACAATGAATTAGAAAACTTAACTAATAATGCTGAGACTATGCTACAATTATTAAATTTACCATATAGAGTAGTAAGAATATGTACAGGTGACTTAGGATTTACAGCTTCTTTTAAATATGATGTAGAAGTTTGGATGCCAAGTTATAACAGATATGTTGAAATTTCATCTTGTTCAAACTGTGAAGATTTTCAAGCCAGAAGAGCTGGAATAAGATTTAAAAGAAACAAAAATTCTAAAGCTGAATATGCACATACATTAAATGGTTCTGGACTGGCTATTGGAAGAAGTGTAGCAGCTATATTGGAAAATTACCAACAAGCAGATGGCTCTGTAATAGTTCCAGAAGTTTTAAGACCATATATGGGTGTTTCTGTTATTAAATAACAATTAAGATATATATTTTTAAATAATAAAGTAAGCTATAAATAATTAAAAAATAATAATTAATATAATAATGTGTACAAACTAATGAATATTGATATAGTATAGCTATCATATGAAAGAGTATGTGCACATTTTTATTTGATAATTTATTTAAGGGTAAATGAATATAAATAATCTATAAACAGAAAGGGTTTTTTTATGAAGATTCAAAATACTGAGTGGGGATATATTGAATGGAAACATACTTATGATGAGAATAACCCAAAACAAGCTATGAATATATATATTGCAGTTACTATGCCAGGTAAAAAACATTTTAATCATGTTCATTATGGTCAAGAACAGATGATATATATTTTAGAAGGAGAAGGGTTATATATTATAAATGGAGTTTGGAAGCCATTTTCGCAAGGTATGATTTTTTACATAGAATCTGGTAGCACACATGAGTCTATAAATACAGGAGATGGACCAATAAAAGAACTTATTGTTTCAAATAATGTAGGAAATATAGGAGAAAGTGAAGTTATAGAAATCAATCCTAATAGTGATTTAAAAAAGACCTTAATAAATTATAGTGAAAGTACTTTAAATTTATATGCAGCAGTAGAATCAATTCGTGGTCAGTTTATTGATCCATTTAAAATTCCACTGATTATATATGATGATTCTTGGAACATAGTTTTAAAAAATCCATATTTTCCATTATTTTGTTTTGAAAAGTGTAACCCTATGAAGTTTCCTAAAAATTGCGATTGTATGAATCAAAAAAGTAGCAATCAATTCATATGTAAGTATGGGATAACTATATATAATATTCCAATATTATACAAGAACAATAGTATTGGAGTTATTCGAGGAGGATATGTATTGTTATCTGATTTAAATCTAGATACTACTCATAGTAATTTATATGATATTCCAGAAGGTGCTGCTAGAAGCATAAAAAGATTATTAAAGCAAATATCTAAAAACATAATAAATTTTTGTTCATTTAATGATATAAGAAAAGATTTACAAGAGAAAGAACAAACTATTGCAAGAACATATCACTATGGAGAACAACTTGAAATGAATCTAAAGGTAGCACAGGATACGGTTACTAATTTGAGAATAAATCATCATTTTTTATTTAATACTTTAAATTCAATGGCAAGTATAGCACTTGATGATGGTTGCTATGATTTATATAGTGCAATAATAGATTTGTCTAAAATGTTTAGATATACAATGAGGTCGGATTTAAGGTTTGTAGAATTAGAAGCTGAAATATTATATATTAAAAATTATTTAAATTTGCAAAAGTTACGTTATGGTAATGCATTAAAAGTTGAATATGTTATTCCAAAAGAGTTATATAAGATTTCTGTACCTTTCAATTTTATTCAACCTATTGTAGAGAATGCTTTTACACATGGTTTTAGAGATATTGATAAAGAAAAGCAAATTAAAATAGTTGCAAGTGTAGATTGTCAGTATGCTGTTATAAAAATCTGTAATAATGGAACTATTTTGGATGAAGGTACTATTGAAAAAGTGAAAACAGGTATTCATAGTAATAATGGTCATGGTCTATCTTTAATATATACAAAGTTCACATCTGCTTATGGAAGTGATTTTGAGATGAATATTAAATCAAATAGTAAAGAAGGTACTTATATAATTATTAAAATCCCTCTTGAAAATGAATAAAGAATATGTATAAAACTTAGATAAAATTAATAAGTTTTATCAGTATAAAGAAATATATTAGATGTTTCTATATTATTTTTTACATCTTACTTTTTTTTACATCATTAAGCTAAAAGGGAGGAATTCTCATGAGAAGAGCACTAATAATAGATGATGAAGAAGCTGTTTTAAAAATAATAACACATTTTATAGAGATGAAAGATATGCCAATAGAAATTGTTGGGAGAGCAACTTCTGGTGACGAAGCAGTAGAAAAGATAATTAGTTTAGAGCCAGATATAGTATTTATAGACATTCAGATGCCGATATATAATGGGTTGGAAGTAATAGAAAGAACATCTCACATATCTAAAAAAATAAAATTTGTGGTAATAACTGCCTTTGATTATTTTGAATATGCCCAAAAAGCTTTAAGATTAAATGTAAAAGATATACTTCTTAAACCACTAGACTTGAAGGAGTTTACTAGGTCTGTAGAAAAGATTATTGGTTATCAGTATACTAGCAATGATTTGTTAAATGAAATACTAGAGTATATAAATTTAAATTATAGTGAGGATTTAAAATTAAATGATTGTGCTAAATTATTTTTAACTAATCCATCCAATATATCTAGGATTTTTAAAAGTAATTTGAATACTACCTTTATATCATATTTAAATCATATACGAATAGAAAAATCTATAGAATTGCTTGAAAATACAAAAAAAAGTATAAATGAGATTGCGGAAATAGTTGGATATAACAGTCTAAATAACTTTTATAAGAATTTTAAGATAGAAAAAGGGATGACACCCAAAGTTTATAAATTGAATATTAAAAATTGAAATTGATAAATAAAAAGTCAATATAGATAATTGTTTGAAAATGTCTGGATAAGTATACTTTAATTAATAACAAAAATTAAAGCGCTTTAAACATATTTAATAACATTGAACCTTATAAAAGATGTACCTATATATATAAAAAAATATATATAAATAAAAATTAAAAAATATACAAAATAAAAAAAGTGAATTAAATATTATTATAAAAAGACAGAATATTCATTTAAATTCGCTGTAAATTTATATTTGTTAAAGAAGGTAACTTTATAATGGAGGTAAGTTGATATGTCAGACAAAGTAAATATTAAAAATGTTATCTGTATTGCAGGTGCTTATTTAGCAACAGCAATAGGTTCAGGATTTGCGACTGGTCAAGAAATACTCCAATTTTTTGCATCCCAAGGATATATGGGATTGATTGGAGCATTAATATCGATGGTACTATTCTCATTTCTTGGTGTTGAAGTCATAACAAGGGGGAGAGAGTTAAAACTTAAAGAGCCAACAAGAATTTACACTTTTTATTGTGGAAAGATTCTAGGAAAATTTTATGAATGGTTTAGTCCAATATTTTTATTTGGAATTCTGATAGTAATGATTTCAGGTGCTGGTTCAACTTTAACTGAATATTATGGAATAAATCCTTATTTAGGAAGGGTATTAATGTCTATTGCTACACTAATCACAGTATCCATGGGTCTTGAAAAATTAGTAAATATACTTGGGCGCATTGGACCAGTAATAGCAGTATTTACTATTGCAGTTGGATTAATAAGTTTATTTAAGCACTTAGATGGATTACCTGTTGTTGGAGAGGCAATGAAAAATATTGAAGTTACAAAAGCATCAGGAAGCCCAATAGTTTCAGGTGTAATTTACAATACATTAAATATAATTGTAATGATTGTATTTTTAACAGGTATGGGAGCTTCTGTTGAAAATAAAAAAGATGCTTTCTGGGGAGGATTATTAGGTGGTGTAGTTTTTATGACTGCTGGTATAGTTATGTATCTAGCTATGATTTCAGATATAGGTAACCTGTATATGAAAGAGATACCATCCCTTTATCTAGCAGATAATATATCTCCTATTGTAGGTGTATGTTTCTCAGTTGCACTTATATTAGGTATCTATACAACTGCTGTTCCACTTTTATGGTCTGTGACTAATAGAATTGTTGAAGACAAACACCCTAAATTTAAATTAGTTACAACAGTAGTAGCTATTTTGGCTTGTATTGGTGGCTTTTTACCATTTGGTAAGCTAGTAAATATTTTATATCCATACACAGGTTATATGGGACTTTTAATTTTAGTTTGCATGGTATATAGGGCAATTACATGTAGAGAAAAATCAACTCAAAGTCAGGAATAAATATAGTTAGGATAATTGATAGTTGAGAAAATTTCTTATTGTAATACAAATTATAAAAAAGTCAAAATAGTTAAATAAATTGCAAATTTTGATAATATAATTAATTAAAATATTATAGTAGAATATAAATAAAAATTAATTAAATTTATAAAAATAATTAAATTAAGAAGAGGTGTTATTATGTTAAAAACAACAAGAATTTCAGACCCAGAGTTATACGAAATTGTAGCTGGTGAATTGGTTAGACAAGAGCATAATATCGAGATGATAGCTTCTGAAAGTACAGCACCAACAGAAGTACTTGAATTAAGTGGATGTGTATTTACAAATAAAACAGAAGAGGGTTATCCAGGAGCACGTTTCCAAGCAGGTTCTGAAGAAGCAGATAAACTTGAAAATCTAGCAATAAAACGTGCAAAAGAAATATTTGGAGCAGAACATGTAAATGTACAGCCTTACTCAGGTTCTACAGCTAACTATTGTGTATATTCAGCAATATTAAAGCCAAATGATACTGTTTTAAGTATGCGTCTTGACCAAGGGGGACACTTAACACATGGTAGTACAGTAAACTTCTTACATGATATTTATAAATATGAATTTTATGGTGTAGATTCAAATACTGATCGTATAGATTATGATGCTCTTGAAGCGAAGGCAAAAGAGTGTAAACCAAAACTTATAATTGCAGGAGCGAGTTCATATCCAAGATTGATAGATTATGAAAGAATATCAAATGTTGCAAAAGAAGTAGGAGCTTATTTTATGGTAGATATGGCTCATGTTGCAGGTTTGGTGGCAGCAAAAGTAATACCTAGTCCTGTACCTTATGCAGATTTTGTTTCTTCATCTACAACAAAAACTTTCTGTGGACCAAGAAGTGGTATTGTGCTTTGTAAAGCTGAACATGCAAAGAAACTTGATAAAGGTGTTTTCCCAGGAACATTAGGTTCTATACATCTTAACACAGTTGCAGCGAAAACGTTTTCGCTATTGTATTTAGGGACAGATGAGTTTCGTAAAATAATGGAGCAAGTAGTAGTAAATGCTAAAACTTTGGCAGCTGAACTTATTTCTCACGGATTTAGTATAGTAAGTGGTGGAACTGATAATCATATAGTAATGGTTGATTTAAGAAGTAAAAATTTGACAGGAAAGCAGTTTGAAAAGGCTCTTGAATATGTAGGAATAACGGTTAATAAAAATGTTATACCTGATGACCCACAATCACCATTTGTAACTAGTGGCGTTCGTATCGGTCTTACATCAATATCTCAAAGAGGTCTTAAAGAAAAAGAAGTTGTGCAAATAGCAGGAATAATGAATAAGGTAGCAGAAAATATTGATAATAAAGAAGTATTAGATGAATGTAGGGTAGAAGCTCAGGAACTTATAGCTAAATTCCCATTATATCCAGAAGGATATTTTGAAGATTAAGTATATTGATTTATATAGCTCACAACCTATAAAGCCTATAACATAAAACCCAATAATATATAATTATTATAAGGAGATGCCTCAAAATAAAACTTTGAATCATCTCCTTTTTTTGTAGAAAAATAGAAAATGGAATTTCTAAGAACTCCTAATCTATGTAATAATTTAAATGAAAGTTTATTTAAAATCTTAAAAAACTGTGAACCATTGATATAAGAGGAAAATAGGTATGTTATTGCCAACAATGGACAGCAGTATAGTCTATTTAATACTTATGATACACAAATGTAGATCTCATTGTGGAAAGCCGCACTTGTGTGTTATAATGTTGTAAAAAATAAATTTGGAGTAATGCCATGATTGAAAACTACGTTTTGTGTGAAATTGAGGAATTAAAGAGAAAAATACATGAAAACATTAATGTGAACGATGATGTTATTTGTGGGATTTGTGATAAACTGATTTCGATTTCAAAAGAAAGTAAAGATTGGCAAAGTGTGGCTTTTGGACATGTATGGCGTGCCGATTATTATTTCTATGTGGAATCAAATATGAAATGCGTATCAAAAGAGTTGGAGTATGCACAAGAGTATATTAATGAAAAGAATCCAAGTGAATTATTAGAAAAATTTTATGCATTGTGTAGTTTACTTTCTTTAAATTCATATGATAAACAGTCTGCATTTAGATACACTTTAAAAGCATTGGATGTTTCTGAAAGATTAGACATCAGACATCGCATTGGTATAAATTATGGGAATATTAGTGCTTATTATTTGGACTATGAATTATATGATGAAGCACTGTTCTATTTAGATAAATCAATGGAAGTATTGCGTTCTTTGCCAGATACGAAGCCACGTTTTCTGCGAATGCTGTTAATTAATTTCATTAATATATATTTAAAATTAGGTAAGCTTGAATTGATGAAATCAACTATTGAAGAATTGAGTTTACTTCCCTTCGAAGAGAAAGATTTAAAAATATATGTTGATTATGCATATTTGCTTTATTATGCAGAGATACAGAATCAAGAAAAGAGTTTATATTATCTACAGGAAATGCAGAATGATGGACTTATGACTTTTCCAAATCGTGTTTATCTCATAGAATTTTTGATGAATGCATTAGAAGCAATGATATCTATCAAAAACAAAGTAAAATCAAGTGAATTATTACAATCCTTACAAGAGCTAATAAAAGAAGATGAACCAGAGCCTTTATTGAAATTATGTAAATTGAATATTAAGTATTCACAGAAATTTGAGACAAAAAAAGAATTATATTACCATTACCACGAGTATTATGATTTATATTTAAAAGCACAGAATCAAGTAAATCTATTAAAAGTAGAAGGTTTACGTGCAAAAATTGAATTGAATGACACTTATACTAAGTATACTCAATCAAAAAAAGTATTAGAAGAATTATATGACCTTGTAAATTATGATGAATTGACTAATGTATACAATCGTTATTATTTTAATATTAAGCAAGATGAAATTCTCAATAGTAATAGATATACTAATATTGGTCTTGCAATATTTGATATTGATTACTTTAAAGAATACAATGATTATTATGGTCATTTGGAAGGTGATGAAATATTAAAACAAGTAGCAAGTAGCTTGAAAGAAAAGGCAAATGAACAAATGGCAGTCTTTCGCTATGGTGGTGATGAATTTGTTTGTCTTAGCTGGGATTTGAATTTTGAACAAATGGCTGAATATGTTAATCAAGTAAAAGAAGCAATAAAAGAAAAAAGTCTTGAACATATACATTCACGATGTGAAAAAATAATAACATTGTCAATTGGATATGGTAATAAGACAGTTTCAACTAAAGTTGATGTACTTAATTTATTTGATGAAGTAGATAAAGCACTATATGATGTAAAGAATAATGGTAGAAATAATGCTAAATCAATAATTGCTATGGAAGAGGTGCATAATGAATAACTATAATGTAGCACTTGAACAAATTCAATTGCTGATTGATCGAATTCAGTGTCGTTTTGAGCATAATTCTAGGTTTAATAAACACGATTGTGATAGGTTACTAATGATATCAGAACAGTTAAACTACTTCTATGGACAAGCATTGGCTCATGTGTATTTGGCACAATATTTTCAAATGAAATGGGATGTAGATGCTTATAATTTTCATTCAGAGAAGGCAAGAGAAATTGCTGAGAATAAAAATTATTTTGATGTTTTAATTGAATATTTTAAAATAGAGGGCTTGCGAAATGTTACTATTTGTGACGAAATAGCAGCTCTTACTATATATTTAGAAGGAATCCAAATTGCTTATAAAATTAAAGATAAAAAATCATGTGCTATTTTCTATAACAATATTGCTGATATATTTTACACAAGTGGTGTATATAAAATTGCAGAGCAATTCTATACAAAAGCATTAGATGTTATAAAAGATATTCCTATAAAAAGTGTGCTTTTTTATTACAAGTCTATACTTGTGAATCTATTACACCTTTCTTGTGTTCAAGGAGAATTAGATAAAGCCCTGAAGTATCATGAAAAATGTTTAAGCGTAAAATGTGAAGTTGGCATTTTACCTTTATTATTTATGGAAGGAGAAATACGTCTTTTATTATTAGAAAATAAGGAAACAGAAGCGTTACATAAAATAGATAGTTTGATAAATAAGTTGATTAAAAATAAGGAAGAAGCGTTTTTACTGAAATCCATTTATTTATATTTAATGGAATTTTTGCTTTTGTTGAAAAGAGAAGAAGATGCAGCATGGTGCTTAAACCAATTAGACACATTGTATAAAAATACGAATCAAAATATAATGATACAAATTCAAAAATTACATGTTCAATATTCAATTCTATTTGGGCATGAAACTGATGAACTTTATGAAACTTTTTATGAAACCATATTAAAAGGAGAAATGGACAGTAAGATATCAATGGGCGAAAGCTTCAAAAGTCTTCTTTCTCTCTATGAAAGAGAAAAAGAACAGAA
This sequence comes from Clostridioides sp. ES-S-0190-01, assembly GCF_020658275.1. Classification (NCBI taxonomy): domain Bacteria; kingdom Bacillati; phylum Bacillota; class Clostridia; order Peptostreptococcales; family Peptostreptococcaceae; genus Clostridioides; species Clostridioides sp. ES-S-0190-01. The sequence goes on along the minus strand of NZ_JACVWA010000015.1, from coordinate 171,972 downwards.
TCTTATGTTGGAAAAGCAAGTTAGTCTACAAACAGTAGCAGATATAGATGAACTTACAAAAATTTATAATCGAAGATACTGTAGTAAACTTATAAGTAAATTAATCCAAGATGATGAGGTTTTATCCATTGGATATGTTATGGTTGATATCGATTTTTTCAAAGAATATAATGATTACTATGGTCATTTAAAAGGTGATGAGGCAATAAAAGAAGTTACTACTTTATTAAAGAAGAACTTACCAAACAATGCTTTTGCTGCACGATATGGAGGAGATGAATTCACCTGTATATTTGTTGATAGAAGTGATGATGAAATTATTACATTTGTTGAATCAGTTCAAAAAGAGCTGAGAGACAAAAATATTGTACATTTAAAAAGTAAAAATTCCAAACAGCTCACTTTATCTTTTGGGATATATAATGAGATACATATGCATGGTTGTGATGAATTAACTCTTATTAAAAATGCTGATTTAGCCTTATACCAATCCAAAAATAAGGGAAGAAATGTATATACAATTTATAAACAAAGGAGCCAATCGTAATGGAAACGGAAAATAATAGCACCTTAAAGCGTGATATGTATGATACTTCATATATTTTGGAAAAATATTGTAAGATAAAAGGTAGTGATGAAAGATATGCTTTAATACACTTGAACATTAAAAATTTTCGCTATTTTAATACAAAGTATGGAAGTAAAGCAGGTGATGAAATCCTGACATTGGTTTTTCAAAAAATAACCACATTTTTAGAAGAAAATGAGTACGCTGCATATTTATATGCGGATAACTTTGCTTTTTTAGTAAGGTGTGATGATTCTAACTATCTTATATATGAACGATTGATACCACTAATTGACATATTATATCGTATAGATGATGAGCGGATTTATAGAAATCTTTTTATGTCTATGGGTATTTATGTGATTATTAACCCAGAAGTCTCATTTTATGATGCACTAAATTATGCGAATTTGTGTAGGAAAGAAAGTGAAGCTTTACTTAATAGAAGTTCTTGTATAGAACTTTATGGTGATTCTTTTTATAATAGTTATATGGACCGTATGAAACTGGAAATAGAGACAGCAGATGCATATAAAGGTTATGAATTTGTCACGTACTTACAGCCCAAAATCAGTCTAATAAATGGAAAGGTTATAGGTGCAGAGGCATTACTTCGTTGGTTTGATAAAGATGGAAACAGCATCCCATTATATAAATTTCTGCCTATTTTAAACCAAAATGGCTACATTAAATTAATTGATATTGATACTTTTGAACAAATGTGTCAGTACTTGGATACAAGAATAAAAAACAATCAGAAAGTTGTGCCAATTAGTTTTAATATTTCAAAGTCACATTTTTATGACCCAGGGATTGTTCAAAATTACATTGATGTGTTTGAAAAATATGATATTCCGAAGCACTATATTGAAATTGAATTTATGGAATCAATTTCTTTAAATGATACTGAACGTTTAAAAAAAGTAGTATCTGATTTCAAAGAATATGGGTTTACATGTTCACTAGATGATTTTGGAGATGGTTATTCTTCTTTTAATGTATTACTTAATGCTCATTTTGATATTATCAAGATGGACCGTCAGTTTTTTTTAAATAACTTAAATGGCAATAGTAGTTTAGTAATAAAGACTATTATAGATTTAATTCATTCTTTAAATATGAAAGTAATTGCTGAAGGCGTAGAATCTAAAGAACATATAGAGTCTTTAAAAGAGTATAGATGTGATATGGTTCAAGGTTATTATTATTATAAACCTATGTCAATTGATTCATTTAATATGATATTGGATGTGCAGGATGATTGTTAGGAATTATATGAATTAATTATTTAGAGGGAGAAAAATATGAGATACAAAAAAATTATAACATTATTAGTAGTAGCTATACTTGCACTAAATTTGGTGGCATGTTCCACACCTACTCAAGGAGATGCAACAAAAGGCTCAGTTTTTCAGGGGACTCAAGGAAAAGAAATGGTAACGTTAAATGTTACATCTGAGCCAACAGAATTGAATCCAATGAGAATGAGTGATACTATTGCACAAAGTATTCTCTATCATTGCATGGCTGGATTCACAAAGTTGAATGAGAAGGATGAGCCAGTAGCTGATTTAGCAGAACGTTGGGATATAAATGATGCGAACACTATTTATACAATGCATCTAAGAAAGGATGCAAAATGGTCAAATGGAGACCCAGTAACCGCGAATGATTTTTACTATTCCTGGGTGACACAGATGACGCCTTCTACTGGAAGTATATTTGCTTCGTATATATACAAGAATATTAAAAATGGAGAAGCATTTTATAAGGGTGAGATTGACGAATCACAACTTGGGTTAAAAGTATTAGATGATTATACATTAGAAATTCAATGGTCTCATCCAATGACTAATGGCTTGTTTTATTTGTCACAGCCATATTTTTTGCCAATAAATAAAAAGGCTTATAAGGCAATTGGTGATAAACAGTACGCTAAAGAGGCAGATAAAATGGTAACAAATGGTGCATATAAAATAACAGAATGGGTTCATGATGACCATATTACAATGGAGAAGGCTGAAGAATATTATAATGCATCAGAAATTAATATTCCTAAAGTTAAGTTGGTTATGATAGGAGATGCAGATACAAGTTTGAATGCATTTACTGCTGGAGAAATTGACCTTTGTAACCTATATAACGAACAAATTAAACTCGTGAGAGACAAAAGTAAAGATACTATTCAATCCTATATAGATGGAGGATCTTGGTATTTAAGCTTTAATACACAAAATGAGTATCTTTCTAACATAAACCTAAGAAAAGCACTTGCCTATTCTATTGATGTACAAAGTCTACTTAATAATGTAATTAATGATGGTTCTATAGCAGCCAATGGTCTTGTACCAGGTGTTATAAAAGGTGTTGATGGTAAAAGTTATGCAGAAAAACGTGGTAGCTTATTTAAGTATGACAAAGATAAGGCAAGGGAATTCCTTGATAAGGCACTTCAAGAACTTGGGATAGAAAAGAAAGATATTAAACTTGTATTTTGGACATCAGATACAACATATAATCAGAATCAGGCTGCCTACTTGCAACAACAATGGAAAGAAAATCTTGGACTGGATGTAGAACTGAAATCTACAGCAGTCAAAGCTTTGTCTGAAGCAAAAAGAAATGGTGATTATAGTTTTGCAGTGGATGCTTGGGGTCCTTCTGAGAATGATGCAATTACATTTTTGGAGAACTATACAACAGAAAATATGAACAATTATGGAAAGTATTCCAATCCAAAGTATGATAAGTTGATTGAGGATTCAACTCATGAGAGTGATTCTAAAAAGCGTCAAGAGATACTGATACAGGCAGAAAAAATTCTAATGGATGATATGGTTATAGGACCGATGTATTTTACATGTACTACTTATGCAGTTTCTGACAAACTAGTTGGTCTAGTACGTACACCATTTCAATTCTTTAACGTTTTAAATGCACATATTAAGTAAATAAAAAACATGACAGGAGCAGACAAGATGTCTTTACAAATGAGGTATATCGCTAAGCGACTTATTTATGCGGTACTTACTGTATGGGTTTTGATTTCCATTACATTTTTACTGATGCAGATGCTTCCAGGAGACCCTTTTTCTGGACTTAAGGTAATTAATTCTGAGATAAAAGCTTCTTTAGCCACAAAATATGGTCTAGATAAACCTGTATTAGAGCAGTACAGAATATATGTGAATAATTTGATACATGGAGATTTTGGTTCTTCAATTGTTTCTGGTCGTCAAGTCACAGATATTATAGCCCAGGCATTCCCAGTTTCTTTAGAACTGGGAATACGGGCTTTGATTTTTGCAATCATTTTGGGATTTTTGTCAGGTATTATAGCTGCTTTGAAGCATAGGACAAAGTGGGACACATTGATGATGATTTTGGTGCTTCTTGGGGTGTCTGTTCCATCATTTATTATTGGTGCTTTGTTGCAGTATTTTTTTGGAATTGTGTTGTTTCAATTTACTGGTATCCATTTTTTTGCAATTATAGGATGGGGGAGTGAAAATAGCAAGATTTTACCTGCATTTGCGCTAGCTTTTGGCTCTATGGCAAGTATTGGAAGATTAATGCGCTCTAGTATGCTTGATGTACTTGGGCAGGATTATATTCGTACAGCAAAAGTGAAAGGAATCAAGAAAAAAGATATTATCCTTCATCATTGTCTACGCAATGCATTAATGCCAGTGATAACAGTTCTTGGTCCTATGACAGCAGTTCTGTTGACTGGGACATTTGCTGTAGAATATGTATTTTCTATTCCAGGTCTTGGAAAATACTTTGTGGACTCAGTACAGGCCAATGACTATCCAGTGATTATAGGAACAACATTATTTTTTGGTATGTTTCTTGTGTTGTGTAATCTAATCGTGGATATTTTGAACAGCTGTATAGACCCTCGCGTGAGATTAGGAGGTGAGGAAAATAGATAGTAGTAAAAGAGTACTTGTTCATGAAGATTTTTCATCTATTGATGGCTGTAATTCAGATATGACTAATAACGAACAGGTGTATCCCTCTATGAGTTTTGCAAGGGAGACCATATCCATACTACGCCACAATAAAATTGCAGTAGTATCATTTATAATGATACTTATTCTTATGATAGGTTCAGTATTTTTTCCAATATTTTGTAATTTTGATTTTTCATCTCAGAATGTGGCATATGCAAATAACCCCTTTTTTAGTAAAGATATAAGTAGTGGTTTTACTCATATCTTTGGTACAGATAATCTTGGGCGTGATATTTTTGTACGTATCTGGTATGGGACACGAGTATCACTTCTAGTAGCAGGGGTGGTAGCTATCATAGACTGCATAGTAGGAGTAGTATATGGTAGTATTTCTGGATATATAGGTGGTATGGTTGACAATGTAATGATGCGTACATTGGAAATCATTAGTGGAATTCCATACCTTGTTGTTGTTCTTTTACTTATGGCAGTGCTTCCACAGGGAATTGGAACTTTGATTATTGCCTATACCCTTGTAGGATGGACTAGTATGGCACGATTGGTAAGAGGACAGGTGGTTTCTCTTATGGGGAGAGAATTTATAATTGCTGCAAAAATTATGGGAGCAAGTATGGGACGGATTATTTTCTTACACTTAATTCCTAATATGTTAGGTATTATAATTGTACACATGACATTGAGCATTCCAGGAATTATATTTACAGAAGCATTCTTATCAATGTTGGGAATGGGAGTTCCACCACCATATCCATCATTGGGAATTATGGCAAATGAAGGTGTTGCTGTTTTTCAGACTTATCCAGCAAGGCTTGTAGTGCCAGGATTATTTATTTGTCTGATAATGCTTTCTTTCAATCTCTTGGGAGACCAACTTCAAGATGCTCTAAATCCTAGATTAAGGAGGTCTGCTTATTATGGACGACATTCTAAGAATTAAGGAATTAAATGTATCTTTTGATATGTACGAAGGAACAGTAAATGCAGTTCGAGGTGTATCGCTTTCCATGAACAGTGGCGAGATTCTTGCTTTAGTGGGTGAAAGTGGTTGTGGTAAAAGTGTAATGGCACAGTCAATTTTGCAACTAAATCCTTCACCACCAGCTAAAATTATGGCTGAGGAATTGAAACTTCTAAATTTTGATATTTTGAATGCATCAGAAAAAGAGATGGAACGAATAAGAGGTACTTTAGCAAGTATGATTTTTCAAGACCCTTTGACCTGTTTGAATCCTACAATGAAAATAGGTAAGCAGATTACAGAGTCACTATATAGAAAAGAGAAAATGTCATCATCTGATTGTAAGAAAGAGGCAGTTAGATTACTTGAAATGGTACAGATACCAAATGCTGAACTACAAGCAGAACAGTACCCTCATCAATTTTCAGGAGGTATGCAACAACGTGTAATGATTGCTATGGCTTTGTCATGCAACCCTAAACTACTTATTGCAGACGAACCAACAACAGCTCTTGATGTTACTACACAACTGCAAATCTTGAAATTGATTGCTAAAATTAGAAAAGAGATGGGAACAGCTGTACTTTTGATTACTCATGATTTTGGTGTTGTAGCAAACTTGGCAGACCGTGTAGCAGTGATGTATGCTGGAAAAATTGTGGAAGAAAGTGGTGTGAAAGAACTTTTTAATAGAGCAACACACCCATATACACAGGCACTGTTAAGAACACTTCCTACATCAGGTGGTATAGGGGAACGCATATCTATATTGGGAAGTCCACCAAACTTATCTGATTTGCCAGTCGGTTGTTCTTTTTCAAAGAGGTGTCCATATTGTATGAAGATTTGTTTGAGAGAAGAGCCACCTTTATTTGAGGTTTCAAATAGTCACAGTGCTTCTTGTTGGCGTCTGCATGAAAGTTTTCCAAAGGAGGAATTGGATGATGGAAAAATTACTTGAATTAAATAATGTATCCAAGAGCTTCCCTCTAGGAAGAAAGCGCAAAAATATTGCTGTCAATCATGTGAACCTAACTATTTATAAAGGTGAAACTCTAGGGCTTGTTGGAGAATCTGGTTGTGGAAAATCAACTCTTGCAAGAGTTATTATGGGTGTATATCCATCAAGCGAAGGTGAAATATTATTTCAAGGCAAAAAGTTAGAACTACATAGACAAAGTAGAAGAAAGGCATTTGCACAACATACACAAATGATATTTCAGGACCCATATATGTCTTTAGACCCACATATGACAGTAGAATCTATTATTGCAGAAAATTTGAAGGTTCATGGGATGTTGGATAAAAATACAAGAACACAAAAAGTATATGAATTGTTAGAAATGACTGGGCTTTTGAGAGAACACGCAGGACGTTTCCCACATGAGTTTTCAGGAGGGCAAAGACAAAGAATTAGTATTGCACGTGCACTCGTGGTTCAGCCAGATTTTATTATATGTGATGAACCAGTGTCAGCACTGGATAATTCTATTCAGAGTCAGATTATAAATCTTTTATATAAGTTAAAGATGGAGTTTGGTCTTACTTATCTATTTATTTCACATGACTTAAGCATGGTACGTTATATTTCTGATAGGATTGCTGTGATGTATGCTGGTAGAATCGTGGAAATTGGAAATGCTGAGGCGGTTTACAATACACCTTTACATCCATATACACAGATGCTTTTGCGTGCAGTTTTGACTCCAAATCCGAATAGCAGAAATATACTACATGAAGAAGTAGATGTACAAGACGAAGTCAAAATTTTTTCGAATTCTGAAAAAGGATGTCCTTTTGTGGAGCGTTGTCCAGTATCAGCAGAATATTGTAGAAAAGAAATGCCTGAATTATTTGAACATAAACAGAATCATCTAGTTGCTTGCTATATGGCAAGTGAAGGATTTAGCTATTATAAAAAGTAATTTTTTAGTGTAATGATAAATTAATTTTATTTAAAATACATATGCTTTACCTCTTGTACTCAAATTTCTTAAATATTAAAATCTAGAATATTAATTAAAAAAGAAGTAGTAAAAAATAACTTATAAAAATTCAACAGAGGAGTTGAACTTAAAATTTGATTAGAAAAAAATCAATTTTGAGACAACTCCTTATTTTTTTTGAAAAGTAATATACAAGCTATCATAAGCATATAATTCTCTATAGATAATTAACAAGGGGGATAAAGTTATGAGGTATTATAATAAACCTACCAAAGAAGTCTTAAAATACTTAAAGACAAATCCAGAAGTTGGACTTGCTGATAATGAGGTAGAAGAGAGGAAGCTTAGATATGGATTAAATGAATTTACGATAAAAGAAGGACGAACATTTTGGGACGAGTTGGGGGAAAGTCTGACAGAACCTATGATATTAATTCTTATAGGAGCAGCAGTAATAAGCTCATTTGTGGGAGAATTGCATGATGCATTAGGTATTTTAGGAGCTATCTTTATTGGTATTTCCATAGGTATAATAACTGAAGGGAAATCTAAAAAAGCTGCTCATGCTCTATCAAAATTAACAGAGAATATAGAGGTAAAGGTACTTAGAAATGGAAAGATAGTTAAAATATCAAAAAATGATTTAGTACCAGGAGATATTGTATATATAGAAACAGGAGATATGATACCAGCAGATGGAAGGCTTATACAATCTATAAATCTAAAGCTTAGAGAAGATATGTTAACAGGCGAATCTGATGATGTAGCTAAAAATGCTTATGCTATATTAGATATGGAGGTAGTTTATTCTAAAACAGAAATAATTGAACAAGATACAATACCCGCAAAACAAATCAATATGGTATTTGGGGGAACTCTTGTAGCATATGGTAGAGGGATAATGGTTGTTACTCATATTGGTGATAAGACAGAGATGGGTAAGATAGCACAGAACTTATCAAATGATGACCAGCAAACTCCACTTCAAATTAAATTAGGTAAGTTAGGTGCTAAAATAGCAGGTATATCAGGTGTAATAGCTACATTATTATGTATGTTTATGATTATACAAATGCAAAGAAGAGGTATGCTAATTTTGGATACAAGCAGTATTTTATCTTTTTTACAATCATTAGAGCCTGCTAAAAATGCATATATGGTTTGTATTGCTTTAATAGTTGCAACAGTACCAGAAGGTTTACCAACTATGATAAATATTACTTTAGCCATAACAATGCAAAAGATGGCAAAGATAAATGCATTAGTAACAAAGAAAGAAGCCTGTGAAACTATAGGTTCTGTCTCTGTAATATGTTCTGATAAGACAGGTACTTTGACACAAAATAAGATGATGGTAGAAGTAGCATATGTTGATGGTAAGTATATAAGTAGTGGAGAATATCAAAGTAATAGTTATTTTGAACAAAACTGTATAGTGAATTCAACAGCTGATATAGAAAAGGAAGACAATTCATTTAAATATATTGGAAGTGCAACAGAGTGTGCATTACTTTTATATCATAACGATAAAAATTATAATGAAATGAGAAAACAAACTTATTTAATATCACAAATCCCCTTTAGTTCAGAAGAAAAGAAAATGTCAACATTAATTCGTCAAGAGGATTCAGATATACTACTTTCAAAAGGAGCTCCAGAAGTATTATTAAAGAAATGTTCTTATGTACAACAAGGAAAAAGTATTGTCCCAATAACTCCTAAAATAGAAAAAGGTATTCTCGATGAAATTAAAAAACTACAAATTAAATCTATGAGAACATTGGGGTTTGCTTATAAAAAGATGACTAAATCTAGAACAGAAGTTGCAATAACTTCAGAAGGAGAATTGAATTTAATCGGAAATCCAAGAGGGTATGAGAAGGAAGAAAATTTAGTATTTAGTGGCTTTGTAGGAATAGTAGACCCATTGAGAGCAGGTGTTAAAGAGTCTATTGATAAGGCATTTAATGCAGGTGTAGATGTAAAAATGCTTACAGGGGATAATATCAATACAGCAACTGCTATTGGAGATGAATTAGGATTATTAAATGATGGTAAAAAGGCAGTTGAAGCAACCTATATAGATGTACTGACAGATGAAGAGTTAAGAGAAGAAATAAAAGGAATATCTATTGTCGCAAGAAGTAAACCAGATACAAAGATGAGAATAGTTTCTGCACTTCAAAAAAGTGGTGAGGTTGTAGCCGTAACAGGTGATGGTATAAATGATGCTCCAGCTCTTAGTCAAGCAGATGTTGGTATCGCTATGGGAATCTCAGGTACAGAAGTATCTAAAAATGCAGCAGATATAATATTGACTGATGATAGTTTTAGTACAATAGTAGAGGGAATAAAATGGGGAAGAGGTATTTATGAAAACTTCCAAAGATTTATACAGTTCCAGCTTACTGTAAATATAGTAGCATTTATAATTGCTATAATATCTCAACTTACTGGTAAAGATATGCCATTTACTACGATACAATTATTATGGGTAAATATAATAATGGATGGTCCTCCAGCTCTTGCATTAGGATTAGAACCTGTTAGAGATTATGTATTGAAAAGAAAGCCAATAAATAGACATTCTGGAATAATAGCTAGGTCTATGTCTGTGAATATTATTATAAATGCTATACTTATGATTACAATTGTATTTACACAATCAGCTTTTAATATATTGGGAGCAACTCCAGAAGAACAAGGTACGGTTATATTTTCATTATTTGCATTCAGTGCTCTTTTTAATGCATTAAATTGTAGAGAATTTGGATTAAACAGTACAATACCAAATCTATTTAAAAATAAATTAGCATTACAAGTAATAGTTGTGACAGGGGTGATTCAAATAATATTTACCCAAGTATTCCAAAGTTTCTTCAATTCAGTGTCACTAGGGTTTGATATGTGGATAAAGATAATATTATTCGCATCGACTATTCTATTGTCAAATGAATTTGTAAAATTACTTCTTAGAACAATAACAAATAGTAAGAAAGTAAATCTTAATAATAAAAATTAGATTATAAAATTTCGCAAAATCGTATTAATACTACGCTTTTGCGGTTTTATTTGTTTTTGTGTAAGTGATTTCAAAATACTATTTATCACTTTTTTGTATGGTACATTATTATACTTAAAAAGATGATTGACCATTAAAATATGGTATTTAGCAAAATATTCGTGAGATTTAAAGATTATTATTGCTACTAATTTACTGCCATTAAATGAGTCCTGATATGATGTAAAGAGTCTTGAAGATATAAACTGATAAACAACATAATTTTAAAAGTATTTGATATGAAATAATGATATATAATCTTTTAATGGTAAAGAGTTTCTTTACCAATGTCGCAATATTTATTTTGTCTGATATAATGGTTAAAGAACATTAACGAAACATATTGAGGAGAACTAAAAGAGTAAAAATACAAATAAAAAGTATATCTGAGTATTTAAGTAAGTTAAAAATATGTATGGGTTTAAAAATAGGAATTTTATAAAGGAGTTGCTAAAATTATGATTGTATATTTTTCTGGGACTGGTAATAGTGAATATGTAGCAAAAAGAATGGGTAAAGAGCTTCAGAATGAAGTATTGAATATATTTGAAAAAATTCGAACTAGGGATTATTCTCATTTAGCATCTGAAAGACCATGGGTTATCGTTGTACCAACTTATGCATGGCGTATTCCACGTATTGTGCATGAATGGTTGATGAAAACAGAACTTAGTGGAAATAAGAATATTTATTTTGTAATGACCTGTGGGGCTGATATTGGCAATTCAGGCACATACTTGAAGAAATTGTGTAAAGCAAAAGGGATGAATTACAGAGGATGTGCTTCTGTAGTCATGCCAGAAAACTATATTGCGCTTTTTAGTACACCAAGTAAAGAAGAAGCTCTAGTAACGATTGAACAAGCTGAGCAGAAAATATCATCTACAATACAATGTATTAGAACTGATATAGCATTCCCAGAATCGAAAGCAACATTTAAGGCTAAATTCAGTAGTGGATTGGTCAATAATATATTTTATCCAGTATTTGTTCATTCTAAAAAATTTTATGTGACAGATGCTTGTGTTTCTTGTAAGAAATGTGAAAATGTATGTCCACTTGGAAATATACACCTTAATGATGGAAAGCCAAACTGGGGAAATCATTGCACTCATTGCATGGCTTGTATATGTCGATGTCCAAAAGAAGCTATTGAATATGGCGAACATAGCAAGGGGATGGCACGTTATATTTGCCCAAAGGAAATCTAAAAATAAATGACTTAAATTAATCCTGATGTATTTTGATGAGGGTGCTTTAAAAGCAATCATTATATAACATAGATTTTATTTAATGGAGTATTAATTTAAAAGACAGTTGATAAATAGTCAGCTGTCTTTTTTTAATCAATTAAATTAATTAGTCATCATAATTAAATTATAATGAAACTTGTATTATAGATGTTTTTCAATTTTACTTTGTTCAATTACACGTTTACCTAATAAGGTAATTGCCTGTTTTGGGCAATTATTAACACAGCGATAACACATAGTACATTGATTTCCTGGTATAGCAACACCATTTTTCACAACAATATTTTTCAAGCAACATAGGCTTGCACATTTTCCACAGCCAATACATTTATCAGCACTTATTTTTAATTTGTCTGAATAGTATTTTGTTTTATTAATAAAATATAACCTTTGTCCAAATAAACCTGCTATATGATGAAAAATTCCGATTCCATCTTGTGGTGGAGTTCCATCTTGTATTTTTCTTACAGCATGCTTTATTTTTTGCTCTGCATTTGTTATGAGTTTCTTGTTGCTTTCTAAAGTCTTTTTTAATGCCTTTTCATCAGCAATGCTATCAGGCATTTTTAAATGTAAACCTCCAATAGTGACTGCACCATATTTTTTAAGCAAACGAGCTAAGATACCTGCTCCATCTCCACTGAATAACCCCATTGTTGTAATAATAAAAACTCGCTTGTCTTTCCATAAATTTTGATGATTGATTATAAAGTCCTTTAATATTTTAGGTATGTTGCTGTATTGTGTAGGATAGCTAAATACAATATCTTTATGCTGACTAATTTGATGTAACAATTGCTTATCTTCAATAGAAAATGCTTTTGATGTCATATCATATTCCTGCAAAAACTTTTCTATACAATATTTTGAATTGCCTGTTCCACTGAAATATATTCCTAGCATAATTTTTCTCCAAATCTTAATTTATTGACTTATTTGTTTTATTCTACCATGAGTATATTTAAAAGTCATTTTTTTATGTTTTGAATAGATATTTGAGCAAAAGTTATGTGAATTAATTTTGATATGTAGAAAATAGAGCATTTTTTATTGATTTAAAAATGTTGTTAATAAAGAATTTTTTATTTTACTTAGATATAAATTAATATAAAAAATCTGTTATAAATATGTTGGTTTGATTATAAATAAGATATTTCTATGCTACTTAATAAATAAAAGTTGTCAATTAAGATGCATATAAATAACTAGTATTATGAAAAATATAATAGAGAATTTGTTTGTGATATTATTTTATATTTATATGAGTAGGAAGTGACTATAGGTTATAATAGTAGAAAGCTTAATAAGTGAATGTTAAGGAATAAATGCAATTAATAAAAATTTAAAAATTTTATCTAAAGGGATATATAGAAAGGAAAATATTTATGAAGTTTAAAAGGTGGGTCAGTATAATTTTATCTATAATAGTTATAAGTGCTCTTCTTGTGGGTTGCACAAATAAATCTAATTCGGATACAGTATCAAATGAAAAAATATCATATGAAATAAATTCAACAAAAAATAGCAATAATAAGGTTGAAACTAATAAATTTAATTTAGGAACATCAGAAATGGTTATAAGAGGTAAATCTATACCATTTAATATGGAAGGAATAATATCAGTACCTGAAAATATAAAAGAAAAAGCACCTGTAGTATTAATCTTTCATGGACAACATGGAGATGGAGAAAATGATTTTGAAGATGGATTTAAATATCTTACTGAGGCTTTGGCAAAAAATGGTATAATAGGAGTATCTATTGATACCTCAGTAAATTATACTTTTAAGTATGGAGAACCAGTGGAAAATGAAAGAATAACTTATTTAGCTCAAACATATATACAAACTTTTAAAGACATAAACGAAGGTAAGAAAAATGGATTTGGGTTATACCTCAAAGATAAAGTTGATTTAAATAGAATTGGTCTTATAGGACATTCTGTAGCAGGTTCAGGGGTAATTAAAATAGCAGAAGACCAAATACAAAAAGGATTCAAAGGGATAAAAGGAATTATATCACTTACACCAGCGTATAATAGTCCGATAGAAAAGTTTCCTGATATACCAACAGCAATAATAGTTTCAGAGTATGATGGAGATGTTGTTCATAGTGGAGATGATATTTTTTATGATATATCTTTAGATAAAAATAGAAAAAGCCCACTGGGTCTAACTTATCTAGTGGGAGGAAATCATAATGCATACAACTCAGTTTTAGGAGAAAAAGAGTTTTCTAAGCCACAGACTACTAATGGAACTTATCCTGAGAAATTAGGACAAGAAGAACATAGAGATTTTTTCTCTAATTATGCAGTTGACTATATGAAATCTATTTTTGAGTTTGATAGTAGTGAATCACCTATCTTCAATAAAAAAGGATTGCCTTATAAAATGTATGGATATCAGACTTTAAATAAAGTTAAATATAGTGAATCTGTAGAATTATTCAATAAAAAGACATTTAAAAATATAAGTTCAAGTAATGTTGATATAAAAGAATTGGTTGAATCAGAGAGATTGAATAAAGATACTGCAAAAATATTTATCAATACTGGAGTGAATGAAGATTTAGACTTGTTACAAGTTGATTGGAAATCTGAAAGTGGAAAAATAGAACTACCTTTAAATAATAATAACTTAGGAGCTTATTCTGCACTAAAGTTTAGATGGGCATTAAACTCTCCTAGTAAATTAAATAATAAAGATAATGTAGTTTCTTTCAAACTTAGCTTAGTTGATTCTAAGGGAAAAGAAAGCAGTATCATTGTAGAAAATGATAAAGTATCTGCTATGAAGTATTTTGAAGGAGAAGTTATAAAAGATGAATATGTAGAAGGGAAGTTTATGGAATTCTGGTCAAGATATACTCCAATAAGTGATACAGTAATACCACTTGAAAAATTTAGAAATATAAATTTATCTAATATAAAGAATGTTACAATTGAATTTGAAAGTCCAGAAACTGGTTCAATTATGTTAAATAAAATAGTTGGTATAAAATAATAAAAGTGGTTCTAGATAAAAGTATAAAGTATCTAGAACCAATTTTATTAGACATTATTAATTTTAGTCAGAGATATAAAACTACTTCATATTAACTATAAGAAAAGAAAATTAAGAATATTTTACTGACATAGAACAAGTTTAAAGAATTTTATATCTAAATTGTGTTATCATGAGTAAAGATATCAAGTTTCGAGTTTATTAATAAAATAAAAGACAGGGAGGTAAGTTTCATGTTCTCAAAAATCCTAGTCAAAACATTTATCAAAGATAGTGAGAATGTTCAAGATAAAGTTGTTAGAAATAAGTATGGTTATGTAGCAGGAATAGTAGGCATAATATCTAATCTAGTTTTATTTATAGTAAAGGTTTCTATAGGTGTACTTACATCAAGTATAGCTATAATGGCTGATGCGTTTAATAATCTTTCTGATATGGCATCTTCAGCAATAACTATGATAGGGTTTAAACTAGCAAGTAAACCAGCTGACAAAGAACATCCTTTTGGGCATGGTAGAATAGAATATCTATCAGCATTAATAGTAGCTTTTATGGTTATGTTGGTTGGACTTCAATTTGTGAAATCGTCTATAGAAAGAATAACAAATCCAGTTCCTATAAAGTTTGAATTAGTACCACTGATACTTTTAATTGCATCTATAATGGTTAAAATATGGTTGAGTCGCTTTAATAAATTTATGGGAAATAAAATTAATTCATCAGCATTAAAAGCAGTGTCATTGGATGCTTTGGGAGATGTATTTACATCAAGTTGTGTAGTTATATCTTTTATTTTGGCTAGATTTACTGATTTACCTATAGATGGATATGTAGGTATTGTAGTATCATTAGTAATACTTTATGCAGGATTTTCTCTTGTAAAAGATACTATAAATCCTCTTCTTGGGGAAGCTCCAGATGAAGAAATGGTCAAATCTATTTTAGAATTATTATTATCTTATGAACATATAATAGGTACACATGATTTAATAATCCATAATTATGGAGTTGGAAGATGCATTGCATCTATACATGCAGAAATTCCAGCGAATATAGATATAATGGAAATTCATGAAATTATAGATACTGCTGAGAGAGAAATATCTGAAAAGTTGGATATATATTTGGTAATTCATATGGACCCTATATGCCTTGATGATGAAGAGGTTATATCATCAAAAAGAGAACTTGAAGAAATACTTAAGAAAAACAGCCTTATAAAATCTATGCATGATTTTAGGATAGTTGGAAAAGGAAGTAAGAAGAATTTAGTCTTTGATATAGTAGTTAATCCTTCTGAATTTTCTAAAGGTATGTCAGAAGAAGATCTAAAAGCAGATATAACAAAACTAGTTAAGGAGATGAATCCTGATTATAATTGTGTAATTGTTGTAGACAAGGATTTTATTTAATGATGATAAAAAAATAAAGGAAAAAAATGTAAAAAATATAGACAATAAAACATAGACATAATATAATGGATATATAACTGTATTTAATTTGAATATAATAATTTTTAATTATTTTTATAAAAAAATTATAGAGACGTTGAAGTATATCCTATTACTGGGCACCTTATGGGTATACAGAGTCAATGGTGCAACCGGCTATGAATATAAATTTTATTTATTTCATAGCTTTTTTTGTATAGTTTTTTGATAAAAAAAGTTAAATTATATTGGGTATTTATGGAATTTTACAAGAGTGTAAATAGATTAGAGGGGAGCAATCTATATGAAGAAAGGAAATAAAAAGGCATTATTAATCAGTTTAATTATGATTTTAAGTATGATAGTTACTACAATATATCCATCTGTATCTTATGCATCAGAATTAGAAGGCAGTGGGTCTATACAAAGCAATTCAAATAATTTACCAACTGGAGATGGAAAACAAGAAGAAAATAAGAAACCAGAACAGACTCCAGAGGGAGATAAGCAAGAAGAAAATAAGAAACCAGAACAGACTCCAGAAGGGGATAAACAAGAAGAAAATAAGAAGCCAGAGCAAACTCCAGAAGGAGATAAGCAAGAAGAAAATAAGAAGCCAGAGCAAACTCCAGAAGGGGATAAACAAGAGGAAAATAAGAAGCCAGAACAGACTCCAGAAGGAGATAAGCAAGAAGAAAATAAGAAGCCAGAGCAAACTCCAGAAGGAGAGAAACCAGAAGAAAACAAGAAACCAGAACAAACTTCGATAGAGGATGAAAATTTACTTAAGACTTTAGAAGAAGAACTTAATGAAGATAATGAAGACCACGGATTTATCGTAAAAATTAATAATGATGCAATAGAAACAGAGTCAATGAAAAAAATTACATTTAATTTAACTTATACTCCAACATCAAAAGGGATAAAAGCAGGTGACTCAATAACTTTTAAGGTTCCAGATGTATTTAATAAAGTTAATTTAGATTATACAAGTGAATGTTTTGATAAAACAGAGAGTAATGGAGAGTATACGCTTACATTTAGAGAATTACCTAATGGTCAAAGTGTAATGCAAGGAAAAATTGGATTAGAAGCATATGTGAATAAAGTTAATGAAGAAACAAGTGCCAAAATTCATATTGAAACTACTGGAAAGATAGAAAGTGGAAATGGAGATGTGGATATAGAAATAAAACCTGGCGATAAAGAAGACATTGAAGAAGCTAAAGGAACACTTAAGAAGTTTGTTGAAGGAAGAGAGTCAACTACTGTATTTATGCCAGTTAAAAATAAAGATGTAAATTATACTATACAAGTAAATGAAAAAGAAGAAGAATTAAAAGATATTACTTTATATGACGAACTCCCTGAAGGAATGACATTAATAAAAGATTCTGTAAGTATAGTAGCAAGCAATGGAAAAGAAGTAAGTGATTTTAATATTGAACAAGGTGAAAATTCTATTTCAGTTACTTTTGGAGATATAGATAAAGCGTATACTGTTAAGTATAAGGCTAGAATTAGTGATGAAAATGCAAAACATGGTAACAAATATAAGAATATAGCTAGATTAGAATCTGCAGGTAATAAAGTTCAAGAAGATGATGCTACTGTAAGTATATTTGATAGAGGAAATGATTGTCTTTTGACTAAGGGGCATTCAGGAGCAACAAATATTACTCAAGTAGGTCAAGTAATCAACTATCAGATTTCAATAAATGATGATAAATCACCAATAAGTAATGTGGTTATAACAGATAATATACCAGAAGGTATGAGATTAACTACTGCTGGAGAAGCTGGGCATGATTTTAGAGTTGTAGAAGTTCCAATGAATGGTGGCTGGACTCCTTGGAGTAAAGAAAAAATTGCAAATAATATTTCATATAAAACAGAAGAAAAAAGAAATGAAAGTGGGCAAGTAGAAAAAGTTATAACTGGATTTACAATTAATCTTAGTGAAGAAGAAGTAGAATCAAAGTTCTTTATAGCATATACATTAAAAGTTATTAGTATTGAAGATAGTTATACAAATAGAGCTGTTCTTGATGCGAATAATAGTCAAGTAGATAAAAGAGATGAGATAAGTTTTAAGAAGAACTCTGGATTAATAAGTGCCAAAAAAGAGGTTGATAAAAAGGTATTAGATGGAAATGATAACCAAATAGTTAAGTATAAAATAAACATGTCAACTTATGGTGTTTATGATGCAGGGCAAGTAAATATTTTAGATGAAGTAAATCCAACATTAAAAATATCTAATATAAAATACTCTGATAATCTTGAACTTAAAAAAGAAGCTGAAGATGGAAAAAATACTATAAGATTAGTAAATAAATATGAATTTAAGCAAATAAAAGAAGGTGAACCTGTACAAGGTTGGGTTACATTTGATGCAGATTTTATAGATGTAAAAGTAGGGGAGACCATACAAAATGTAGCTCAGATTAATGGTTCAAGTCCTCCTGGTGTAGAAACTACTAAACAAGGATATGCTTTTGAAGCTAAAAAGGTAGATAGTTCAGATAAAAGTGCTCTTGAAGGTGCAAAATTTAATTTGGAAAATACATTTGGAATAGTAGTAGTTAAGGATTTAGTTAGTAATGAAGATGGTATAATTGAATCTAGTGTCAAAAATCCAGGAACATATTATTTAGTGGAGACAATGGCTCCAAGTGGATATGAAAAATTAAAGGGTAAAATAAAGGTGGAAATTGATAGAAAAAATATTGGTAAAATTGTGGATATTGGGAATATAGAAAATGTAAAACAAGAAAATATTCCAGTAAATCCATCAGTACCACCAGGTACAGATGAACCAACAGTGAATCCACCAGTGCCACCAAGTACAGATAAGCCAAGTAAACCATCAAGACCATCTGATACAGAGGAAGCAACAATAAATCCACCAATACCACAATCAGAAAACGTGGTAAATCCTCCTATACCAGAGGTAGTAAATCCACCAATACCACCATCAGAAGATGTAATAGAAAAGCCTGTTAAACAAATTGTTCCAATACCAGAAGTAGTAAACCCACCAGTGCCACAGGAAAAGAATAATACAGTAAAAGATAATACTGTAGTAAATCCACCAGTGCCACCAAAGACAGGTGATAGTACTACAATTACTGTAGAAATACTTTTAGGATTAGGAGCTATTGTAGGACTTATTATATTGAGAAGAAAGAAAAACATCAATTAGACCCTAACATTATAAAAATATAAGTAATATTAAAAAATATCTTCTAAAACAATATTTTCAAGTGAGAATATTGTTAGAAGATATTTTTTTTTGGAGTATTATGTAAAAAAACAATCGTTTTTTAGAAGAAAAATCCAAAAAACTATAGACAAAGAGACAGATATAAGATATAATATAAATATAAAATTAAACGAGGCAAAACTAGGGAAACCTAGTCACGCAAAGCTATAGGGGCTAAAGTTTAAATAAACTACGCCAGCCAGTTGCCGAAAAGAGTAAAAATTTCTTTTTGTATATACAAAGATACTCTTGGGTATCTTTTTTATTTTGAAATTTATTACTCCCGGCCTAACTCAAAGGAGGGAATAATATGAAACCAAGTAAAAAATTATTAATCGCTATAATATCAATATTTTTAATAAGTTCAGTTCCAGTAAGTGCACATGCAGATAGTGCAACTTTAAAAAACAATAAAGAAACACTTAGTGAAATAGTGGTTCTTCCAAATGGAAATTACGATAAAAAAGAAGCTAATGCTATGATAAATAGACTTGCTAATATAGATGGAAAATATTTAAATGTATTAAAACAAGATAACTTAAAAATAAAATTATTAAGTGGAAAATTAACAGATGAAAAAGAATATGCTTATTTAAAAGGTGTAGTTCCTAAGGGATGGGAAAATACTGGTAAAACTTGGGATGATGTTCCTGGTTTAGGTGGAAGTACAGTAGCTCTTAGAATAGGATTTAGTAACAAAGGTAAAGGTCATGATGCAATAAACTTAGAATTACATGAAACAGCACACGCAGTAGACCATCTTGCATTAAATGATATTTCTAAATCAGCACAATTTAAACAAATATTTGCTAAAGAAGGACGTTCTTTAGGAAATGTAAATTATTTAGGTGTATATCCAGAAGAATTTTTTGCTGAGGCATTTGCATATTACTACTTAAATCAAGACACAAATAGTAAATTAAAAGCAGCTTGTCCACAAACTTATAGCTTTTTACAAAACTTAGCAAAATAGAAAATTTATATAAAAAAATTAAGAGATGCTAGTATGCTAGCATCTCTTTTATATTGCGTGAAAAACTAATTAATTTAATCTTATGTATATATTTATTACTGACTTTTATATAATGACTCAATATGTTTATTGTGAGATTGAGTTATTATTGTAGGTATAATAGAAACTATTGAACCAATCACTATCAATAGAATTCCTATAATCATATTAATAGGAATAAATTCTTTAAGAATTAGTAATGCCAATATTGGAGATATTACTGGCTTAAAGAAAAATACTAAAGATGTAAGGCTAGTAGATGTAGCTTCCATTGCCATAAAATAAAGTGCATAACCAACACCTGTAACAAATACAAATACGTAAATCATAGTAGGTATGTTGTGTAAGGTATAACCACTAAAAATAGGTATATTTGCAAATACATGTAGTCCTTTTTTATTTAATATATTTGATATAAAATTAATCCTAGTAAGTAGAACCAATACAAGCATTTCTAAACTACCAAATATAAAGCTGAAACAAGTCACAACTATTCCACCAAATTTTAACGTTTTTCTTTTACCAAAAACAGTGTACATTGAAAAAATAATGGCAGAAGATAGTGTTAAGAATATACCACTAAAAGTTAATTTTGTGTGCAGTGGATTTATAATAACTATAATTCCAAGGACTTCTAATATAAGTGAAATTATATTGTGCCTATAGATTTTTTCCTTTAGAATCAAATAAGCTAGAAGCATAACAAATACTGGATTACAACTAAATAAGACAGCAACTACAGATGCTTTTGTGTTTAGTACAGCTAACTGGTACAATGACATACTTACTACAACACACATAAAACCTAAAAAAGCAAAGTATTTTAAATCTGATTTTGTAATAGAAAGACTAAGGGATTTTAATCTTTTTATAGCAAAAGGTAATAAGACTAAGCCACCAACAAAAAATCTTGATAAGGTTATTTGTATGGGATTAAAGTCATTAGTAACTGTCTTTAGACTAATTTCCATTGAACTAAAAAATAGGGTAGTTAGTATTATATAAACATAACCTTTTTTCAAATCAAACACCTCCTTGTAATTTATACTAGTACTATAAGCTACAATATTCAAGTACATTGGTATAAAATGGTATATAAATATAAGCTATAAAATTATAAGCTACCTTAATATAGAATATAAAATTCTACACTAAGGTAGCTAATTATTTGTAATTAGATTTATTTAATTATTTTAAATTGTACAATTTAGCTAATTTTTCAAATGCTGGTAGAGAACTCTTAACTTTATCGTAAGATACACAGTATGATACTCTAAAGTGTCCTGGGCAACCAAAAGAAGAACCTGGAACCAATAGTAAATTAAATTGTTTAGCATCAGCACAGAATTTTTTATCATCTTCAATTGGAGCTTTTGGGAATAAATAGAATGTACCACTAGGTTTAACACAAGAAAATCCCATTTCTATTAAGCTATTATATAAAAGGTCAAAGTTCTTTTTGTAAATATTTACATCAACTTCTGCATCTAAGCTTCTTGCAATAACTCTTTGGAAAAGAGAAGGAGCATTTACAAATCCAAGTATTCTATTTGCAACATTTAATGAAGACATAACATCATCAAAATCATCCATTTCTCCATTAGCCACAATATATCCTATACGTTCACCAGGTAGAGACAATGATTTACTATAAGAGTATCCTATAAATGAATTTTTATAGTATTTTAATATACAAGGAACTTTAGCATCATCATAAATTATTTCTCTATATGGTTCATCAGAAATTAAATATATATTTGTATTAAATTCTTTTTGTTTTGTATCTAGTAATTCTCCAAGGTTTTTTAGCAATTCTTCAGAATAAATAACACCAGTAGGATTGTTTGGAGTGTTTATTATTAGAGCTCTTGTCTTTGCAGTAATAGCATTTTTTAGAGCATCTAAATCTGGTTCAAAAGTTTCTATATTTGTAGGGACTTCGATTAGTTTTCCATCATAGTTTTCTGTATAATTTTTATATTCACCAAAATATGGTGCAAAAGCAATAACTTCGTCATCAGGATTTAAAAGAGTTTTTAAAATGATATTTAGCCCACCAGCAGCTCCACAAGTCATAACTAAGTTATCTCTTGTAAGGTTTAATCCATTTTTTTTATTTATGTGGCTGGCAATAGCATCTCTTACATCTTCATATCCTGAGTTGTTCATATATCCATGAACTAGATTTGGAGATTCTTCATTTAAAATATCGCTTATAACTGCTTTAATAGTTTCTGGAGGCTCAACACTTGGATTTCCTATACTAAAATCAAAAACATTTTCTTCTCCGTATATATCGGAAAGTTTTTTTCCCTCTTCAAACATGGCTCTTATAACAGAGCTGTTTGCAACTAAAGTTTGCATTTTATTAGATATCATATGTAACACTCCCTTTTATAGATTTATATTGCTTATGTATATATTACCATATTTTTACTGAATTTAGACAATTTTCGAAAAATTATTTGCTTGAAAATATAAACTTTTATATAAAATATATTTATGTATGATGTATATAAAAAATTACAAATTCTAACCAAAGAAGAATTATATTTTATGATAATTTTATAAGGTAGTATAAAATTATACAGTTATAAGGCAAAATATTCTTGACTGTATCAAGTATTTAATATAATATAGTTGATATAGTCAAATATATTATATTAGAATTATAGAGGGGAAATTAAAAATGGATTTTAAAAATTTACAGAATGAGAGTTTATCGTATATTATTTGTTATTTACAAAGGAACTTTAAACTTTATTGTGAAAAATGTCTAAAGCCATATAAGCTTACGAATGGTCTATATTTTTATTTAATTTATATCAATAAGAATAGGAATTGTTCTTTGAATGATATTTCGACAGAATTCGAGGTGGATAAAGCTCATACTACAAGAACTATCTCTAGATTAGAACAAGATGGTTACATAGAAAAGATTCAAAACCCTAATGATAGTAGAGCTTTTCAATTGAGAGTAACAGATAAGGGTGAAGAAGTACTGGGAGATATAAAAAACATATTTTCAAAGTGGGATAGTAATATAAAAAAAGAGTTTTTGGATGAAGAATACAAAGAATTAGTAAAGAAATTACATACAGTAAAAGATATAAAGGCAACAGTGGAGGAAGAATAGGATGTATAGCAACTTATTAAAGTCAATTAAAATTGGAAACTTAGAATTAAAAAATAGAGTATCTTTTGCACCTACAAGTATGGGTCTTAATCTGGAAGAACGAATTAACAAGCTTTGTAAAATTGCTAAATCAGGAGTAGCTTTAATTACTATAGGAGATGTATCAGTTAGACCTAGTTTTCATAAAATGGCTTTAAGCTTATCCAATGAAGATGGAATTAGAGAGTATAAAAAAATTGTAGATGCAATACATGATTCAGGGGCGAAAGTTTCAGCACAAATATTTTGTTCAGATTATGACATAAATTTAATCAGAAATACTATGAAATCGGGAATTACTTCACATGACGAAATAAAAAAAATTATGGATGATGGAGTAAAGGATTATGTAACAAATATGACAAAAGAAGAAATAAAAAATATTATAGAGTTGTTTAGAGTAACAGCATTGAATGCAAAAAAAGCAGGATTTGATATGATTCAAATTCATGGAGATAGACTTATAGGAAGCTTTTCATCCAGTATATACAACAGTAGAACTGATGAATATGGTGGAAGTTATGATAATAGAAGTAGATTTGCAAGTGAAATAATTAGTAGTATTCGTAATAATATAAAGGATGTTCCAATAGACTATAAACTTGCAATTAGACAAGAAAATCCTCATTATGGCAATGCAGGAGTTTTATTTTCTGAAGTAGAGCATTTTGTAAAAAAATTTGAATCACTTGGAGTAAATAGTTTTCATGTAACATTAGCAAATCATTCCAAATTAGAAGACACCATACCAGTTAATAATCATCCTTATTTTAAAGATGAAGGATGCTTTTTGTATTTAGCTGATGAAGTTAAAAAACACACAAACCTTCCAGTTTGTGGTGTTGGCAAGCTATCTAGTCCAGACTTCATAGAAAGTGTTATATCAAATAACAGAGTAGATATGGTTGCTATGTCGAGACAACTATTGGCAGACAGTGATTGGTTGCAGAAAGTAAGAGAGGAAAGAGTAGATGATATCAAGAAGTGTTGCTACTGCAATAAAAAATGTGCAGATGCATTACAGACACATTCTCAATTTGGTTGTATATTAGATTAATAAAATCTTATAGTAATTGAAAATTTAATGGTATTAAGAAATTTTAGATAAATACTTAACATATAGGAGGATATATCATGAAAAGTTTAATTTTATATTCAAGTTTAACTGGAAATACTAAAAAAATTGCTCAATCTATATATGATGCAATGCAAGGCGAAAAAGAAATTAAAAATATCAGTGAAGTAACTGATAATAATGTTGACTATGAAAAATATGATATAATATTCTTGGGATATTGGGTAGATAAGGGTATTTGTGATAAAAATTCAAAACTAGTCTTTGAAAATATTCACAACAAAAAGCTAGCTTTATTTGGAACAATGGGAGCAAGTACAAAGGGTAACTATGGAATTAACATTATGGACAAAGTGAAAGATGTCTTTTCGAAAGACAATGAAATAGTTGGGTCATTTATATGCCAAGGAAAGATTGCAGAAGGTTTAAAGGTAAAATATGAAGAAATGCTAAAACTTCATCCTGAAAATGAACATATTCGTGAGCAATTAAAAGGTCATGAAGAGTCTCAAAGTCATCCAGATGAGCAAGATGTATCTGAAGCTGTTAGATTTACAAAAGATATAATGGCTAAAGTTAGTGATATGTAATAGTTTAAATTAGATAGAAAGGGAGTTTGCAATATGAAAGAGAGTAACGATATTATAATTTCAGTTGGCTCTAAGCAAAGACTGCAAAATACAATTGCAATAAAACTTTGTTTAGAGCCTAATAGATAAAGATAATATTTAGGCTAAATTGTTTTTGTGCAGTCTTTGCTTTTATTTACAATTAAAAATGTAGATGGGAGCAGAGTATTATGAAGTATGAAAAAGCACAAAATATATTGCCAGAAGAGATACTTGAATTAATTCAAGAATATACAGATAGTATTTATTTATATATACCACGAAAGTCTGAAAATAAAAAAGCTTGGGGCGAAAATAGTGGTTCAAGAAATATCTTGAAAGAAAGAAATAGGGAAATACTTGATAAGTACAATAAAGGTATTTCTGTTAAAGAACTTACAAAAGACTATTATTTAACGGAGCATAGTATAAGACGAATAATCAGAGAAGAAAAAAGTGATTGAAAATAGAATATTAATGTTCTAAAGATAGATTTATATAACAAAAAATTAAGAAGAGACTTTTTAACAAAGTCTCTTTTTTCGTACAAAATTAGTACAGATTTGTTTATGAACTTGAGGGATAATCTATTTAAATGATATGATTTTATTGAGGAATTTCTAAATTTTAAGAAGAGGAATAGAACAATGAGTATTTTAAATGTAAATAATATAAGTTATGGGTTTGGAGATAGAACATTATTTAAAGACATATCTTTTAGATTGTTAAGAGGAGAGCATGTAGGTCTTGTTGGAAAAAATGGCGAGGGAAAATCTACATTTATGAATATAATAACAGGTCAGCTAATTCCAGATAGTGGTGATATACAATGGAGTAGTAAAGTAAGAGTTGGATATATGGATCAACACACTAAACTAGAAAAAGGTAATACAATAAAAGATATTTTAAGAGAATCTTTTAAGGAACTTTTTTATATGGAAAGTGAAATGAATAGCATATACAGTAAAATGGGAGAAATGAATGAACATGAGATAAATAAGTCTCTTGAAAAAGTTGCAAATATACAAGAATTTTTAAATAACAATGAATTTTACAATATTGATTCAAAGATAGATTCAATTGCCCTAGGTCTTGGGTTTAGACATATTGGACTTGATAGAGATGTTTCAGAATTGAGTGGAGGTCAAAGAACAAAGGTATTATTAGGCAAATTATTATTAGATGAACCAGATATATTGCTTTTAGATGAACCTACAAACTATTTGGATGAAGAACATATAGAATGGTTAAGAAAATATCTTCAAAATTATGAAAATGCATTCATATTGATATCACATGATTTGGAGTTTTTAAATAGTGTTGTGAATGTGGTGTGTCATCTTGAAAATATGACATTGACAAGATATATTGGTAATTATGAAAATTTTCAAAAGATGTATAAAGAAAACAAGAGAAATTTAAGAATAGCTCAAGAAAAACAAATTAGAGAAATATCAAAGATAGAAGAATATATTGCAAAAAATAAAGTTAGAGCATCAACCAGTAAGATGGCAAAATCAAGACAGAAAAAATTAGATAAAATAGAAAGAATAAGTATATCAAAGGAAAAAGTAAGACCTCACTTTGACTTTAAAATATCCAAAAAATCTGGGAAAATGATATTTGAAGCTAAGAACTTAGTTATAGGATATGAAACAGCATTAAGTAAACCTATAAATTTAATTATGGAAAGAGGAGAAAAGATAGCTTTAATAGGTGTAAATGGTATAGGAAAATCAACCTTATTAAAAAGCTTGATTGGAATAAATAAACCAATAAGTGGAAGTATTGAAGTAGGAGAAGAACAAAATGTTGGATATTTTGAACAGGAAGTTAAAGAAACAAGTGATAAAAAACTTATTGATGAGGTGTGGTATGAATTTTCAACATACACAAGATATGAAATAAGAAAAATGCTATCAAGATGTGGTTTAACTAATCAACATATAGAAAGCAAGCTTTCTATATTAAGTGGTGGAGAACAAGCTAAAGTAAGGTTATGTAAACTTATAAATAATCCTAGTAATATATTAATACTAGATGAGCCAACAAACCACTTAGATTCTGAAGCAAAGGAAGAACTAAAAAAAGCTTTAATATCATATGAAGGCAGTATAATTTTAGTCTGCCATGAGCCAGAGTTTTATAATGATATAGTTAATAAAATTTGGGATTGTGAGAAGTGGGCAATTAATTATTTAATATGATAGAAAATCTTATACGACTTGTTATATCTTTTATCAATTTTAATATAAGACAGGCTAATTTGACTTTTGGACTGAGAAAGATATGAAAAGACTAAATTAATAGAAAGGCATGGCATTTATTTGCGATGCCTTTTTTAATAGAATCAAAAAAATGATAAAAATACTTGACTGTAAACCATGTTTATACTGTATCTTATATAATAATCAAGCAGTTTTAGATACACACAAGGAGGAGATTATTACAAAGTGTGGTATTATTGAGAATGGAATATTGGCGAATCAAATAATGAAATAAAACATTAAAGAAGACTTAGAGTAATAAAAAAGAAAGATATTAGGTAATTCAATAAATCGAAAGGTGGTGTTTAAAAATGACAATTAAAGAAGTTGAAGAAAAAACTGGACTAACACGTTCTAATATTCGATTTTATGAGAAAGAAATGCTAATTCAGCCCATTCGTAATGAGAGTAATGGTTATAGAGAGTATTCAGATGAAAATATAGAGGACATCAAAAAAATTGCATATTTACGTACATTAGGGATTTCTATTGATGATATTCGTAATATTATACTTCAGCAAATATCTTTATATGAGATTGTTGAAAAACAGGAACAAGTTCTCAAAACTCAAATATATGATTTGGAAAATGCAAAAACTATGTGTGAAAAAATGCTTAAATTTAATGAACTAAGTTATCTAAATTTAAAAGTAGAAGAATATATAACTGAGATACCAGAATATTGGAATGAAAATAAACATACTTTAAAACTGGACTCTGTAAGTTTCTTATATATGTGGGGAGGAAATATTACATGGGGAATTATAACCATTGCTTGTTTACTGATTGCAATCATAGCATTTCCAAAACTGCCAACTCAAATTCCTGTGCAATGGAATAATGGTGTAGCCAATAGTGTAGATAAAAAATTTATTTATGCTTATCCAATTATTTGTGTTGTATTCAGATTTATTTTACGTCCATTTACATGTAGATGGTTACAAATACGAGTTTTCTATAGTGATACTATTGCAGATTATTTGACGAACTTTTTATGTTTTGTAGCTTTATCCGTAGAAGTATTCTCAATATTTTTTGTCTACAATATTGTCAAGAACGTTACAGTTATTCTTTTTGTAGATACCTGTGTATTTATGATTTTATTACTAGTAGGATGGAATAAAATATACCAAAAAACAAGCAACTCTCAAAAAATGAGTAAGGAGTGAACTTACTTTCCATAAAGAATTTAGGGTACGTGCTAAGGTACATTTTCCATGTTGATGAAGTAAGATAAAAGTAAAAGCTTACTTTAGCATCATTTGTTTAAATTTTGATAGCGAAATAAAAAAGAATGCCAGAGTTGATAAAAATATAGTGTTTATGAGGATTCTGGCATTTTGTATATTCATATTTAAAAACTTTGCTTATTGAAAATCAGTGGAAAATTATTATTTTTATTGGAAAAGCTAATAATTCAGACTTCAATCTCTACATGTTATCTCTCTACATATTATCTAAAAAAGCTAAGAAATCAACTTTGTATATTTTTCGTGGTCTACCTCTTTGATTATCCAGTTTTGTGTTTACAATAGTTGCAATACCAGCCTTATATAAGATACTTAGGATTCTATTTGCACTTCTAAGAGTTATATTCATATAGTCTGATAATATTTCTGCTGATACATTATTTGAATTTCTATCATTAATCATACTCATAATTTTAGATACATTTACATTAGATAAAGGAATGAAAGAAGCAACTTTATTAGCTATTGAACTTTCTTCCAGGTCATTAGAATTTTTATTTGAATATAAAGGTCCTATTATATTATTAGTGTCATTTACTATAAACGTACAATTTCCACCTAGAGAAGCTGATTTACTATTTGCCTGACGAGCGTTCTGTTCTGCATGAATATTTGTGTTGCCAATTCCCCAACCAATATTTAAGCTATACTTGATTTCTTTTAAGTCTTCTGAAATAAAAAATTCTGTATAATCCTTAGTCATATTATTTAGCATTTCTTTAGTAGTATGTATTTCTATTTTCATGTCATTTTTTTTGACTTGAACTCCATAGAACCCATTTCTTGATAAAGAATTTAAGATAGTATTGTATATTTGATTTTGTATCTCATCATTTTTAAATATTAGGTCATCATTTATATACTCTGAGCTATTTATTGTGACTATACAAGTTGCAGATTTATTTTTATCTAAATTTTTTAATGTTATTTCGTTTATTACAGATTTAAATGTGTTTAAGATTGATTCAGTAGATGGCACCATATAAATACAATCATATCCAAGTCTATTTAATTCACAATTAATTATATAATTTCTAGTAATAGAAAGGTTAATCTTATTATTTTTTAATAAATCTAAGTGTATCTCCAATAATTTATCATTTAATTTTTTAAAGTCATATACAGGTTGAGGAATATTGAAATCTCTAATTGTATATGGACAGTTTTTAGAATCTATCAATGAATAGATGTCATAATAGTTATTATCTTCTCTTAAAAAATCAATAAATGATTTTGTAAAATCAATCTCTCTTTTACTATTTAATAGTTTAAATAAGTATTTATAAAAATCTCTTTCATCAAGCTTTAAGAAACTTAATGGGACCTTTATATCCTCTATATTTATTATAAGCTCACTATATGGAATTAGACCACTACAAACAAATCCATCAAAATTATCTACTTGTTCATTATATATATTTGGCAAATTACTAAAAGGATTTTCACCTTTTAGTTCAATGTATGTAATTTCGCAAATATCTTTTAATTCTTCGAGAGCTTGTTTAAAGTTATCTGCCATAAAATAAGATGTTGTTAAAAAGCCAATCTTATATTTCATAAAACCTCCTTTAAAATTTCGAAAGTATTGTAACTAATTATCAATTTATAACCTCATTTTATAATAGTAGATAAAAAGCGTCAATTTATTTTACAAAGTAAAAATTAAAAGAAAAATCAGAAAATAAAAAATATACTGAAAAAATGTTGACTGATGAAAATAATTGTGTTATTTTGTAATTAAGGACTAGTCTTTTAAAATTTCTTAAAGTATAAACTCAGCTTTTAGGAAAAAAATTTTATTCAAAAATAAAGGAGATTATTATGATTACATATTTAAAGGAGATTTCTAAATTTGTTGACGAGAATAGAGAAGAAATCATTTCACTGTGGAAAGAGATTGTTAATATTGAAAGCTATACAAACTGTAAAGAGAGTGTAAATAAATTGGCTGATAGATTAAAATGTGAGTTTGAAAAAGAAGGATTAGATTGTGATTTAATAGATGCTGGAAATAATGGCAGTACATTAATAGGTACACTTGGTTCTAACAGAAATAAGAAACCAATAATTTTTTCAGGGCATATGGATACTGTCTTTGAAATAGGTACATTTGGAGAAAATTCATTTAAAATAATGGAAGGAAAAGCATATGGGCCAGGTGTGTTAGATATGAAAGGTGGAATAGTAATTTCTTTATACGTTATCAAGGCTTTAAATAAGATAGGATACAAAGATAGACCAATAAAAATAGTCTTTTCAGGTGATGAAGAGATAGGACATAAGGATTCAAACGGAGGAGACATTATATTAAAAGAAGCAAAAGGTGGTCTATGTGCATTTAATATGGAAACTGGGTTGGTAGATAATAGCTTATGTGTAGGTAGAAAAGGAAGAATCGGGTGTAATATAAATGTAAAAGGTGTAGAAACACATGCAGGAAATGATTTTGAAGGTGGAAGAAATGCAATAGAAGAAATGGCTAATAAGATATTACAAATACAAAAATTGACTAATCTTGAAGTTGGGACTACAGCAAGTGTAAGTATAATTAAAGGAGGAAGAGTATCAAATTCTATTCCTGAAGATTGTAGTATAGAAGTAGACCTTAGATTTGAAAAAGTAGAAGAAATGGAGAATGTTAAAAAAAGAATTCAAGAAATATGTGAAGATACTTACATAGAAGGAACCTCTACACATGTTGATTTTGTAAGTGAAATGATGCCATTTGAAACTACAGAGGATGTTATGAAGTTTCATAAATTTGTAAATACAGTATCAAAAGAAAATGGGTTTGGTGAAATAAATTCTAAGAGACTTGGAGGAAGTTCAGATGCTAGCTATTTAACTATTGCAAACGTTCCTGCGATATGTTCTTTTGGAGTAAAAGGAGAATGGAATCATACCTCAAGAGAATATGCATTAGTAGATTCTATGTTTGAAAGGGTAAAATTGATTTCTACAATTGTTTTAAATTTAGATAAATTTGATATATAAAAGGGGGATTTTATATGGATACAACAGCTGGAGATAATAAGGTAACATGGAAAGGATATATGTCTTTATTTGTATTGATAATACTATTTTCTGGTATTTTTAAGGAGAGTCAAGGATTTCTAAAAGCTTTAGACTTTGCTAACTTAACTGGCTCATTTGGTACTATTTCAGATGGCGTAGACTTTATGGGAAAGAGTGGAACTGGTGCAAAGGATGGTTTTTTATTTGCACTTACTTTAATACCAACTGTGTGTTTTGCTGTAGGACTTATTGATGTAGTTGAATCTATGGGAGGGATGAAAGCTGCATCAAAAATATTTAATCCATTACTTAAACCTTTACTTGGGATACCTGGAATAGCGGGTATAGCATTTGTATCTTCATTTACTAGTTCAGATGTAGCCTCAATAATGACAAAAGAATTATGTGAAAGCGGAGAAATAACGGATGATGAAAGAACTATATTTGTAGCTTATCAATATGCTGGTTCAGCAGTTATATTAAATACAATAAGTACTCAAGCGCCACTTTTGCCAATAGCATTATTGGCATTAGGTCCAATAATACTTATAGAGATATTCTGTAAAATACTTGGTGCCAATCTAGTTAGACTAATTATAAATATAAAAAATAAAAAGAATAAAAATAAGGAGGCTGCGTAATATGAGTCAACAAAATACTGGAAGTACAATTGTAAATAGTAAACCAAAAAAAACTGTTGTTGAAACATTTATGGGAGGCGCAAAAAAAGGTTTTTACATAGGTGTTGAACAAATATTGCCAGCCATGATAATGGGGTATGTAATAGTACAATTTCTACAATTGACTGGTATAGTTGATATTTTAGGAAATGTTTTTGGTCCAGTAATGGGGATTTTTGGACTACCTGGAGAATCAGTCGTAGTTTTGATAGCGGCTTTCTTTGCTAAGGCAGCAGGAGCAGCTACAGCCGCAAATTTATTTGCGCAAGGTATAATTACAGCATCACAAGCAACTATTTTGATTATGCCATGTATGTTAATGGGTACTCTAGTTGGTCATTACGCTAGAATAGTTCTTGTAGCTAATACTAGCACTAAGTATAGAATGTTACTATTAGCAGTTCCTATATTTGATGCAGTGGTAGGTATGTTGATAGTTAGAGTTTTACTTACTTTTATGGGATTAATGTAAAAATTAAATAAAACTAACATAATAATGTCATGATGATGTACTAATTAAAAAATGATATGTTAATTAAAAAAGAAGTTTACTAGTATAGTAGTAAACTTCTTTTAGATTTTCTATGTTTTTAGAGCTTTTTTTTAAAACTTTCTATGTTTTGTTTTAATATCTTTAAATCAACAATAAATTAAATTCATTTTTAGTTAATATCAATATAAATTTATTATGATTTTATTTTTAAAGTACAATATGTTTTGAATTTTCACGTATATCTACTTCAATGACTTTTTCTATTGTATCTCCTCTAAAGCCTAGTAAATTACTTGTTAAGTTTGCAGTAGAACAAGAGTGGTTAGGTATGATTCTTATCCTATCACCTATTTTTATATTAGTTTTTCCATTTACTTTAATTTTGCCAACTTCTTCTGAAAGTGAATCAATAATAAGTTCTGGATGTCCACAAACTATACCATAGCCAACAATACTACTATTTCCATGAGCACCCTTATCTAGTCCAAGGCATTTACTTCCACAATCAACTAAATAATATCCATCACTATTTTTTGATATTACAGTACATACAACAGTAAGAGCACACATCTTTTCAGTAGCACATCCTAAAGCTATTTGTATAGCATCATAATATACATAGTTTCCAGGTCTTACAGCAGTGATAGTTTTAGAAGTAGCTTCAGTTTCAACTGTTGGAGTGCTTCCAGAAGCTACAATATCTATATTAAATCCATTATCAGTTAATAATTTAGATGCTTTTTCCATAGCAGAATTTTCTTGAACACAAACATCTGGTACACCTTCTGGAGAACTGCAACCGTATACTTGACCTGGATGTGAGCTTATTCCAACAATCTTTATACTTTCTAGTTTTGAAATTTCAATAGCAAGTTCTACTACTTTTTCTGGTTTAACACCAAAACGGTGTAATCCGCAATCTACAATAAGAAGTAGTTTACATTCAATTTTAGCTAGAGAAAAAGCCTTGCTGTAAGCTCTTGCACATTCTATATTATCTGTAGCACATATTAAATTTATTTTTGAAGCCATGGTTACTACCCTATTTATATTTGCATCTCCCATGTAAGGGTAAGCCAACATAATATCTTTAAAGCCAGCATTTATCAAAGCTTCAGCTTCATCAAGAGTTCCAACAAGAAATCCAGTAGCACCTGTATCTTTTTGAAGTTTTGCAATATATGTACTTTTATGAGTTTTAAGCATAGGCCAAAGCTGTTTGTTATTCTTTGTACAAATTTCTTGTATTGTATTTATATTTTCTTCTAACTGGTCTAAATCTAGTAAAAAGCTTGGTGTAGCAATTTCTGAAATTTTCATATTGTTTACCACCTTTCAATAAAAATAAAATCAATCACAGGTCTTAATTTTACGATATTAATAAATATTATGATAAGATTAATTTTATAATATAAATATCTTCTAATTATATTATAGAACCAGTATGAGGTTAGAGCAATATTTATTTAGATTAATTAGAATTTTCAATATATTTATTGGTTATCAAATTATGTAACTATTAAACTGTATATATAATAATGTTTTATTTTTGTGGTTTTACTTAAAACTGTTTGAGTTTTATTTAATAGGGTATTTTAAATAAGTAAAAATTTTATTTCAGCATAAAAAACTTATATTATAAATTTTGGAGGTAGCAAATATGAGAAAAGTGGTACTTTATATTGCAATGAGTTTAGATGGTTATATAGCAGAAGAAGATGGTAGTGTAGCTTTTTTAGATGAAGTAGCTTCAGATTCTCAACAGGAAGATTATAATACTTTTTACGATACAATTGATACAGTTATTATGGGAAATTCAACATATACACAAATAATAAATGAACTAAGCCCAAATGAATGGTTTTATAAAGGGAAAGAATGTTATGTGTATTCAAAGACTACTAGTGGAGTTAATGAAAATGTAAAGTATACCAATTTGGAACCTAAAAAACTAATTGAGCAAATTAGAGCAGAGAAAAATGGGAAAGATATCTGGATAATTGGAGGAAGTGAAATAGTAGAATTATTTACAAAAGATAATCTAATTGATGATTATTTTGTATATGTATTGCCAATAATATTAGGTAGAGGAATTCCATTATTTAAAGCTGGAATACAGAGAACAAACTTAAATCTTAAAAAGGTTAGTAATATAGAACAACTTGTAAAATTAGAATATAGTAAAAAACAAGTATAAAGTATGTGCTGGCTTGTTATCATTTTATAAAATAAAGTATTTAAAAGCTTAAATTATATATAAATTGACATTACTTGTCAAATATGGTAACATAGAAGCGACTTATCGGAGGGTGTATTAAAAAGAATATGCTGGAGAAGAGAGTGCACTAACTCTTTTCTCCTTTTTTTATAAAAGCAAGTATTCATAAGCTTGGCATTACTACATAATAATTACACTGTCTCAAAAATTAAGAAAGGAGTAGAATATGAAATTAATTTTAAATTATTTAAAAAATTATAAGTTATTAATAGCATTAAATATACTGGCTATATTTAGTTTTGCATTAGTTGAATTAGGTATACCAACAATAATAGCTAAAATAATTGATAATGGTATTGCAAATCAAAACACAACTTACATAAAACAAATGGGAATAGTAATAGTTGTTATTTCTATTATAGGAGTTGTAGGTAGTGTATTATTGGGTTATTGTTCTGCAAAAATATCAACAGGAGTAACTAGAGATATAAGAAATGATATATTTAAAAAATCTCAAGAATTTTCACACACTGAATACAATAAATTTGGGATTTCTTCAATGATTACAAGAACTACAAATGATGCATTTCAAATTCAACAATTTGTAAATATACTTCTTAGAACAGCTTTATTAACTCCAGTCATGTTTATTATAAGTATAATCATGACAATTAGAACAAGTGTAGAGCTTTCTTTGGTATTAGCTATATCAGTTCCTTTTATAATTATTGGAGTAGCAGTAATAGCAAAAATTTCTCAATCAATATCGTCTAAACAACAAAAAGGACTGGATAAACTAAACCTTATATCAAGAGAAAATTTAACGGGAATAAGAGTAATCAGAGCATTTGGGAATGATGACTATGAGACAAAAAGATTTGAAGAAACAAATACATATTATGCTAATGTTTCTAAAAAATTGTTTAAGCTTATGTCAATTACTCAACCCGCATTCTTTTTATTATTAAATATAGCTGTTTTGGCTGTGTTTTGGATTTCAAGTGAAAAAATAAATATTGGAGAAATTCAAGTTGGACAATTGGTTGCATTTTTGGAATATCTTTTCCATGCTATGTTTTCAATTATGCTTTTTTCAATGGTATTTATCATGTATCCAAGAGCAGAAGTTTCAGCAAATAGAATAAAGGAAATTTTAGAAGAAGAACCACTTATAAAAAATCCTAAAAATGGAGTAAAAGATACTGAAAATAAAGGACTTATAGAATTTGACAATGTAACATTTACTTATCCAGATGGAGAAGCTTCTGTGCTTAAAGATATTTCGTTTACTGCAAAGACTGGTGAAACAGTTGCCTTTATAGGTAGTACTGGTAGTGGAAAAAGTACCTTAATTAACTTGATACCTAGATTTTATGATGTAACAGAAGGTAGTATTAAGATAAATGGAGTAGATATAAGGGAATATGACTTAAAGGCTTTAAGAAAAAAGATAGGGTTTATACCTCAGAAGGCATTGCTTTTTACTGGTAGTATAGCAAATAATATTAGATTTGGTAAAAATAAAGCAGGAACATCAGAATTAGAACATTCAGCCAAAGTTGCACAGGCATATGAGTTTATATCAAAAAAACCTAGAAAATTTGATGAATTAATTAGTGAAGGTGGAGCTAATGTATCTGGAGGTCAAAAGCAAAGACTTTCTATTGCCAGAGCTATTATAAGAAAACCTGAAATATATATATTTGATGATAGCTTCTCTGCATTAGATTTTAAGACTGATGCAATACTTCGTTCT
This sequence comes from Clostridioides sp. ES-S-0190-01, assembly GCF_020658275.1. Lineage (NCBI taxonomy): Bacteria > Bacillati > Bacillota > Clostridia > Peptostreptococcales > Peptostreptococcaceae > Clostridioides > Clostridioides sp. ES-S-0190-01. The sequence continues at coordinate 134,960 of NZ_JACVWA010000015.1, read as the reverse complement.
AAGCTAAAAAAAGAAACAAAAGATGCAATTGTATTGATTGTTGCACAGAGAATCAGCTCAATTATTGATGCTGATAAAATTGTAGTACTAAATGAAGGACAAGTTGTTGGAATGGGAACTCATAAGGAATTATTGAAAAATTGTGAAATATACTATGAAATTGCAACATCTCAGTTGAAAAAGGAGGAATTGGAATAATGAAAAAGTCTAAAGGTTTTAAAAAAACAATTGGTAGACTTCTTCCATTTGTAAAGCAATATAAATTTTCATTTATTATAGCTATTATATGTATAATTTTAGCAGCTACTATGAATGCAATTGCTCCTAAAACAGAGGGATTAATAATAACACAATTAACTAAAGATGTAATTCGTATAGCAAAAGGAATACCAGGAGCATCTGTGAATTTTAACTATGTAGTAAAAATTTTGGCACTCTTAGCATGTATATATGTTGCTAATGCAATTTTTACGTATGCTTCAAGTTTTTTACTTACAAATGCTATTCAAAATACTATGAGAGACTTAAGAAATGAAGTAGAAAATAAGATAAGAAAACTGCCTATTAGTTACTTTGACAGCAATAGTTTTGGAGATGTACTAAGCCGTATATCAAATGATGTAGATACAATATCAAATGCCTTACAACAGAGTTTTATGCAAATTATTAACTCAATTTTAGTAATAATTTTGGCAATTTCTATGATGTTTACAATTAATGTATATATGGCATTTATAGCTCTTTTTATAATTCCAATTAGTTATTTTGTATCTAAGTTTATAGTAAAAAAATCACAAAAGCGATTTTCATTACAACAAAATGCTCTTGGAAAATTAAATGGAAAAGTACAAGAGATGTATACTGGATTTAATGAAATAAAATTATATGGTAAAGAAGAAGACTCTATAGAAGAATTTAAAAAAGTAAATCAAGAACTTTGTGAAAATGGATTTAAGGCACAATTTATATCAAGTATGATGAATCCAATGGTTTCATTAGTAACTTATTTTGGAATTGCAGCAGTAGCAGTAGTTGGTTCTATATATGCAGTGAGTGGAGGGATAACAGTTGGAAATTTACAAGCATTTGTACGTTACATATGGCAAATAAATCAGCCTCTTTCACAGATGACACAATTATCAACTGTAATACAATCTTCTTTTGCAGCAATAGAGCGTGTATTTGAAATTTTGGATGAAGAAGAGGAAACTCCTGATGTTGAAAATCCAGTTAAGATAGAAAATGTACAAGGAAATGTTACATTTGAACATGTGAATTTTGGATATGGAGAAAGTGAGACTTTAATAGAAGATTTAAATGTAGAAATAAAAAGTGGTCAAATGGTAGCTATTGTTGGTCCTACTGGAGCAGGTAAAACAACATTAATAAACTTATTGATGAGGTTTTATGATGTAAAGGGAGGAGCTATTAAAGTAGATGGAGTAGATATCAGAAACATGAGACGTGAAGATTTACGTTCAATGTTTGGAATGGTACTTCAAGATACATGGTTATTTAATGGTACTATTTTTGAAAATATAGAATATGGTAGATTTGGAGCTACTAAGGAAGAAATTATACAAGCAGCAAAAGTAGCAAATGTACATCACTTTATAACTACACTTCCAGATGGCTACAATATGTTTTTAAATGAAGAAGCATCTAATATATCGTTGGGAGAAAAACAACTTTTAACTATAGCTAGAGCTTTTATATCAGATCCTTCAATATTGATATTAGATGAGGCTACTAGTTCTGTTGATACTAGATTAGAATTGATGCTTCAAAAGGCAATGAGAAATCTTATGAATGGTAGAACTAGTTTTGTTATAGCACATAGACTTTCTACAATTCGTAATGCTGATTTGATTTTGGTTATGAATAATGGAAGTATTATAGAGCAAGGTAATCATGATGAACTAATGGAAAAAGGCGGATTTTATGAGAAGCTTTATAATAGCCAATTTGCAGATACAGAATCTGAATAGTAAAATATCTGCATGAATAATAGCTAAAATTTAAATTGATAACGTTAGAATTGAAAAGAGTATCAGCAAAGTTATTTTTTAATAAACTTACTGATACTCTTTATATTTAAGCTTAAAAATATTTATATTTGACAATTAATCTTGTTATATCTGATAGCTAGAATTGCAGTATTTTTCTTTTTTACCTTTTTGTTCTCTGACATATAATAACTCACTTAACTTATCGATGTAATAACAATCGTCACTTATGCGAATTAAACTAGTTAGATAATATCCGTCTTTACTTCGAGGAATTTTTTTGTTTATAGCTAAGTCAATAGCTGTCTTTGCTGCCTCAAAATGTTTTAAGTGTGTATGACCTTCTTCAAAATTCTTTCTAGTATTATAAACTACATAACCTTTTTTAACTTGAAAAACTATAAATTCTTTTTTTTCATATATTTTATTAAACATTTAATCAGCCTTTCTCAAGATAGTTTTATAGTATAACAATAGAAGCTTCTAAAAAATTTTATAAAGAGTATAAATATTATGTAAATTATAGACCTAAAGGCTATAATTTTATAAAGATAAATTTTTTATTACTTATATGTTAATTCATAGAAGTTAAAAGTAAATTATCTTTAAGTTAAACAAAAGTAAAATAAAAGACTAGTTATAATATTTATATGAAAAAGTACAAAATATAGTATAAAAATATAGAAAAATTAAATTATTTACTTGCAGTTTCTAGTTCCGTAAGTATATTTACCTTGAGATATATTATCATCATGAAAATATATTCTCTCACAAACTTTATCACCCCATAGAATATTTTTTGTTATTTTATGTGATGTATCTCCTGTAAATACCTCAGCAACAGTGGTATCAGTAACATCACAATAAAGGGATGCAAACTGCTTAAACCAAGGATTTTCTTCAAAGCGTGAAAGCCAGGAAGCTCCATAAGGACAGTGTAACTCTTCAAATTCAGGAACCCAACCTAAAAATGGAACATCAGTTATACTAGCAATATTGTCAGCAATCAATTCATCTCCATTTTCATTGGCTCTTTCTCTCATAGAAATAGCTCTTTCTTCTGATCTTTCAAACAAAACTTTTTTTAATATTTCAGCAGTTTTTTCATTTCCAAATTCCTCAACTAATACTTTGGTAAAATAAAAATATAAATCACCAAAATGTTTACAAGCCATACGAACTTCTTCAATAGCATAATCTTTGTCAATAGTTTCATTAGTTACAGTATCTTTGTTCAAAAAAATCACTCCTTAAAATAATAGTAGTTACATTATAATTATAGAGTATTTTTTATAAATAAGAAATTGATTTGAGATAAATAACATTTTAGTAAATGTAAATAGATTATTAAAATAATTTATTATTACAAAAATCTTCTAAATTGATGTATTTAGGAGTCTCCATATGAATAAGTGTTGTTTTGTAAATATCTTCAGTACATCCATTAGATATATTATTAAAAATATCTGTATGCTCTTTTAATGTTGTTTCTAGTCTTCCCTCATGTGATAATGAATCAAGAGCTAATTTTTTTATTCTGTACATATAGCTGTTGAACATCTTATTAAATTCAGTATTTTGAGCATATGAGACGATTGTTGTGTGAAATAAAGTATCATATTCTGCAAATGTGTTTAAATTCTTATCACTTGATACAATCTCTTTTTGTTTATCTAAAAGATACTTTAATTTATCTATAGTTTGAATTGCTCTAGGCTCTTTGTATTGGCTCGTAATCAAAAAAGTACAAAATCCTTCTATTGCAGAACGTATTTGAAATATCTCTACAATTTCATTGGCTGTGATTTGATGAATTTTAAAACCCTTACTTGGAATGATATCTATAAAACCATCTTGACTGAGTCTTTGAAGAGCATCTCTTATAGGAGTTCTTGAGATTCCTATTTCACTTGCAAGCTTTGTTTCAGAATATATTTCATTTTCTATTATTTCACCAGATAGTATTAATTCTTTTAAATAGTCATATGCTTGTTCTTGTAATCTTTTAAATGTAGCCATATTTTACCCCTCCTAAACAATGTAAAAATACAAAAACTTATATAATGTTAAGAATACAACATAGTAAAATTAAGGTCAATCCTTTGAAATTTAAATTATATATTGGATGATATGGCGATATAAATAAAGGTTTAGTTGAATGATACTTAATTATTGATAAAAATAGTTGATATAAAGAAAAATAATTAATATAAAGTATGATTAAATATAATATAAAAATAGTGTGGTTTATTTAATATAAATAGTATGCGTTAAATATAATGATTATAGATAAAATCTATTATATAAATCTAAAAATCGTGTTTTATTGTTAAAATAAATACTTTTATATTTTATATTGACCGGTATACTGGTGTGTAGTATACTTTAAATCATAAAAAACGTTTTCAAAAATATGAAAATATGGAGGGGTATATAATGAAATTAGGATTTATCGGATTAGGAATAATGGGAAAACCAATGGCCAAAAACTTACTAAAAGATGGATGTAATCTTTTAGTATATGACATTAATAAATGTGCTGTAGATGAGCTTGTATCGTATGGTGCAAAATATGCAAGTCTTTCAGAAATAGGTGAAGAGTGTGAGATTGTATTTACAATACTTCCAAATGGAGCTATTGTTCAAGATATATTATTTGGAGCTAATGGTTTAACAAATACTTTAAAAGAGGGAAGTATAATTGTAGATATGAGTTCAGTTACACCTACAGAATCTATGTTATGTGCAGAAAAATTAAAGCAAATGAACTTAGAATTTATAGATTCGCCAGTAAGTGGGGGTGAACCAAAAGCAATTGATGGAACACTTGCTTTTATGGCTGGTGGTAAAGAAGAAGTATATAAAAAAGTAGAGCCATTCTTTAATATAATGGGAAGCTCAGCTATCTTAATTGGAGATAATGGTAGTGGAAGTGTTACAAAACTTACAAATCAAGTAATAGTTAATCTTACAATAGCAGCAGTATCTGAAGCATTTGTACTTGCAGCCAAAGCAGGAGCAGACCCAGATAAAGTGTACAAAGCGATAAGGGGAGGTTTAGCTGGCAGTACAATATTGGATGCAAAAATACCAATGATTATGAATCGTGATTTTAAACCAGGTGGGAAAATATCTATCAATCTAAAAGATATAAAAAATGTAATGCAGACAGCACATAATTTGGATGTGCCACTACCTATGACAAGTCAGCTATTAGAAATTATGCAAACATTAAAAGTACATGGACACTTAGAAGATGACCATGGTGGAATAGCTCAATATTTTGAAAAATTAGCAGGTGTTGAAATAAAAAAACACAATAACTAATGGCAAAGATATTGATGATATAGTAGATATGTATTATAAAAATTAGATTTAGATTATATTATACAGAGATGATAGAGTTACAATATCATAATAAAAGAAAAAATAAGGTCAAGAGATAATAAAGTAAATTATAAAGGGGAAAAGATTATGATTACAGGATATGGACTTTTGATAGCATTTATTATATCTATAGGAATTTTGCTTGTGTCAATTATCAAGTTTAAAGTAAACCCATTTTTGGCATTACTTATAACATCAATAATTACAGGATTTATGGTTAAAATGCCTATAAATGAAATTTCAACTACAATATCAACTGGATTTGGAAATACATTAGGTAGTATTGGTATTGTAATTGGACTTGGAATAATATTTGGAAATATACTTTCAGAATCAAGAGCAACAGAATCTATTGCAAAGGGATTGTTGGCTAGAACTGGAGAAAAAAATAGTGCGTTAGCTATAACTACAGCAGGATTTTTAATTTCAATTCCAGTGTTTATGGATGCTGCATTTGTTATAATGATGCCTATAGTTAAATATGTTTCGAGAGTAACTAAGAAGTCTCTTATGGTTTTTGTATGTGCATTAGGCGTTGGTACAATAGTAGGTCATGCACTTGTAATACCAACACCAGGGCCTTTAGCTGTTGCAGCAAATGTAAATGCAAATGTAGGTAGTTTTATACTTTATTCTATAATTGTTGCATTTCCAGCAGCTCTTGCAGGAGGATGGATTTATGGAAAACGTTTTGAAAAATATCCAGCTTATGCAATTGACGAAAATAATAGAGAAAAAAATTTAGAACAAGAAAAAGAGAGTATTGAACTTGAAGATGATAACTCTAATAAAGTCCCTGGTTTTGGAGTTTCTATGTTTTCTTTATTATTCCCAATACTTCTTATACTTGTATCAAATGTATTTAGTATGTTTTTAGAAAAAGGTTCTAAAATGAGTGGAATACTTGCTTTTATAGGAGATAAGAATATAGCAATATTACTTGGAATATTGGTAGCAATAGTATTTTTAAAGAAGTACATAAGTAAACCTATGGGAGATGTTGTTATTGAAGCTGCCGATTCAGCAGGATTGATACTATTAATAACAGGTTCAGGGGGAGCATTTGGTAGTGTTATAAATGCTAGTGGAATAGGAAACTTCTTAGTTGACACTATGTCTGGTCTTAGTATATCAGTTGTAGTACTTGGATTCTTATTAAGTGCATTACTTAGAATTTCTCAGGGTTCTGCTACTGTAGCACTAGTGACTACATCATCAATTTTAGGACCGACAATTTTAGCAACTGGGATGTCACCAGTTTTAGTAGGGCTTGCTATATGTGCTGGTGGTGTTGGTTTTTCTCTTCCAAACGATTCTGGATTCTGGGTACTTTCAAGATTTAGTGGATTGTCAGTTAAAGATACTTTAAATTCATGGACAATAGGAGGTACAATAGCTGGTATTACAGCATTTGCAATGGTTTTATTACTTAGTGTTATAAATGGTATTATACCACTTCCAGGCTTATAAAAAATATAAATATTAAACATATGCATACTGTAATAAATTGCATAAAGGGGGATTTTTAGTGAGAGAAGTCAATTCAATTAACATAGATATACTCGATACTTTTAAGAACGTAGATGAAGATAAATTAAATAAATTACTTGTAAATGAACTTAAAAATTTAAATAGAAAAATTATTGTATTAGATGATGACCCAACTGGAGTACAAACAGTTCATGATGTTTCTGTATATACTGATTGGGATAAGAATAGCATAGAACAAGGTTTTGATGAAGAAAATAGTATGTTTTTTATACTTACTAACTCAAGGGGATTTACAGTTTCTCAAACAACAGAAGTGCATAAGAAAATTTCAAAAAATATTGTGGATATTTCTCAAAAAGTTAATAAGGATTTTATTATTATAAGCCGAAGTGATTCAACAATGAGGGGGCATTATCCTCTTGAAACTAATCTATTGAAAAATGAGGTGGAAAAATTATCAGGGAAAATATTTGATGGTGAAATAATAATGCCATTTTTCAAAGAAGGTGGAAGATTTACGATAGACAATGTACATTATGTAAAAGAAGGAGAAATGCTTGTACCAGCGGGAATGACTGAATTTGCAAAAGATAAATCTTTTGGATATAAATCTTCTGATATAGGAGAATGGTGTGAAGAAAAAACAAATGGAGAATATAAATCTAGTGATATGATATACATTTCATTAGAGGAACTTAGAAGTTTAAATATTGATAGGATAACAGAAAAGCTTAAAATGGCAAAGAATTTCAACAAAATCATTGTAAATGCAATAGATTATGTAGATGTAAAGGTATTTACAATTGCGTTTATACGTGCAGTAAACAGTGGCAAAGAATTTATATTTAGAAGCGCTGCTGCTATAACAAAGATACTTGGAGGTGTAAGTGATAAGGAATTACTTACTAAAGAGGAATTAGTATCAAAAGATAATACTAATGGAGGTATTATACTTGTTGGTTCACATGTAAATAAAACTACTCAACAACTAGAAGAACTTAAAAATTGTAAACATCCTATAGAATTTATAGAGTTTAATCAACATTTAGTTTTGAGAGAAGATGGATTAAAAAATGAAGTAAAAAGAGTTATACAAGTTGTAGAAGAGAAAATAACTAATGGAAAGACTGTTGCTGTGTATACTAGACGTGAGCGTTTTGATTTAGATACGAATGATAAAGATAAACAACTTATGGTTTCTGTAGAAATTTCAGATGCTGTAACTAGTATAGTTGGTATGCTTAATGTAAGACCAAATTTTATTATAGCAAAAGGTGGAATTACATCTAGTGATGTTGGAACTAAGGCGCTAAAAGTAAAAAAGGCTACTGTAATGGGTCAAATAAAACCTGGTATACCAGTATGGATGACAGGAGAAGAAAGTAAATTTCCTAATATGCCATATATAATTTTCCCTGGCAATGTTGGAGAAGTTAGTACACTTAGAGAAGCTGTTGAAGTATTAATGGGCTAGAAGATTTGATTTAAAAATAAGGATAAGTCAATAGTAAGTTTTAGAATATATTAAATAAGGTTTAGAATATTATCAATAATATTCTAAACCTTATTTGTATTTATAAATATTTATATTATAATATGGCATATAATTTAGATTATTTATTTTTTTTGATTGATTTAATATCTTCTTTGATTTTATTTAAAATATCTTTATGCTTATTAGAGCTTATATTAGGGAACGCCTTAATAATACGTCTATGAAGTAATTTGTGGCTAGATAGTAGAGTATTAAGCTTGTTTTTAAGTTCTTCAATTCTATTTTTAGCATAACGATAATTTTCTCTTTCTTTTAATATTTCAAATCTATCCTCTAAAGTCTCAAGTCTATTTTCAACCAAAGTCTCAAGTTTATTCTCAATAGTTTCTTGTGTAATAATTTTGTAGTATTCCTTTTTATCTTTTAATTCCTTAATTATAAGATTGATTTGTTTTAATTTACCATTTAATTGTAAAATTGTGTGTATTGTAATTATTAAATCTAAAACAAAATAAATTTCTATGGATATACCAAGAATAAATAGTATATTTTTAGGAATATAATCTATGAAATCAACTACAATAGGATGTATTATCAGCATTACAATTAATGACAACACACCAAACATAAGTGAATTTTCTAGGCACACTCTTCCGTGAATATTGAACTTGTGATTGGAATAATCCCACCACTTCATATTAAATATTTTTTCTAATACAAAACTTGTAAAATACTCCATTATACTGGTGATAATTATACTAAACACAAATAATAAGGGAATATTATGAACAAAAGGAGTTAATGTAGCTACTATTGCTAGTGCTCCAAATCCATATATAGGACAAAATGGCCCATTTAAAAAACCTCTATTTACAAATTGTTTTTGTAAAACAGAACAATATGTAGTCTCACAACACCACCCTATAAAACTATAAATTACAAAATAAAGAAATTGGATATAAAATGTACTCATAAGCACCTCATTTCTAGTTAATATAACATTATATAATACTATATATCTGGTATTTTCTTTCACAATTAACTATATTACTTTAAATTTAATTTACATATTGATTATACCAATTTATAGAAATTTATCAAATTTAATTGCAATTATAATATTATATGCAAAACTATAATAATGAGATTTTATTTAAAATAAATAAGGGTGTCAAGTATAATCAAATCAATATCTGTAGATACTCTACAGTATATTGTTTTGATTACCTTTGACACCCTATATTATTTATATTTTGTTTATTTACATTTAAAACTAGAACAACATGTTTCAGTGTAAAGATTTACTCTATCAGTTTCAGGAGCTACTACTATACTATCAAGATTACATAAGCTACCATCTTTATTATACTTACAAGTCTTGACACTACAAACTAATTCTTCACAATTTCTATTGTTAACATTATTAGATAGATTACTATAAATAGATTCATCTAAAAACGAACTACAGCAAGTATGTCTATCATTATGAGCTTGTTCACCATTTATAAAAATTTTATCTGCATAACATATATGGCTGTTATTATGTGAGCAGTTAGTTACATTACAATTGATTCTTTCCAAAGTTATTACCTCCTAAACTATTATTTATTATAAATTATGTCCATATAATTGCAAGAATATAACATTTAAGAGAAAACTTCCTTTTAGAAGATATCTATTTTTAGATTAATTTGAAATACAGATATATTTTCTTCTAAAATTTACCTAAATTGTATAAAAACTTACAGCTTGGAGAAAATAATAGAAAAAGGAGGCGTAATCAATGTTTGAAAAGAAGAAAAAAGAATTATTTCCTTGGAAAATATCTGCATTAGTACTAGTAGGAGTATTTGTATTAAGTAGTGGAGTTTATATAGGAACAAAGTTAAAAAATAATGGAGTTCAAACTGGTAAAGTTGTAAGTGCTAGTGCGAATATGAATGAAGAATCAAAAGAAGCTTTTGGATTAAATAAAAACTGTGAAGTTTGGCTTCAAAGCGAAGGTGAGAATGAAACTAACTATAAGAGAGTACTTACGATGGCTGGAGTAGTTCCAGAGTCATTATTAGATAAGACAAAATCAGAAATAGTATCATATTTTAAGCAAGAATATCCAACTAAAACAATAAAGAGTATGGATAAAAATGAAATCATATTAGTAGAATCTAAAAACAGTGATAATAAAGATGTACAAGCAATGAACACTACTATAAAAGGTAAATATACAATTGAAAATGATAATGGAAATATAGCATTGTATAAATATGATGATAGTGGAAATAAAACATTAGTAGAAAAAACTAAAATAAGAGTAGATTCACTTCCTAAGACTGTTCAAGATGAACTTAAAAAAGGTGTAGTTATGGATACAGAGGAAGAGGCCTATTCAAGATTAGAAGATTTTGCAAGTTAATATTTCAAATTGATATTAAGATTCAAAACATATTTAATGCCTATTAAAATACAATAATTTATTTGTACTAAATATAAAAGTTATATTGGAGTGAGAAGTTCGCTTTGATATAACTTTTTTATTTGATTTTATTAAATCTCTAAGAATACTCGTGACTTTAGTCATGAGATGAATTAGGGAAATAGTAAGCGTATAGAGAAGTTTGTATGTAGAGATAGTAAACAATCTATCCAATATACCACTTGAATTGCTGGAAACCCCTAAAGCTTATGTGAACGACAACCTCTAATACGATTAATGTAGAATTTAGCTACAGGTTAAATTTTCTCTACTGTCATTGTTTTTTACCAAAACATTGGCTTTACAGTAAAGATATGTTATAATCATCTTAGAAAGCGAAGTGATATATATCATGTATTTAACTGTAAAACAGCAGGTAAAACATCTTTCAAAGGAAGATTATAAGAATATTAAAGAGCTTTCTCGTATAGCTAAAAATTTAGCTAATGAAGCAATCTATAATATTAGGCAATATTACTTCCAAGAAGGCGAATATCTAAATTATGAAAAGAATTATGTTCTTCTGAAAGATAGTCCTAATTACAAAAATTTAAATTCCAATATGGCTCAACAAATTTTGAAGGAAGTAGATGGTTCATTTAAGTCTTTTTTTGGACTGCTTAAATTAGTGAAAAAAGGTAAATATTCTTTCAAAGATATAAAATTACCACATTATCTTCCAAAAGATGGATTTACTACACTTGTCATTGGTTTTGTTCGATTAAATAATAATCAATTAATAATTCCATATTCACGTCAATTTGGAAAAGAACATAAAAAAGTTATAATAACGATTCCGCCAATTCTTAAAGATAAGAAAATTAAGGAAATTCGTATTATACCAAAAGCAAAAGCTAGGTTCTTTGAAATTCAATACACTTACGAAGTGAAAGAAGAACAAAGAAAATTAAATAAAAACAAAGTACTAGCAATTGATTTTGGAATTAATAATTTAGCAACTTGTATTACTTCTACTGGTGAAAGTTTTATTGTTGATGGAAAGCGTTTAAAATCAATAAATCAATGGTATAATAAACAAAATGCACGACTTCAAAGTATTAAAGATTTACAGGGGTATGTAAAACGAAATACCAATCGACAAAAATCGAATACTCGCAATCGAAACAATAAAGTAAATGATTATATGGCTAAAACAGCTCGTATTATTATTAATTATTGTTTAAAAAATGATATTGGTATTTTAGTTTGTGGGTATAATGAAACTTTTCAATACAGAAGTAATATCGGGAAAGTTAATAATCAAACATTTGTACATATTCCTTTTGGTAAATTACGTGATAAATTAGAATATCTATGTAAACTATATGGAATTACTTTTTTAAAACAAGAAGAAAGTTATACTTCCAAAGCTAGCTTTTTTGATAAAGATATTATACCAGCTTATAATGACGATAATCCAAAGGAGTATGATTTCTCTGGAAAAAGAATTAAAAGAGGATTGTATCAAACTAAAAAAGGAATGATTTTAAATGCTGATGTTAATGGTGCATTAAATATTTTGAGAAAAAGTAATGTTGTGTCCTTAGATGGACTATACAGTAGGGGCGAACTGGACACGCCTGTACGTATCAAAGTAGCTTAGGTTATTTTGAACGTAATCGAACTCTGCGATTTTAGTCGTGGGAGGTTCAGGGTATAATAATTTAGAACATAAGTTTTTATGAGAAATACATTTTGGTATTTCTTTTATTTTTAGGAGGAATTTTTTAAAATGATGATATTGGGGATTGACCCAGGTATAGCCATAGTTGGATATGGTATAATTGAATATAAAAATAGTAAATTTAAAGTAATAGATTATGGGGCAGTGACAACACCTGCGCATATGGATATCTCTAAGAGGTTAGAACTTGTATATAAAGGAATTGATACAATAGTAAAGAATTACAATATAGATGAAGTTGGAATGGAGGAACTATTCTTTAACAAGAATGTAAAGACTGCTATAACAGTAGCACAGGCTAGAGGGGTTACTATGCTTGCTTGTGCACATAATGGTAAACCAATATATGAATACACTCCGCTTCAAGTAAAACAAGGTGTAGTTGGATATGGTAGAGCAGACAAAGCACAAGTTCAACAGATGGTAACCTCATTTTTAAGTTTAAAAAAAGTTCCAAAGCCAGATGATGTTGCAGATGCTCTAGCTGTGGCTATTTGCCATGCTCATTCAAATAAACTTGAAAAAACTTTAAAGAATATAGGTGGGAAGTATGTATAGTTATATAAAAGGTACAGTAGAAGAAATTTATATAGACAGTATAGTTGTTGAAAACAATGATATAGGATATAAGATAAATGTGTCATCCAATACAATAATGAATTTGCAAATAGGGAATACTGCAAAAATATATACTAAACTAATAGTAAGAGAAGATGATATGAGTCTTTGCGGTTTTGCAAGCAGGGAAGAATTAAAGATGTTTGAATTGCTTACATCTGTATCAAAAATAGGACCTAAGGTGGGGCTTTCAATACTATCATTTGCATCACCAGCGCAACTAGGAGCTTATATTTTAAGCGAAGATGTTGGGAAACTATCTAAAGCTCCAGGCGTTGGTAAAAAGACAGCAGAGAGAATCGTTTTAGAACTTAAAGATAAAGTAGATAAAAATAATATAGAATTTGAACCAACATTATTATCACAAAAACCTACTTTCATATCTCAAGATGAATCTATAGATGCACTTGTAGCTTTGGGGTATACCTTAGCAGAATCAAAAGAGGCAGTTCAAAAATGTAAAAAAGATGGTATGAATACAGAAGACATTATAAAAAAAGCACTTACATATATAATGAGTAAATCTATGAAGTAGCATTTAATTTGTGAATGTAAAATAATATTTAAAATAAAGTAGATTTGCAAAATTACGGAAGGAGGGGTATAAATGCAAGATTTTGAAGATGAAAATAGGATAATAACTTCTACTATGAAGGTGGAAGATATAGATATAGAAAATAGTTTAAGACCAAAAACACTAGAAGATTATTTGGGTCAAGAAAAATCCAAAGAGCAACTTAGTATATTTATAGAGGCAGCAAAATCAAGAAATGAGCAGTTAGACCATGTACTTTTATATGGACCACCAGGGCTTGGAAAAACTACACTAGCAAGTATAATAGCTAATGAGATGGGAGTAAATTTGAGGATTACATCAGGACCTGCAATAGAGAGAGCTGGAGACTTAGCAGCTATACTTACAAATTTGAATGAAAATGATGTTTTATTTATAGATGAGATACATAGAATCAATAGGAGTGTTGAAGAAGTATTGTATCCAGCAATGGAAGATTTTTGTTTAGATATAATAATAGGAAAAGGACCATCTGCGAGAAGTATAAGGCTTGACCTTCCTAAGTTTACACTTATTGGAGCTACTACAAGAGCTGGTATGCTTACAAATCCACTTAGAGATAGATTTGGTGTTATTTGTAAATTAGATTATTATACAGTTGATGAACTTTCAAAAATAGTGCTTAGGTCATCAAATATTTTAGATGCAGAAATACAATCTCAAGGAGCTTTAGAGCTTGCAAAACGCTCAAGAGGAACTCCAAGAATAGCAAATAGATTGCTAAAAAGAGTTAGAGATTTTGCACAGGTTAGGGCTGATGGAAGGATAACTGATGAAGTTGCGAAGGATGCTCTTGAACTTTTAGGAGTTGATAATTTAGGTCTTGATTTTGTGGATGAAAAGCTTCTTATAACTATAATAGAAAAATTTAGGGGTGGTCCTGTAGGTCTTGATACGTTAGCAGCTTCAATTGGTGAAGATAGAAATACAATAGAAGATGTGTATGAGCCGTATTTACTTCAACTAGGGTTTATAAATAGAGGGCCTAGAGGTAGAGTAGCCATGCCATTAGCCTATGAACATCTAAAAATACCTTATCCTAGCGATAGATAAGAATAGAAGAAAGAGGTATCAATTAAAAAAATAATCATTAAATTAAAATATTTCTAAAATGGGCAAAAATTCAAACATATCCACAAAATGGTAATTATATCTGTAGATACTGTGGATAAATACAAGGAAAAATGTGTGTACTGTATCTATATATTGTGGATAAGACGTGTATAACGTGGAAAAATATCTATATATTGTGGATATGCTGTATGTTAAAAATAGGGATTTATTGATAGATTATGGTAATATTGTAGAAAATAAGTTGTTTTTTTGATATTATTGTAGCTAGAGAAATTTTAAGAGAGGAAGTTTGACATTGAAAACAAGTGATTTTAAATTTGATTTACCACAGGAACTTATAGCTCAAGTTCCTATAGAAGATAGAGCTAGTTCAAGATTGATGGTATTAGATAAAGAAACAGGAGAAATTGAGCATAAAGTATTTAGAGATATAATAGAATATTTAAATCCAGGAGATTGTTTAGTTTTAAATAATACTAGAGTTATACCTGCTAGATTAATAGGGGAAAAACTTGAGACTGGTGGAAAAATTGAATTTTTATTATTAAAAAGAACAGAGGAAGATACTTGGCAAGCTTTAGTAAAGCCAGGTAAAAGAGCAAAAGTGGGAACTAAGTTTTCTTTTGGAAATGGGAAATTAATTGGAGAAGTTGTAGATTTATCAGATGAAGGTTCAAGAATTATAAAGTTTCATTATGATGGAATTTTCGAAGAGATTTTAGATGAGCTTGGAAATATGCCACTTCCTCCATATATAACTGCTAGATTAGAGGAAAAAGAAAGATACCAAACTGTTTACTCAAAACATAATGGCTCAGCAGCGGCACCTACAGCAGGTCTACACTTTACAGAAGAATTATTAAATGAAATAAAAGAAAAAGGTGTAGATATAGCATTTATAACTTTACACGTTGGTTTAGGTACTTTTAGGCCAGTAAAAGTAGATGATGTTTTAAATCATAAGATGCATTCAGAATATTATATGGTTAGTCAAGAGGCAGCTGACAAAATAAATAGAGCAAAAAAAGATGGGAACAATGTAGTATGTGTTGGAACTACTAGTTGTAGGACTATAGAATCAGCTTGTGATGAAAATGGCAAGATGAAAGAAACTAGTGGATGGACAGATATATTTATATATCCAAGTTATAAATTTAAGGTTTTGGATAGACTTATAACTAATTTTCATTTACCAGAGTCTACCTTAATCATGTTAGTAAGTGCTATCTGTGGAAAAGAAAATGTTTTAAATGCATATAATGAGGCAGTAAAAGAAAGATATAGATTCTTCAGTTTTGGAGATGCTATGATTATAAAGTAGGGAGGGAATAGATGCATAGCTTACAAAAACAAAAAAAGAATAACCCTATATTAAAGATTGCTTTTATCTTTGAACGTGTATTAGCAGTAGTAGTTTTAATAGCAGTATTTTTAGGTACAATAGATGTATTAAGACTTATGTGGGGAGCATATATAGTTGATTTTCAAAACCCAGTACAATACAGTCAGCTTAATGATTTCTTAGCACAAATATTACTTTTGGTGATAGGTGTTGAGCTTGTAGTAATGCTATCACTTCATATACCAGGAGCATTTATTGAGGCACTACTATATGCTATAGCTAGAAAAATGTTATTGCTTCCTAAAAATGAAGGAATGATAGATGTTTTAATTGGAGTTATAGCTATTGCAGGACTATTTGCTATAAAAAAGTTTTTAGTAACAAAAGACAAGAGTGCTCTTAATATAACGAGTATTCATGATGAAGAAGCAATCAAAGAACAACAAAGTAAAGAAGATAAAGATAAATCTATTTAGAAAATATATTAGATATTTAGATTAGTGAAAATATATGTTATGAATAACTAGAAATAAAAATTATTAAGGAGATATTTATGTACGCAGTAAGATACGAACTGATAAAAACTTGTAAACAAAGTGGTGCAAGGCTTGGAAGATTACACACGCCACATGGGATTATAGAAACACCAATATTTATGCCTGTTGGGACTCAAGCAACAGTAAAGTCTATGACACCAGAAGAATTAAAAGAGATTGGCTCACAAATAATACTTAGTAACACTTATCATCTATATATGAGACCAGGACATGAACTTATAAAAAAAGCTGGTGGACTTCATGAGTTTATGAACTGGGATAAGCCAATACTTACAGATAGTGGAGGATTTCAAGTATTTAGCTTAGGGCCTTTGAGAAAGATAAAAGAAGAAGGTGTAGAATTTAGGTCACACCTAGACGGTTCAAAACATTTTTTAACTCCAGAAAAAGCTATGGAAATACAAAATGCGTTAGGTTCAGACATAATGATGGCATTTGATGAGTGTGCGCCATACCCAGCAGATAGAGAGTATGTAAAGAATTCATTAGAAAGAACAACAAGATGGTTAAAAAGATGTAAAGATGCCCATAATAATACAGACAAGCAAGCTTTATTTGGTATAATACAAGGTGGAATGTATAAAGATTTAAGAGAGCAATCAGCGAAAGAAATAACAAGCATTGATTTACCTGGATATGCGATTGGTGGACTTAGTGTTGGAGAACCAAAGCCACTTATGTACGATGTACTAGAACACACAACTCCATTTATGCCAAAGGACAAACCAAGATACTTAATGGGAGTTGGTAGTCCAGATGATTTAGTGGAAGGTGTTATAAGAGGAGTAGATATGTTTGACTGTGTTTTACCTACTCGTATAGCTAGAAATGGAACTGCAATGACTAGTCAAGGTAAAGTAGTAGTTAGAAATGCAACTTATGCTGAAGACTTTACTCCACTTGACCCTGAATGTGATTGTTATGCTTGTAAAAATTATTCAAGAGCCTATATAAGACATCTTGTAAAAGCAAATGAAATACTGGGTGCAAGATTGATAACTACTCATAATCTTCACTTTTTACTAAATTTAATGAAACAAATAAGACAAGCAATAATGGAAGATAGATTACTTGATTTTAGAAATGAATTTTTTGCAAAATATGGATATGAAATATAGGTTTTGCACTATTAATTATAATCATTTTAATATATAATATTCAATAGTACTCAAAGCTAAAGAAAGTAAATTGTTGTATAAACATTTATTACGATTTGCAAAAGAGTATAATTTACAAAGGAGTGAAAAATTAATGCCACAGCAACAAATAATGATGAGTATAGGTCTATGGGTAGTAGTAATTGCAATCTTTTATTTCCTAATGATTAGACCTCAAAAGAAAAAAGACAAACAATTGAAAGAAATGAGAAGTAGCCTAGGTGTAGGAGACAAAGTCATTACAATAGGTGGAATAGTAGCTAATGTAGCTAAAGTTGAAGATGATGTTGTAATATTAGAATTAGGACCAAACAGAACTAAAGTTCCATTTGAAAAATGGGCTATAGGGACAGTTCAATCTAGAAAAGAAGAAATAGAAGAACAGTAAAATAGTAATTTAAAAGCCTTGTCTCGAATATATATTAATTTGAGAGGAGGTTTTTTTATGGGAAAATCTAATTATATTTTTAAAGGTTTGGGATATGCATATATAATAACTTTGGCTGTTTTATTAGTGTATAACTTATTTTTGACATTTACAGATATCGGTGGAGATAATATAACTATGGTTGCATCATTTATAACTACTATTTCTTCAGCTATAGGAGGTTTTTACACTTCAAAACACATGCAAGAAAAGGGACTTATGTATGGGCTTTTAGTTGGACTTTTGTACATAGTGTGTATTTTTTTGACTGTGTTTTTAGCACAAGAGAGCTTCATATTTGAAGTAGGAATGATTTATAAGTTATTGCTTATATCAGCAGCAGGAGGTATTGGAGGCGTATTAGGTGTCAATTTTAAATAGAGTTTATATTAAAGTGGTTTTGTGATATAATCAATAGGAAACAATTAGAAATGGAGGCGTTGAAAATGGAAAATAAACATGTAAAAACTTTATCTCAAGCTACTTTAAAGCAAAGTGCTGCAAAAGGTGGATGTGGAGAGTGTCAAACTTCTTGTCAATCAGCTTGTAAAACTTCTTGTACAGTTGCAAATCAAGAGTGTGAAAGATAGAAAATTATTGATTTAGTTGTTTGTAAGAGGATATCTCAAAATGGTTCTTTTATCATTAATGAGGTATCCTTTTTTATTTTTTGTCTCCATATAAAATGTTTAATATGTTTATAAAAAATAAGGTTTGACTTGTTAGTGTTTAATTTTTTATATATTCAAAATCTAACTTTTTATTCTTATATTTCTAATATATCCATTAGTAAATTATGTAAACTTATAAAATGTATTGATAAATAATATTATATATAATATTATCTATATGTGGGAAATACGAATATAAAAAATTAAATACAATATTCGGAGGACATAAATATGTTAAGTAACAAAAAGAGAAGTATGGCAATAGTAATGGCAGGAGCTACAGTTATGAGTGCAGCAGCACCAATATTCGCAGACAACACTGTGTCAGAAAATGTTGATAAAAATTACACAGTAAGTGCAAAAGATTCTACTAAACTAATCGAAGAGGTTAGAAAAGCATTAGAGATTAAGTTTGAAGAGACAAAAGCAGGAGCAAATGTAAATGATAGAGTTTATGATATAAAAGTAGATAATGTAAACTTAACTAATGCAACTCAATTACAAAACAAGATAAACTCATTAGTAGAAGGACAAAGTTTAAAAGTTACTATACAAGATAAAGGTCATCAAACTATAGGTGGAAAAGTAGTTGACTATAAAATTGAAAACTACAAAACAGCTCAAGAAATAGTAGATGCAGTTAATGCTTTCAATGCAACTTTAGCAGAAGATTCTGATAGCAAGTTAACAGCAACTATAAAGTCTACTAGCACAGTTGAAGTAAAAAGAGCGAAAGATTCAAAAAATACAATTACAGTAAATGTAGGAGACCAACATTTAGACTTTGCAAAACCATTAACATCAGAAGAAGGTACTTTTGAAGGCTATGAAAAGCGTTACAGCGATATAGAATCAAAAGAATTACATACAATAACAGTTAAAAATGCAGATTTACAAGACATATCAGCAGAAGATTTATTTGATGGAGTTAGATTAACTACATTAGGTAGAGAAATAGTTAATAAAGTTAAAAATGGATATACTTTAACATTTGAGAATGAAGCAATACTTACTCAAGAACAAGAAAATAGTGATGACAAAGATAAGCCAGAAAAGTCAAGCTTTGATATGGTTTTAAGTAAGACAAATGAAAAGCCAGAAACAATAAGTGTATCAAGTAAAAACCATAAATTAGTTAGAGATTTACACAAAGTACTAACTGATGTAAAAGACGGAAAAGAATTAAAAGTAGAAGTTTTATCTGGAGATTCAAGATTTACAACAGCAGTAGAAGTTAGTAAGGAAAGATTCAAAGATGGAGAAGCAGATTCAATAATTTTAGTTGGAGAAGATGCTATAGTGGATGGATTAGCATCAGCACCACTTGCATCTCAAAAAAATGCACCAATATTATTATCTAAAAAAGATTCATTACCATCAGAAATAGAAGCTGAGATATTAAGAGTACTTGGAAGTAACTTATCTTCTAAGAAAATATATATAGTAGGTGGAGAATCTAAAATATCAAAAGAAACTGAAGAAAAACTTTCTAAATTGGGTGTAAGTAAAGTTGAGAGAGTTTCTGGAGATGATAGATTTGAAACTTCTTTAGAAATAGCAAAACAATTAAAAGATACATTTAAAACTGCATTTGTAGTAGGTGGAAATGGAGAAGCAGATGCTATGAGTATATCTGCTAGAGCTGCTCAATTTGGAGCTCCAATAATAGTTACAGGTAACGAGTTAGATGCAAGTGCTGAAAAATTATTAAAAGGAAAAGAATTAGAAATTGTTGGTGGAGAGAATTCTGTATCAAAAGAAGTTGAAGATAAATTAGTGGAAATAGATTTAAACAACAAAGTTGAAAGACTAGCTGGAGAAAACAGAAAAGATACTAATGCTAAAGTAATCAACAAGTACTATGCAGGAGCAACTAAAGCATATGTTGCAAAAGACGGTTATGTAGGTGGAAATGGACAATTAGTTGATGCACTTACAGCAGCACCACTTGCAGCTAGTTCAAAAGCACCAATAGTATTAACTACAGAAGAACTTTCTAAGTCACAGGAAGAAGTAGTTGAGTTAAGACTTAAAAATGCTACTAAGTTAGTACAAATAGGTGAAGGAATAGCTAAAAATGCTATTGAGAAAATAGCAGAAAAAATAAACTTATTTAAATAAGAACTAATAGTATATAAAAATTGATATTATAAGTTTGTTTAGATAATATAGAATGTCTATAATGTACATTTATACAAGATGCTTAGATAAGATATGATGTCTACAATATAAAATATATATAAATAATGAAATAAAAAGAATAACAATAAGGTATCTCATTTAGATTTAATTTGAGATATCTTATTTTTTTATTTTTTGATTATAATACTGTAAAATTCATATTATAAAAAAATTATTATAAATGATATTGTTTATAATGATTAAACATCTTATTAACATATATTATTTTGAATTTATTACTTAATTAAATAAAATAAGTTATAATGTTTTGAATTTACGGAGAATAAAGACTTTAATTATAGTATTTGAGTTATATGGATAACTATGGTATTATATATAAAATATGGTAACAAAACTGTAACTTTTTATTGAGAATGGATAAAATTATTGATAAAAAATACGAAAAATATATTGGGGGTAAATAATAATATGAAGAATAGTAAAAAGATATTAGCTATAGGACTTACACTATCTTTAGTAATGGTAAATACTCCTATAGTAAATGCGTTGACATCCGTTGAACAAATAAAAGGTAATGACAGGTATGAAACAGCGGCAAAAATAGCAGATAAACAAAGCTATAATACAGCAATACTAATTAATTCAGATAATAGCTTGGCAGATGGTCTTAGTGCAAGTGGTTTAGCTGGAGCTTTAAATGCGCCTATTTTAATGACAAAACAAAATCAAATTCCAAGTACTACTATGGAAAGACTGAACAAAGCAAACACTGTATATATAATAGGTTCAGAATCGACAATAAGTAAAAATATTGAAAATCAATTACTTTCTAAAAAGAAGGTTGTACAAAGAATATTTGGTGAAAATAGATTTGATACGAGCGTAAAAATAGCTGAGAAAATTAAAGAAATCAAACCTATTGATAAGGTAATTATAGCTAATGGAGTCACAGGAGAAGCAGATGCGATAAGTGCATCACCAGTAGCGGCAAGAGATGGAGTACCTATAATACTTACAGATGGAAATAGTGTAGGGTTTGATACTACAGGATTAAAGAGTTATGCACTTGGGACTAGTGAAATAATAAGTGATGAATTGGTCAAAAGTACAAATTCTGTTAGGTTAGGTGGAACAGATAGGTTTGACACCAATAAGAGAGTTATACAAGAGTTTTATAAAAACAGTAAAGAGTTTTACTTAAGCAAGGGTCTACAATTAACGGATGCATTAGTTGCTTCTACAATAGCAAAAAATGCTCCTGTAGTATTAGTAGAAAATGGTAGCAATAAGAGTATTTTAAGTGGAGCAGATAAACTTACAGTACTTGGAGGAATAAATCAGAATGTAATCAAACAGTGTATAAATCAAGCTTCTCCAAATCAACAAGGACTATATTATAATCCAAATGATAGAGCATTTAAGGACAGAATAAAGGGAAAAGTATATGCTCATATAAGACAATATAGAAAAGAAAACGGAGTAAAAGAGTTATCTGTAGCAAGTAGATTAGAGGGATTAGCAAATGATTGGTCTAACTTAATGGCAAATAAGAAGACTTTATCTCACACAATAAATGGCAAAAATTCATACTCTACTTTTCTAAAGTACTTAGATTGGAGTGAGATTAAGCCTGGATATGTTGCAGTTCAAGGTGAAAATATAATTAAATATAAAATTCCAGATAAACCTGTTTATACAAATAGAGATGCAGATGATATAGGAAATTTTATTTTCAATGAGTGGAAGACAAATCCTGAAGAAGGTACCAATATGCTACATAAAGGATATGAAATAATGGGATTTGGAATAGCCATAACGGGAGATAAGACTATATATGCAACACATGAGTTTTATGGAAGATATAAAGAATAAATATTTGTTATAATTTAGGTATCTTACGGAATGTAACTACACACAAAATGATAGCTGTGAGAAAATAATATATAAATAATAAAATTATAATGGAAAATAACATTTATATTAATACAATAGTATAAATGTTATTTTTTTAAATTTAGTGAAAAAAATTGTATCAAAAAGTTTAAATATGGTATAAAATGGGTAAGAAAGTAGTGAAAATTAAATGGCAAAATTAGGGAAACCTAATGACGCAAAACTATAGGGGTTAAAGCTTTTAAAGCCATATCAGCCAGTTGCTAAAAAGAGTAAAGTCTTTTTATTTTATAATTAAGATTCTCTTTGAGTGTCTTTTTTTATTGTCTGAAACTATAGTATTTAAATTCATGAGAAATTAGAAATTTATTGAGGGAGGATTGTTGTTTCATGAAAAAAGCAATATCTTGTGTACTAGCAGTATCAATGTGTAGTGCACCACTAAACGTTTTTGCAGAACCTATCTTAGAGGGGAAGTTAAGGGCAGTTGAAAAATCAGTTACAGAGAAGTTAAAGGGGAATCTTGAAGTAGATTTAAATTTTTCACTTCCAATAAAAAATAATGAATCAGAAAGTATAACTAATACACAATTGGAATTAAAAGATGATAGTAATAACAGTGGAATAATAAAGCTTGGAGAAAGAGATTCAGGAACATTAAATATTGGGGCAGATAACATAGAATATACTATAAAAAAACTATCTGCAAGTAGAAGTGAAATAAAAAATAAAGATGAAAATATATCATATTATAATATTGTATTTAATAATTTACCTGTTGGAAAATACAATGTAGAAGTCTCTGGAGGAGGATTCAAGAGTAAGGAAATTAAGGACATTGATATATCAAGTTATTCACAAAGAGTTTTGTTAAGTAATAGAGCAAGTGTTGATGATAAAAATAAACCTCTAAACTATGAACTATTCTTGATGGGCGATGTGAATAATGATGGCAAAGTTGATAAGAAGGATTATGAGGATGTATTGAAAAATATAAACTCAAATAAAAGTGAATATGATTTAAATAGAGATGGAAAGGTAGATATTGCTGACCTAGACTATGTTCAGAAAAATTTAGGGCAAAGTGAAGATGAAAAAAGCCTAGAGAGTATAGTATCTACCAATCCTATAGTAGATACAAATAAAGTAACATTAGAAAAAAACAGTGATACAAATATTCAAGGTACTGTAGAGGATTTATTCAGTGGAGAGAATAGTGGAGTTAAAATATCTCCAGCAAATGCAGATGATAAGATATCAGAAGAAAAACCAGCAGTAATGGATATAGCTTTATCAGAAGCACTTGATATGGAAGTCATAAATATAAAAGCACCTGAAGGGAATGCTCCAGCAAAAGGAATAGTTGAAGTTACAGATAAAGATGGTAATGTTCAACAGATTCCTTATGAAAATAAAGAATATGTAGAAACTTTAAAAGAAGAGCAGAAGCAAGAGGAAGTAAATAATGAGCAAGAAGAAACAAATAATAAAGATGAAAATATAGAGCAGTCTGATAATAATTTAGACAATAATCAAGAAGAAAAAAATGATAAAGAAGATTCAAATACAACTGATAAAGAAAACAACGATAAAGAAAATTCATCAACAGATAAGTCTGATTCAGACAAAGATACATCAAAACAAGAAGACAATATCAGCAAAGATGATAATTCTACAACATCTACATATGGTAGGTCAGCAGTAGAAACATATGCAGAAGTTCAAAATAGTGATATAGTAATAAATCTTGGTAAACAAGTAGCAGTAAAAAAGATAACAATAAAAATAACAGCTACAACAGCAAATGATAGAAATCTTGCAGAAATATCTAAAGTTGAATTTTTAAATAATGTTTATAAAGAAATACCAAAACCAGATATGAATATACCTAAAATCAATAAAATATCGACTAGTACTGCTGTTGGAAACGAAAAAGTATCTTTTTATTGGAATAATGAAGTAAATGTATCTGCATATGAACTTATATTAGATACGATTGACAGTAAAGGAAAAGTACTATCGACTAAAAAATTACAAACTAGTAAAAACACTATAGATGTAAGAGATATACAAGCATATGGATTATATAGAGTGAGCATACAGTCTTTAAATGGAGATTGGGCTAGTGGATATAAAGAGGCAACAGCAGAAAACTTAGATGGAGTCCCAGAAAATGTAGACTCAAACTATAAGCCTATACAATTTAGTCCAGACAGTATAATAGAATTTCAAGTTGTTCCAGATACAAAACCAGAACCACCAGAAGGTATAAATGTCAAAGGTAGATTTAAGGCTCTTGATGTAAGCTGGAAAAATCATAAGCAAGCTAAAGACTTTGATTTATATTATAGAGAAAAAAGTTCTAATGGCTCTTGGATAAAATATAATGACAAACTTATTCGTGGAACAAGTTTAAAAATAGAGGGGCTTAAGGATAATACAACATATGAAGTTAGAATGACAGCTACGAACCATTTAGGTACGAGTGGAATGTCTAAAACATATATAGGAACAACTGAAAGTGTTGATGCTCCAACAACACCTAACTATAGACTAATTAATACTCCTAAGTTAGATGCAGGTTTTGGGATACCAACAAATCATATAGTAGATGTTAGTTATCCAGCTGGATATGACAAAAGTGAATATAGTGACAAAAATCCATTTAATAAATTTAATATAGTAGATGGAGATTTTACAACACATTGGACATTCCCAAAATATAATGCTGCTGAGGGAACGAATAGAGGTCCAATCATAACTTTTGATAAAGCTTATACGATGGATACTTTTATGGCTACCCCTCGTTTTGATGTTTCTGATAAGACAATCAATGACTTTGAAATAAAATACTGGGATGAAAATGGTCAAGTACATAATTTAGGAGATGTACCCTTTGAAACAAAAACAGACCCTGTAAATAATAATATATATGTAATGGTAAGATTAAAGGAACCAATAAATGCTACTAAGATACAAGTAAGTGTTTGTTCTTCTTATTCATATAAGTCTAATATATCAGAACTTAAATTCTATGAATATGACAGTATAGAAAAAGATGTAAGAAATCTATTTGTAGATGACTTACAAGTTGAATTAAAAGAAGATGTAACTCAAGAAAAAATAACAGAATTAAAAGATAGAATTAGTACTCCTGATAAAGTGAGTGGGGAATATCATCCATACAAGACAATTATTGATAGAGAATTAAAATTAGCTCAAGACTTATATAATGATAGAGCTACACTTGCTGATGTAACAACTGTAAATCAAGATATAAATGTTTCAGGAAAGTATAAAGATAAGAGTGGAAACTATACTGTTAAGTCTAATAATCTAGGTATGGGAAATGACTGGCAAGCATTGGGTGTAGCTGCTAGAGCTGGAGATGAAATCACAGTATATGTTGGAAGTAAAAGTGGTAGAACTCCTAAGTTAATATATACACAATACTATGGAGAGTCGGGTGCATATAAGAGTGGAGAAATAAATCTTAACACTGGTAAAAATGTAATTCAGTTAAGTAAGCTTCATAGTCTAGATGTAGAACGTGGAGGAAGCTTGTATATAAGATACCCTTATGATGCTCCAAGTGGTGGAGATATAAAAGTACGTGTAGCAGGAGCTACTAAGATACCACATCTTAACTTAAATGGAATGATAAATGATAAGAGCCCTGAAGGAGTTTCTGCATCTAAGAAAAAGATAAGAACCTATATAGAAGAATTAGCTAAATATAAGAATGATATAAAGGGAGAGCCATATTATCCAGGAACGAATATTGGCAATTCATATGGATATTCAGAAACAACGGGTGTATTAAACACTACAGATATTGAAAGTGATAAAGTTACGTTAAATGTTCCTGCAACAGCTGTATACCAAGGAATATCAAGTGGAAATTCTGATTTAAATACACAAGTAGATAGATTATACAATAGTATGCTTGCATGGGAACAAATAATGGACTTAATATACTCAGAAAGAGGAGTATTTAAGACACAAGATTTAGATGGAAATGGAACTGTAGATGATAATGAATTTGACATAACTAAAAATGATATGGCTCCTAAATCTCGTATGAATATAAAATATCAAAGAATGTTTATTGGAGCATTTATGTATGCTTCTGGTTTACATGTAGGAGTAGAATACGGTTCAGTTCCAGGACTTATGAATGGAGTACCTTTCCAAATAGATGCTACTGGAAAAGCTACAGGAGGAAGTTTGTTTGGATGGGGAATAGGTCATGAGATAGGACATGTTACAGACATTGGGAAGATGACATATAGCGAAACTAGTAACAATGTACTTGCTTTACTTGCTCAAACATTTGATGATAAGACACATTCAAGACTTGAAGGTTCAACAATGGACAAGATATATGAACATGTAACTTCAAACAGTGTAGGTATACCAAGTAATGTATTTGAGAGACTTGGAATGTTGTGGCAACTACATTTAGCTTATGATAATGATTTTACTGGTTCAATGCTAAAGAATAACTCAGATGCTGATTTAAGCAATGACACATTCTATGCTAAGATTTCAAGAAAATATAGAGCACTTTCAAGTGATGACCCAATAAATAATTTACCAAAAGACCAAATGTTAGTAGCAATGGCATCAAGTGTTGTTGAAAAAGATTTAAGAGATTACTTTAAAGCATGGGGAGTAGAAATTACACCAGAGTTAAACAGTATAATGGATGGTAAAAAGTACGAAAAAGAGTCTAGAAAGATACAATATATAAATGATGAAGCTAGAAGAAAGATTTTAAATGAAAATATATCTAGTATGGCAGAAGATACTAAAGTAAGTGCTGGTTTTGCTGATGGAGTACAAAGTGGTTCTCTAGTTAAATCTAATAAAATATCTATAGACCTAGATGTTGACAAAGACAAAGACAAGATATTGGGATACGAGATAATAAGAAGTGATGGAAACTACTTAGATGGTGAAAATGGAACTCAAGTAAAATATAGAACAGTAGGGTTTGTAGATGCAAAAGGAAATAGTCAAGCTAAATTTACTGATAATATATCTCCTCTTAATAATAGAGCATTTACATATAAAGTAGTTGCATACGATTATCATCTAAATCCAACAGATGAGTTTGAAATTGGTACTGTAAAATTATCAGATGAAGGGAAAATTAATAAGTCAGCATGGTCATTTATAACAAACACTGTTTCTGATGGTGATGTTAGAACTGAAAATGACTCACATGGACCACTACAAAATCCAGAGATTAATAACATCAAGGATAATGATGCAAGTACTACATATAAAGGAAAGAGAATTAGTAAAGCTGAGTGGAACAAAGACCCACAAAAAGACCCAGATATAAATGTAGAAGAAAATCCATATATAATAGTAGATATGAAAGAGACATTACCTATAGTAGGGTTAAAATATACAAAGCCAAAAACTGAAGCTAGAAAGTTCTCATTAAAAGGATTATTCAACCTTAGAAAGGATACTAGTACAACATACAATCCTTTAACTAATTATAAAATACAAGTAAGTAATGATAAAAAGAATTGGGAAGATGTTAGCCAAGGAACTTTTGAATACGGACAAGACTTAGTTGGTGGAGGAAAAGACCAAGATAATGAAGCTAGAGTTACATTTAATAAAGATGGTAAGCTTTGGACATACCAAGCTAGATATGTAAAACTAATATCAAACAATAAGTCTAATATAGAGGTTGCAGAGCTTGATGTAATAGGACCTCCAGGTGACAATATAGAGATTGGAACAGTAAATAGTGTAGACCAAACTCGCACTAATGGAATTGGAAAATTAGCAGAAGACTATGTATATCAAAAGGATGACACTAATACGAGTGAAGATGAAACAGCTAAGATTCCAGCAGGTTCAATAGTAATTACAGGTGAATACAGTGGAAATCCAGCATTTAATTTACCATTACTTATAGATAAAAATAATAAAACTATCTCTGGGGAAGCACTTTTATTTGCAGAGGTACCAGAAAAAGGTGAATTAGGTGAAATAAGCAAAGGTACATGGGTTTACTATATGCCAAAAGAAAGCTTTGATTCTTTAAGTGATAAAGTTAAGGCAGAATTATATAGATATAATGACCTTCAAGGAGATACTCCAATAGGTCAAAGATTTGTAAGTGATACAATGTATGTTCCTGTGGAAGCTAAAACTTATGATGAGTTAAAGACGATAAGTCTTACTGATAGTAATAGTAAAGCGAGAAAAGCTACAAAGAATACTATTGATGTTAGCAATAAGAAGGTTATATCTATAAATAATAAAGTAAAAGGTAATATTGTCAGAGATAAATAAGTAATAGAAATCTAAAAAAAATAAACATGCTAGTGCAAATAGTGGATATTTAGTATGATTAGGTACTAGAAAAGTTTTAAAAGAGTAAGATGTTAAAAGTGAAGTATATATAATGTAACTATAAGTTTAGGGTAATTTATAAATTAAATATAAAAGCCAGATAGATAAAGGATTTTATCTATCTGGCTGATGGTAGATAAGGACGGGTGTTAATGAGTAAAAGAAAATTTCTTATAAGAACTATTGCAGTGTCAACTATGACAGTAGCTGTAACTGGTAGTGCTACATGTGCATATGCTGCTCCAGTGTTACAAGGAACAAAGACATATGAAAAAGTAAATACTATAGATATATCTGTGGATTCAGTAGAAAATATAGTATATTCATTTCAAGCTAGTATAAAAGTACAAGGTGAGGTTGAAGTACTAGATAATGAGCCAGGCCAAAAGATTAAGTGGTCTGATAATATAGAAGCTCAGATAAAAAGTGGAAATGCAAATGCCAATTGTGTTTCAACATATGATAAAGCAAGTAATACAACAACATTAGATATATATGTTACATCAAATGAAGATTTGTTAGATGGAAATACATTAAATATAGGAAGAATATCAGTAAAAAAATCTGGAAGTAATTCAAGTGCTAAGTATAAAATATTGGGTAATGGGGAAAATTCCAAACCAGCTTTAAAAATTGTAACTTACAACAATAAAACCGTTGATTATGAAAGTATAGATTCTAGTGAAAGTTTAAACTTTACTCTTATCAATGAGAATGAAGTAAAACCAATAGGAGGAACTGGAACTAGTAAAAACGATCCTGAAAAATATAAGGTTGAGAAAAGTGAATCACTTGAATATTTATTAAATAATATTAGAATAAACTATTCTGTTGTTAGTAAAGAAACCGAAGAAAGTGGTTCAAATATAATATTAAAGCTTGGATTATCACAAAAATCAAGTAAAGGAAGAAAAGCTACAATAAGTAAGTATGTTGAAGTTACACTTCCAAAAAGTTTAGAGTATGTAGTTGATAATGAGTTAGCTAAACCAGATGAATTACCACCAGACAATTCTGATGACAATAATAATGGTGGAAATAATAATTCAGGTGGTTCATCTGGAGGTAGTAGTTCTTCTAGTGGAGGAAGTTCAAGCGACTCTACATCTAATGTTACAGTAAAAAAATTAAAAGGTGCAGATAGATTTGAAACTGCTGTTAAAATATCTCAAAGTGGATGGACAAAGTCAGATACAGTTGTGATAGTAAATGGAGAAGACAGAAGTATGGTGGATGGGCTTACTGCTACACCACTTGCTAGTGTAAAAAATTCACCAATTCTTTTATCTTCAAATGATAAACTTCCTCAAAAAACTATAGAAGAGCTAAAAAGATTAAATCCATCAAAAGTAATTGTAGTAGGTGGAAATAACTCAATGCCAAATTCAGTTGTTGAAGCTATTAAAGGCATAAATTCAAAGATATCAGTACAAAGAATAGGTGGAGAAACAAGATATCAAACTTCTATTAATATAGCAAAAGAAATTGATAAGACAAATAATGTAAGCAAGTTGTATATAGGAGCAGGAAATGGAGAAGCAGATTCATTATCAATAGCATCATTAGCTGGAAAGGAAAAAACTCCAATAGTACTTACACAAAAAGATGGTGTAGATAATGAAGCAGAACAATTTATTAAATCAAACAAAGTGTCAAATGTATACTTTATTGGTGGAGTAGAAAAAATATCTAACAAGGCTATTGAGCAAGTTGGAAAAATAACAAATAAAGATGTATCAAAAAATAGAGTTGCAGGTCAAAATAGACAAGAGACAAATGCTAAAGTAATAGATAAATTCTATTCTCATTCCAAATTGGATGGGGTTGTAGTTGCTAATCAAGATAAACTTATAGATGCTTTGGCAGTTGGTCCATTGGCAGCTAAAAATAATTCACCAGTTGTACTTGCCACAAATACGTTAGATAAATCACAAGAATCATCATTAAAAAATAAAAATTCATCTAAGTTGTTTGAAGTGGGTGGAGGAATAGCTTCATCTGTAGTAGATAAGATTAAGAGTTTAATTGAATCAAAATAAATATCAAAGTAAATATAAGTAAGTAAGCTTAAAATAAGAATGTATTTAGATATAAATCATATGTCTAAGTGCATTCTTATTTTTATTTATATTATCTTAATAATATTATGCTGGAATATATGTGAAAATTTAAGTAGAATTAAATTTAATTTGTAAAGTGATGTAAATTATTTTTAATAATGAAATATATCTTACAAATATTTAAAATATAACTAGAGATAGTTTTTGAATTTTTAATTAAATAAAATATTAATATATAGACGTAATATATTTATATAAGATATACTTTATAATATACAAAAAATAACAAAATAATAAAAAAAAGTAAAAACCATATAAATATAAAACATAAAAATCATCAGGGGGATATGAAAATGAATAAAAAAATATTATCATTAGGTCTAGCAGTATCATTAATCTTGGTAAACTTCAAAAGTGTAAATGCATCATCAGTAGTAGAAAAAATATATGGCAAAGATAGATATGAAACAGCAGCAAAGATAGCTGACAAACAAACTTATGAAACAGTTATTTTAGTAAATACAGAAAAATCTCTTGCAGATGGATTAAGTGCAAGTGGGTTGTCAGGTGCAACAAAAGCACCAATATTATTTACACAAAAAAATAAGATACCAACAGAGACAAATAAATGTCTAAAAAATATCAAAAAAGCATACATAATAGGTACAGAAGATACTATAAGTAAATCAGTAGAAAAAGAACTAGATTCTAAACATATAGAAGTAAAGAGAATTGGTGGAGAAGATAGGCTAAAAACAAGTTATCTAATAGCTAAAGAAATAGCAACTATAAAAAAGGTGGATAAGGTACTATTAACTAATGCCTACAGTGGAGAAGCAGATGCTATGAGTGTATCATCAGTAGCTACTAGAGATGGAGTTCCAATAATACTTACAGATGGGAAGAGCTTACCTTTTGATGTTAAAAGTATACAATCATATTGTATAGGCTCAGAAGAAATAATGAGTAATGCTCTAGTTAAAAATACAAACTCAGTAAGAATAGAAGGAACTGACCGATTTGAAACCAATGAGAAGGTAATTGACTATTTTTATAAAAATGTAGATAGGTTCTATGTATCAGATGGCTATCAATTAGTAGATGCTATAGCAGCTGCACCATTAACTAAAGATTTTCCAATGGTATTAGTTAATGATGGTAGTAGTAAAGTTGTGTTAGAAGGAGCTAAGCATATAACTTCTATAGGTGAGTTAAGTGACAAGGTGATAGAACAATGTGTAAGCGCATCAAAGTCAAATGGGCAATCTCCAACAATCACAATAGGAACTACAGAGCTATATAAAGGGGAAAAGTTTGATAGTAGTAAGTTGAATATAGTAGCTAAAGATAATACTGGGAAGGTTTTACCAATAGAAATTGATGGATTTATAGATACAAATAGAGTAGGTACATATATATTAACATTAAAGGCTACAGATGAATGGGGGAAAAGCACAGAAAAAAGGGTAGAAATAAAAGTGCTAGACGATAAAACTCATGACTACAATAGCCCAGAGTTTAAAAAGATGGTGTCTACTGAAATGTATAACCTAATTAATTCTTATAGAAAAGAAAAAGGGAAAGATTCTTTAGTAGTATCTAGTAGGCTAGAAGGAATGGCAAATGCATGGTCTAAGTATATGATGGATAAAAAAGTTTTTGCGCATTATATAGATGGTAAGAATGCCCCACAAGTATTTTCTGAATTTGGAATGAGAAGTGAAGAGAATATAGCTTATATTTATATTAATTCTAAGAGTGTTCAAACGACTCAAGATGCTAAAGATATGGCAAAGACTATATTTGAAGTGTGGAAGAAGTCTCCTGAATACAACGCAAATATGCTTAGTGATGATTTTTCTAGTACTGGATTTGGACTTTATATATTGTCAGATGGACAAGTGCATGCTACTCAAGAATTTTTAAATGGTAATGAAGGTAGTTTGTAAAAAACTACCATAAATCTTGTTTTTTTATTAATTTACTGATATCATAAAATTTAAAATCACATCTAAAGTACTTTTTGTAATCTGTTTTGTTATTTGCTTTACAGGTTATGGTATTTTAGATGTTTTTTATTTTAGATATTTATAAATTTTAAGGGAATAACTACTGAGGATGTAATTTATAATGAGTTGAATTATTAAAAGATTGGTAGGAGGAGTTTTATGAAGGTAGATAAGAGAATATTATCAATAGGATTGACAGTATCATTAATAATGGCAGGGGCAGTAAATATCAATGCACTTTCAAGTATAGAAAAGATACAAGGGAAGGATAGATATGAGACAGCTGCCAAAATTGCACAGAAGCAAACATATGAAAATGTAGTACTAGTAAATACAGACAATACTTTAGCAGATGGACTTAGTGCAAGTGGATTAGCAGGAGCGGTTAAAGCACCTATATTATTATCACAAAAAAATAGCATACCATCAGATACAGAAAAAATGTTAAAAGGTGTAAAAAAAGTTTACATAATAGGAACTGAAGAATCAATAGGAAAATCAGTTGAGAATAAATTAAAACAAAAAGGAATAGAAGTTAAAAGAAT
Organism: Clostridioides sp. ES-S-0190-01; assembly: GCF_020658275.1. NCBI lineage: Bacteria > Bacillati > Bacillota > Clostridia > Peptostreptococcales > Peptostreptococcaceae > Clostridioides > Clostridioides sp. ES-S-0190-01. Next base: position 100,974 of record NZ_JACVWA010000015.1, on the reverse strand, counting down.
AGGTGGTAATGATAGAATTGAAACTAGTTATCTTATAGCAAAAGAAATAGCTTCAATAAAGCCTGTAAGTAAATTTTTTATAACTAATGGATACACAGGTGAGGCTGATGCAATGTCTGCATCATCAGTAGCATCAAGAGATGGGGTTCCTATAATTTTAACTGACGGGAAAAGTGTACCATTTGATACAAAAGAAGGCATACAATGTTATGCTCTTGGTTCAGAGGAGATAATAAGCAATGATTTGGTTAAAAAAACTGATGCAGTTAGATTAGCAGGAGAGGATAGATTTGAGACCAATAAAAAAGTCATAAAACACTTTTATAGCTCATCAAAAGAATTCTATCTTTCTAAAGGATTCCAATTAGCGGATGCAGTTGCTGGTTCTTCTATAGCAAAAAATGCACCTATTGTATTGGTTGATGGAAGTAGTGATAAGTCTGTAATTAGAAGTGCTGATAAAATCACAGCACTAGGAGGAATAGATGAAAAGACACTAGAACAATGTTTAAGTGCATCAGCATTGGATGCAAGTGCACCAACAATAACTATTGGGAATTTAAATGTATATCAAGGAGATAAGTTTGATATAAAAAAACTGAATATAGTTGCAAAGGATAGTAATGGTAACGATTTAACACCAGAGATTATAGGCAATATTAATACTGATAAGGTTGGTAAATACAAAGTGACTATAAAAGCTACTGATATTGGTGGAAAGACTACATCAGTAAATGTAGAAGTAAATGTACTTGAATACAAAACTAATGATATGAATAGTACTGAATTTAAAAGAATGGTTTCTAGTGAAATGTATAGTTTGGTAAATTCTTATAGAAAAGAAAAAGGAAAAGAAGCACTACAAGTTTCTAAAAACTTAGAAGGGCTTTCTAACTCTTGGTCTAAATATATGGCAGATAAAGGTCAGTTTTCACATGTAATAGATGGTAAAAAGTCTGTTGAAGTATTCACTGGATATGGAATGAGAAGTGAAGAAAATATAGCTTTTGTACCTCTTGTTACTAAGAATATTTATACAACAAAGGATGCTAGAGAAGTGGCAAATGTAATATTTACAGTTTGGAAAAAGTCAGATAAATATAATGAAAATATGTTAAATAGTGATTTTATAGATACTGGATTTGGATTATATATATTGTCTAATGGAGAAGTGTATGCTACTCAAGAATTTCTAAATAAGTAAAATTAAATTTTTTTAGTTATTAAATATTGAAACTTAAGGGTATAAAAACTCATATGCTTGGGAAAAATAATAATTTCAAAAAAATGCCTTGCAAAAAGAATTAAAATGGATTATTATAGAGATGTGAGAAATATTAGGAATATATGGATGATTATTCTATGTACATAATAAGAGATGTAATTTTAATATAATGTTGGGAGGAATTTAAGAAATGAATAAGAAAAATGTAGCAATAGCTATGTCAGCATTAACAGTAGTTGGTTCGGCTGCTCCTATATTTGCTGATGCTAAACCAAGTGAAAGTAATGCTAACAGATATACGGTGGTAAAGGATAAGTATAAAGATATTTATGATGAAATTGAAAAATTAGTTAAAGAAAATGATGATATAATTGCCAAGTATAAAGAAGATCCTACTAATGCATCAAAAGAGGCTGATACAATTTGGTCAGAATTAGTTAGTGCTAAGGCTGTTAATGTGATTAAGATGACAGTACATGAAGTTGATGGAGATGCAAATGATGATTCAGACGATACAACTAAAGTTCCTGAAACTACTGTAAGAACAGGAACAGTTGCAGACAAAAAATATGTTGAAGATAAATTGAAAAATTTAGATTCAGATCAATATGCTGATTTCTCAATACAACTTAAAGGAACTAAAGGTGAAAGTACTACAACATATACAACTGAAGAATTAGCTGATTTAGCAGCAACAGGTGGTAAAGCAATAACTGATAAAATAGCTACAACTCCAGTTGCTACATTAACTGATGGAGGAATAAACAGCCAAATAGCAGGTGATGCTGTTAGTGGTGATACAGTAGATCCAACTGCTGCAACTTTAGCTACTTACTTTAAAGTTACTTCAACAGTTAATAAAGTTACTATAACTTTTACGGAACCAACAGGTTCTGGAGTAGTTCTTAGCAAAGTGCCATCAGGTACTACTTTAAGTGCTGTTGTAACAGATAAATTAGCTGCAGCGACTGGTAAAGGAACAATAGAATTAACAAATACAAGTAAGAGATTAGACTTTAGTAAACCTTTAATTGAAAATGGTGAATTCAAAGGATTTGCAGACGCAGCGCCAGTTGATGGTGATGTAACAGCAGGAAAATCTTATGATGTAAGAGTTATAAATGCAAAACAATCTAATATTAAAGCAACTGATTATGATGGTATAAAAGCTATAGTACAAAAATATGATTTTGATAGCGACAATATAGCTGCTGTATATAAAGAAGTTGATGAGTTAAATAAAGAAGATAAACTTGATGGTAGTGCATATGATATAGATGGTACTTATAAAGCTGTATTCTATGCTACTGGAAAAAGATTGCAAGGATTTTCAAGCTATGGAAAGAACTTCACTAAAGATGAAGCTCAAGGTGGAATAGCTGTTGGTGATGCTGTTTATAAATTAGTTATAGAATCTGATGATGAAGAAGATTTTGTAGATGGAATAGAAGATTTAAAAGACTTAAACAATAGTTATACTGACGTTATTTCTGTAGCAGGAAATGATAGAATAGAAACTGCAATTGAATTAAGTAAAACTTATTATAATAGCACAGATAAAGATGCTCTTTATAAAGACGAGGTTAATAATGTTGTATTAGTTGGTTCACAAGCTATAGTTGATGGATTAGTTGCATCTCCTTTAGCAGCTGAGAAAGAAGGACCATTACTATTAACTTCAAAAGAAAATTTAGATTCTAGTGTTAAATCAGAAATAAAGAGAGTATTAGGATTATCTAGCACTTCTTCTATAAATTCTAAAAAGAAAGTTTATTTAGTAGGAGGAGAAAATTCTATATCTAAAGATGTTGAAAAAGCAATATCTGATATGGGTGTAAAAGTTGAAAGATTATCTGGTGATGATAGATATTCTACTTCTTTAAAAATAGCTGATGAAGTTGGAATAGATAATGATAAAGCATTTGTAGTTGGTGGAACAGGTCTTGCAGATGCTATGAGTATAGCTCCAGTAGCTTCTCAATTAGATTCTGGTAAAGATGCTACTCCAATAGTTGTTGTTGATGGAAAGGCTGATAAATTATCTACTGATGCAGCTGATTTCTTAGATGGAGCTTCTAAAGTAGATATAATAGGTGGAGTGAACTCTGTATCTGATAAAGTTAAAGATTCTATAAAAGATACTATAGATAAAGCTCCAACTAGAGTTAGTGGTGATGATAGACAAGACACTAATGCTCAAGTTATAAATGAGTACTTCAAAAAAGAAAACAAAACAGTTAAGAACTTCTTCTTAGCTAAAGATGGTTCAACTAAAGAAGATCAATTAGTAGATGCATTAGCTTCAGCAGCAGTTGCAGGTAACTTTGGAAGCGTTAATGGTAATTTAGCTAATGTTTCTCCAGCTCCAATAGTTTTAGCTACTGATAACTTATCTTCTAAACAACACGTTGAAATAAGTAAAGTAGTAAATGATGATGCTTCTAACAAGATAGTAAAAGTTGGTGGAGGAATAGCTGATTCAGTAGTTAATAAATTAAAAGACTTATTAGGAATGTAATAGTAAAAAATTATTATTTATATAAAAAGAATGGATATATATCCATTCTTTTTTTATTATACATTTGGCATTTAATTTAAATAAAAATTCCATTAAATTTCAATATAAAAATAAACCTCTACTATTATTCAAAATTAATGTATAATATTAGTTGTATGATAAAAAAGGAGGTATAGTATATGTCAGTATTAGACTCAATACTTGATAAAGCAGATGAGAAGGAAATAAAAAAATTAAACCTTATTGTGGATAAAATTGAATTATTAGAAGATAAAATGAAGTCTCTATCAGATGAAGAATTAAGAGATATGACTAATATATTTAAAAATAGATTAAACAATGGGGAAACATTAGATGATTTACTAGTTGAATCATTTGCAGTTGTAAGGGAAGCATCAAAAAGAACATTAGGTATGCGACAATACAGAGTGCAATTGATTGGAGGAATAGTAATTCATCAAGGGAAAATTGCAGAGATGAAGACAGGAGAAGGTAAAACCTTAGTTGAAGTAGCACCAGTATATCTAAATGCACTTACAGGTAATGGAGTGCATGTAATTACAGTGAATGACTATTTAGCTGAACGTGATAAAGAACTTATGCGTCCAATTTATGAATTTCTTGGAATGAGTGTTGGGGTAATTATAGCTAATCAAGATCCAAGAATAAGAAAAGAGCAATATAAATGTGATATTACTTATGGTACAAATAGTGAATTTGGATTTGATTACTTAAGAGATAATATGGTTACCGATTTATTCAATAAAGTACAAAGAAGCTTAAACTTTGCAATAGTAGATGAAGTAGATTCAATATTAATAGATGAGGCTAGAACTCCTCTTATTATTGCAGGTAATGGAGATGAGGATTTAAAACTTTATGAAGTGGCTAATAGTTTTATAAAGACAATAAAAGAAGAAGATTTCGAAATGGACAGAAAAGACAAAACTATAGCTTTGACGGAAAGTGGTATAAGTAAGGCTGAATTATTTTTTGGAATAAAAAATCTTACAGATATAAAAAATATAGAACTTTATCATCATATAAACCAGGCTTTAAGAGCTTATAAATTAATGGAAAAAGATGTTGATTATGTTATTTCTAAAGGTGAAGTAATGATAGTTGACGAATTTACGGGAAGAGTAATGGATGGAAGAAGATATACAGATGGTCTTCATCAAGCTATAGAGGCAAAAGAAGGCGTAGAGATAAAAAATGAGTCTAAAACTATGGCTACTGTTACTTTCCAAAATTTCTTTAGATTGTATAAAAAGCTATCTGGAATGACAGGTACAGCCAAAACTGAAGAAGGAGAGTTTGAGTCTATTTATAAACTTAATGTTGTGCAAATACCTACTAACAAACCAGTTATTAGAGGTGACTTACATGACAAAGTATTTAAAACAGAGAAAGAAAAGTATGAAGCTGTTGTAGAAGAGATAATAAGGATTCATAAAACTAGACAACCAATACTTGTGGGTACAGTTTCTGTTGAAAAATCTGAGAAATTATCTAAGATGCTTAAGAAAAAAAATGTAAAACATCAAGTACTGAATGCCAAACAGCATGATAAAGAAGCTGAAATAATATCTAAAGCAGGTAAACTAGATTCTATAACAATTGCAACCAACATGGCAGGAAGAGGAACTGATATTTCTCTAGGAGCAGGAGATAAGGAAGAAGAATCAGAGGTTAAGAATTTAGGTGGGCTTTATGTCATAGGGACAGAAAGACATGAGTCTAGAAGAATTGACAATCAACTTAGAGGGCGTTCTGGTCGACAAGGAGACCCTGGTACATCAAGATTTTTTGTAAGTTTAGAAGATGATGTAATAAAACTTTATGGTGGTAAAACAATAGAAAAGCTTATGAAAAGAACAACTTCACAAGAAAATAGAGCTATTGAAAGTAAAAGTCTTACAAGAGCTATTGAAAGAGCACAAAAAGGAGTAGAAGGTAAAAACTTTGAGATAAGAAAAAATGTTCTTAAATATGATGATACAATTAATGAACAAAGAAAAGTTATATATAGTGAAAGAAATAAGGTATTAAATGGCGAGGATATACAAGAAGATATTCAAAAAATGGTTAGAGATATTATACAAGTTGCAGCAGATACCTATTTGATAAAAAGAAAAAGAGATTATTATGGTTACTTTAAATACTTATATAGTACATTTATGCCTAATGATACGCTTTTAATTCCTGGTATTTATCAGAAAAGTGTTGATGAAATAGTTAATAGCACATATGAAATTTCAAAAAGAGTTTATGATTTAAAAAAGATGATGATTGGTATAGAGAAAGTTATTGAAATGGAGAAAATTGTTCTCTTAAAAGTTGTTGATCAATATTGGATAGATCACATAGATGCTATGGAACAGTTAAGACAATACATAGGATTAAAATCTTATGCACAAAAAGATCCATTTAAGGAATATGCTTTAGAAGGTTATGATATGTTTGAAGTTTTAAATAAAAATATAAGAGAATCAACTATACAGTATTTATATAAATTTAATTAGAAAATAGGTTACATTTATCTTATATTGAAATAAGATGCAAAATAAACTAATATGTTTTTTATAAATTAAAAATAAAAAAATTGATTTTATACAAATGAAAAAGAAGCTGGTAATCAGCTTCTTTTTCTGTGTGAGAAATACGGAAAAAAGAGATGCTTGAAATTTCTTTCTTCCATTTAATATTATACTATAAAGATAATAAAAAGTCTATTAGTTATAAACTGGATTATAAAAAAAAATTACAGTTTTGTTACTTTTTTGTATACATATATAAATAAAGTGCATATTTTGTAAGAGTGTTTGTGGGAAAGAGTTAATTATTACAATGAAACTAGTTTATTGAAATAATATCAAATATATATTATAATTGGTAAATAAGGAAAAATGATGAAAAATTGAATTTTTTAGGGGGAAAATACTATGAATAGAAAAAATCTTTCTATAGTTATGGCAGCTGCAATGATGAGTACATCAGTAGCTCCAATTTTTGCTGCAGAAACTACACAGGTAAAAAAAGAAACAATAACTAAAAAAGAAGCTACAGAATTAGTTTCAAAAGTTAGAGACTTAATGTCTCAAAAGTACACTGGGGGTTCTCAAGTTGGACAACCAATATATGAAATAAAAGTTGGTGAAACTTCATCACAGTTAAAAATAATAACTAATATAGATGAATTAGAAAAATTAGTAAATGCTTTGGGAGAAAATAAAGAACTTCTAGTAACTATAACAGACAAAGGACATATAACAAACAGTGCTAATGAAGTAGTTGCTGAAGCAATTGAAAAATATGAAAACTCAGCAGACCTTTCAGCTGAAGCTAATTCTATAACAGAAAAAGCTAAAACTGAAAATAATGGAATTTATAAAGTTGCAGATGTAAAAGCTTCATATGATAGTGCTAAAGATAAATTAGTCATAACTTTAAGAGATAAAGAAGAAACAATAACTTCTAAAACTATAGAAATAGGCATTGGTGATGAAAAGATTGATTTAATAGCAAATCCAGTTGACTCAACTGGAACAAACTTAGACCCATCTGTAGAAGGATTTAAAGTAAATAAAATAAATAAGTTAGGTTTAGCAGGAACTAAAGACATAGCTGATGTTAAATTAGCTGAAATAACTATAAAAAATAGTGACCTAAATACAGTTTCACCACAAGATTTATATGATGGATATAGATTAACTGTTCAAGGTAATATGGTAGTAAATGGTATATCAAAATCAATTAGTGATATTTCAGCAAAAGATTCAGAAACAGGAAAATATAAATTTACTGTTAAGTATACTGATGCATCTGGAAAAGCTATAGAGCTTACTGTGGAAAGTGATAATGAGAAGGATTTAAAAGATGCTAAAGCTGCATTAGAAGGAAATTCAAAAGTTAAATTGATAGCTGGAGATGATAGATATGCAACTGCTGTAGCTATAGCAAAACAAACAAAATATACTGACAATGTAGTTATAGTTAATTCAAATAAACTAGTTGATGGATTAGCAGCTACACCACTATCTCAATCTAAAAAGGCTCCTATATTATTAGCATCTGATAATGAAATACCAAAAGTAACTTTAGACTATATAAAAGATATAATTAAGAAAAGTCCATCAGCTAAAATCTATATAGTTGGAGGAGAATCAGCAGTATCAAATATAGCTAAAAAGCAATTAGAATCAGTAACTAAAAATGTTGAAAGACTAGCTGGAGATGATAGGCATACAACTTCTGTAGCAGTAGCAAAAGCTATGGGTTCTTTTAAAGATGCATTTGTAGTAGGTGCGAAAGGTGAAGCTGATGCTATGAGTATAGCTGCTAAAGCTGCTGAACTTAAGGCTCCTATAATAGTAAATGGTTGGAATGATCTCTCAGCAGAAGCTATCCAATTGATGGATGGAAAAGAGATTGGCATAGTTGGTGGTTCTAACAATGTATCTAGTCAAATTGAAAATCAACTTATTGATATTGATAAAGATAGAAAAGTTCAAAGAGTTGAAGGAGAAACAAGACACGATACTAATGCCAAAGTTATAGAGACATATTATGATAAATTAGATAAATTATATATAGCAAAAGATGGATATGGAAATAATAGTATGCTAGTAGATGCTTTAGCAGCAGGTCCTTTAGCAGCAGGAAAAGGTCCAATACTTCTAGCGAAAAATGACATAACAGATTCACAAAAAAGTGCTCTTAACAAAAAATTGAATCTTGGTGCAGAAGTAACTCAAATAGGTAATGGGGTTGAATTGACAGTAATACAAAAGATAGCTAAAATACTAGGTTGGTAATAATCTATACTGTGGAGAAGATTCCTTAATATATAGGAATCTTTTTCTACAGTTTAGTTATTTATTGTAGATTATAACATTTTATGAAATAGGAGGATATAGTAGTGGTAGATGCAACTTTATTTTTTACACCACATCAAGATGATGAAACTTTAAGTATGGGCAGTGCCATAATTGAGCATGTTGAAAAAAGTGATACACATGTAATATTGTGTACAGATGGTAGTAAATCAATAATAAGAAAAGTTTTAGATGATGGAGGTACATGTTCCTATCATATTAAAGATGTGCATAAGTATTCTCTATCAGAAAGTGAATTTTCAAAAAATAGAGATGAAGAATTTAAAGATAGTTGTGAAGCAATGGGTGTAAAAGAAAGCAATATACATATAGAAGATAATAGGGCTCATGATGGAGAATTAAGTAAGGAAAAAGCAAAGGAAATAATACTTAAGTATCTAAAGGAATATCCAGATGCGAAAGTAAAAACAGTGACTCCATTTAAAGCTAGTGGAATACATGAAGACCATAGAGCATTGGGCGAAGCGGCTTTAGAATTATATAAAGAAGGTAAAATAAAAGACTTAAGATTTTATGTAGAACCATATGACTACAATGATTTTAAAAAAGTTAATCCAAATGTAGAAGTATGGGAGGTATTACCTAGCCAAGAAGAGAAGTTATTAAGTGCAATGAATTTATATAAGAAATGGAATCCAGAAAGTGGGCACTATGCTATAGGGTATCATTCAGTAAAATCTCACTTTGATGAACTAGCTATAAGTAAAATACAGTATGTGCATGCTCCATAAAATATTATTAAAGAATTAGGAGGCAAGAATTAATGAAAATATCAAAACAGATAGTGTCATTATTAGCTATAACATTTTTATCTTTCACATTATATGGGAATACATCTAATGCGTCTACAAAAGATACACTAATAGGTTCTGGAAGATGGGAAACTGCAATAAAAATAAGTCAAGCTGGATGGACAAAATCTGATAGTGCTATATTAGTAAATGATAATTCAATAGCAGATGCTTTATCAGCTACCCCATTTGCAAAAGCAAAAGATGCACCAATATTATTAACTAAAAGCAATGAATTAGATAGTAGAACAAAAGCAGAATTAAAAAGACTTGGTGTAAAAAATGTATATTTGATTGGTGGCTTAATTTCATTAGGCTTAAATGTTGAAAAGCAGTTAGATGAAGAAAATATAAATTTTGAAAGAATATCTGGTAATTGTAGGTATGAGACTTCTTTAAAATTAGCTGAAAGGCTAGATAAAGAAAAGTCTATTTCTAAAATAGTTGTAGTAAATGGAGAGAAGGGGCTTGCGGATGCAGTAAGTATTGGAGCAATAGCTGCTCAAGAAAATATGCCAATAATACTTTCTGAACCAAATAGTGGAACTGAAGTAGCAGATAATTTTATAGATAGTAAAAATATAGAAAAATCATATGTAGTTGGTGGTACATATTCGATTTCTAATTCTATTGAAAATAATTTACCAAATACTACAAGAATAGCTGGAAATAGTAGAAGTGAGACAAACGCAAAGATTATAGAAGAATTTTATGAGTCTACTAACATAAAAAATATTTATGTTACAAAGGATGGTACAAAAAATAAGAATGATTTAATAGATTCTTTAGCAGTAGGAGTATTAGCAGCAAAGAATAATTCGCCAGTGATTTTAGTATCTAATCAATTAGATGCAACTCAAAAAGATGTACTAAATACTAAGACTATAGACAGAGTTATTCAGGTTGGAGGATTAGGAAATGAAGATTCCGTAAAAACTATAGTTGATATGCAAGAAAAAACTAAATACACTGTGGAAACTATGGATGAGCTTTATGTAGCTATAAAAAAAGCTGATGCTAATGATGTTATAGACTTTATACCTAAAAAGGAAATAAGTGATTCTATTGATATAGAAACCAGTAAGGCAATATCTATTAACTTTGAAGGTATATATAATCAGTCAATTACTATAAATATGCCAAATTCTGAAATAAAGAATATTGGTAAAATAAAAAATACTCTAGAAATAAAAGACATAAAAAATGGTACTCTGATAAATAAGGGTACTATAGATGATTTAGATGTTTATGATGAAAATGGATGTAGAATAGAAAATGAAAGTTCTGGTGAAATTTCACTTGTAACTATATTGAAGGATGCAAAGAATGTATATATAATAAATGAAGGAAATATAACAAAGATACTTAATAATTGTAATGATGTTATAGTTAGAAATTCAGGTAAAATTGATATTGTATCTGGAAGTGAACAACCCGCTATAAGTGGTAAAAAGCCAAATATTAATGACACTGAAGAAGAGGAAAAATTAGCAAGAGGATTAAATGTTAAATCGGAAGCTTGTAGTGTATCAAGGAAAAATTATGTAGATATAACAATATTAAGTAATCCAACAAGTTCTAAGTATGAACTTTACTATAGAGTCGTTGATTATAAACCTTCTGCAAGATATGTAGGACAGCAAATCAATACAAGTGATTGGGAAATTGTTCCTGTATATGGAAGTAAGTTTACTAAAAGAGTAAAAAATGGATCATATATAGAAGTTGTAGAAGTTAAAAATTCAACAAATGAGATATCTAGATGGGGAAGATCTAATGTAACTGATGATGGATTTTAGATAAATTATTTTAAGCAGACAACTGTTTTTCATTGTCTGCTTTTTATTTTCTAAAAATTATCATCTTACTAAATAAATAATTTAAAACTATAACAACTATATTAGTAAAAATCTTTACTATAACATCATTTACAAAAAGCAAATCAACCATTATATACATAATAACCATTTCTATAATACCAGAAATCAATCTAAAACTAACAAAAGATAAAAATTCCTTAAACAAGAACTTTAACTCAACCCTTCTATTTTCAAACACAAAAAACTTATTAGTAACATAAGCAAATAAAACAGCATTTATCCAAGACAAAGTATTTGCGATTATAAAGTTAAATGATAAAACTCTAGTAAAAAATAAATATGATACTATATTTACAAAGGTAGTAAATGCTCCAAAAAATAAATATAATATTGTCTCCTTATGCTTTTTCAAAATCAAATGTAATCCTCCCAAATTAATTGAATATAACTATATTTAAATAAAAACTAACATATTTTAGTATAACATATTCATTAATAAATCAATATATTTTAAAATACTATAAAAACAAAACTATAAGATTATATAATTAATATGCACTTATAATTCATATTTTATCAAAATAAAATATGACCTTGATTTAGAAATCTGATATAATAAAAATTAAATACATACAAGGGGGTAAATATGAGAAAGTACAAATCAAAAAAATTGTCAAAGCTACTGGCATTGTTGACAGTTTGCTTTTTAATAGTGTCAACAGTACCAGTATCAGCAGAAAACAATAGAACACTAGATGGAGTAGAAACTGCAGAATACTCTAAAGCGTATCTTCAATATCTAGAAGATGTCAAAAATGAAGACACAGCAAAATATAATGGAGTAATACCAGTTCCACATGAAATGGAAGGTACAATACTTCAAAATAAGGGAAGAAGCACTCTTCCATCATCATACAAATCGAGTGTATCATACAATCCAATAAATTTAGGATTGACTACACCAGCAAAAAATCAGGGTGACCTTAATACATGCTGGGCATTTTCTAGTATGTCAACTTTAGAATCATATTTAAAGTTAAAAGGTTATGGAACTTATGATCTTTCAGAAGAACACTTTAGATGGTGGTCAACTGGTGGAACATATGGATGGAACTTAGACGATATGTCAGGTAGTTCAAATGTAACAGCTATAGGATATTTGACTGCATGGGCAGGTCCTAAATTAGAAAAAGATATACCATATAATCTTAAATCTGAATCTCAAGGTGCAACTAGACCTTCAAATATGGACACTGCATCTACACAATTTAATGTTACAGATGTTGTTCGTCTTAATAAAGATAAAAATACTGTAAAAAATGCAATAATGCAGTATGGTGCAGTAACATCTGGCTATGCACATTATTCAAGATATCTTAATGACGATGAAACTGCTTACAATTGTAATAATAGAAGTATGCCTTTAAATCACTCAGTAGCCATAGTAGGATGGGATGATAATTATTCAAAAGATAACTTTGCTTCTGATGCTAAGCCAGAATCAAATGGAGCATGGTTAGTAAAAAGTAGTTGGGGAGAATTCAATTCGATGAAAGGATTCTTCTGGATTTCTTATGAAGATAAAACTTTACTTACAGACACAGATAACTATGCAATGAAATCAATATCAAAACCAGATAGTGACAAAAAAATGTACCAACTTGAATATGCTGGCCTTAGTAAAATAATGTCAAATAAGATAACAGCAGCAAATGTATTTGATTTCAGCAGAGATTCTGAAAAACTTGACTCAGTTATGTTTGAAACAGACTCTGTAGGAGCAAAATATGAAGTATATTATGCACCAGTAGTAAATGGAGTTCCTCAAAATAACTCAATGACAAAACTTGCAAATGGAACAGTATCATACTCTGGATACATAAATGTACCTACTAACTCTTATAACCTTCCAAAAGGGAAAGGTGCAATAGTAGTAGTTATAGACAACACAGCAAATCCTAATAAAGAAAAATCAACTTTAGCATATGAAACTAACATAGATGGATACTATCTATATGAAGCTAAAGCAAACTTAGGTGAAAGTTACATACTTCAAAACAATAAATTTGAAGATATAAATACATACAGTGAGTTCTCTCCTTGTAACTTTGTTATAAAAGCTATAACAAAGACATCTTCTGGACAGGCTACTTCAGGAGAATCTTTAACTGGAGCTGACAGATATGAAACAGCAGTTAAAGTTAGTCAAAAAGGGTGGACTTCTTCACAAAATGCAGTACTAGTAAATGGTAATGCAATAGTGGATGCTTTAACAGCTACACCATTTACAGCAGCAATTGATTCTCCAATCCTTTTAACAGGAAAAGATAACTTAGATTCAAAAACTAAGGCAGAGTTACAAAGATTAGGAACTAAAAAAGTTTATCTAATAGGTGGAGAAAATTCTCTAAGTAAGAATATACAAACTCAACTTAGCAATATGGGTATATCAATAGAGAGAATTAGTGGTAGTGATAGATACAAGACTAGTATATCTCTAGCTCAAAAACTAAACAGTATAAAATCTGTTTCACAAGTTGCAGTAGCAAATGGTGTCAATGGACTTGCAGATGCAATAAGTGTTGGTGCAGCAGCTGCTGACAACAATATGCCAATAATACTTACTAATGAAAAGAGTGAGTTACAAGGGGCTGATGAGTTTTTAAATTCATCAAAAATAACTAAGTCTTATATAATTGGTGGTACAGCTACTTTATCATCAAGCTTAGAAAGTAAGCTTTCAAATCCAACAAGACTTGCAGGAAATAATAGAAATGAAACTAATGCTAAGATAATAGATAAGTTCTATACTAATTCAGATTTAAAATATGCTTTTGTTGTTAAAGATGGTTCAAAAAGTCAAGGTGACTTAATAGATGGACTAGCAGTAGGAGCTTTAGGTGCTAAAACTGATTCACCAGTAGTTCTAGTTGGAAATAAATTAGATGAAAGTCAAAAAACTGTACTTAAATCTAAGAAAATAGAAACTCCAATTAGAGTTGGTGGAAATGGAAATGAAAGTGCTTTTAATGAATTAAATAGTCTTCTAGGAAAATAATAATGTTAAATGTTTTATAGTTTAAAAAATATTTAATATTGCTTTAAAAATATATAAAGGAAATAAGCCCTAACCGTTAATATGGTTGGGGCTTATTTCTTGAGAAATTTTTATAGATAAAAATGTAATAATTTTAAACTGTAAAATAGTGTAAAGATATTCTATAATATAATATAGTAAGATTTTAAACGAAATAAGGGGGTAATAAAATGAAAGCACCAAAAACTATTTTAACAATATTGACAATAGCGCTTACTTTAAGTGGGATTTCTATAACTTCATCATACGCACTTACAGAGGAAAAATTAATAGGTGAAGGGAGATATGAAACTGCTGTAAAGATAAGCCAAAAAGCATATAGTTCTAGTAATAATGCTGTATTAGTCAATGATAGCTCTTTGGCTGATGCTCTTTCAGCTACACCATTTGCAAAATCTAAAGGAGCTCCAATACTTTTGACAGAAAGTAATAAACTGGATGATAGAACCAAAACAGAGCTAAAGCGTTTGGGAGCTAAGGATATTTATTTAATTGGTGGGACTGCCGTGTTAAACAAGGATATAGAGAATCAATTAAAAAGTGATGGATTAAATGTAGAAAGAATTAGTGGTAATGATAGATATGAAACTTCATTACTTTTAGCAAATAAACTAAAAGATATTAAAGATGTTAAGGAAGTAGCTGTTGTAAATGGCGAAAAAGGGCTAAGTGATGCTGTAAGTGTTGGGGCACCTTCTGCTCAAAATAATATGCCTGTAGTATTATCTAGTCCAAAGAATGGAGTAGAAGCATTTGAGAAATTTATAAAAGATGAGAAAGTTATAAAGGCATATGTAATTGGAGGTACAAATTCTGTTTCAAGAGCTGTAGAAAAAAGCCTCCCTAATGCAGAAAGATTGAGTGGAAAGGATAGAAATGAAACTAATGCCAAGGTTATAGAAAAGTTTTATTCTGATGTAGATTTAAACAATCTATATGTAACTAAAGATGGAAGTAAAAATGAAAATCAACTTATTGATTCATTGGCAGTTGGAGTATTGGCAGCAAAGAATGAATCACCTGTTGTTTTGGTCGGTGATAAACTAAATACAAAGCAAAGGGATATACTTAGTACTAAAAAATTAAGTACTGTAACACAAGTTGGTGGAAATGGAAATGAAGAAGCTTTTAATGAAATTAAGACTTTACAAGATAAAACTATCTTTGAAGCTAAAACCGTTGAGGAATTAACTAATATGATAAATATTGCAAGTCCTAATGACATTATTAACTTTAATCCAAAAGAGGATACTGTAAATGAAGCTTTTAGAATGATAACAAATAAGCCAATAACTGTGAATATAAAAGGTGATTGTTCAAAGACTATCACTATTGATATGCCTAATGGTGAGGTAAATAACTATGCTACTTTAGTAAATGTTATAGTGAGAAATATTGGAGAAGGTGGATTTAACAATCATGATACAATAACTATATTGTCAGTTCGTGACAAAAATGGTAGAGTTATAGAAAATACTAGAAATTCAGATATAGAAACAATGATGATATTGGCATCTGCTAATGATACAAAATTGATTAATGATGGTTATATAGGAAAGCTTATAGATAACTCATCTAATAGTGACATCACTAATCATGGTACTATAGACAAAAAAGTAAATCAGGTTGAAGATTTAGAAGCTAAGGTTGATTCAATTGAAAAAGCTATAGATTCTATAAGCCAGAAAATTAATAAGATACAAGATATATTAGATAAACTTGGATTTCTAAAGAAATTTCTTAACTAAAAAGATGTATATTTAAGAAAGCTATATTTTATATTTATATTTGAAAATATATAGTTAGATTGATTCATAGCTAAAGATAAATATACAATTAAATCTTGGGGAGGTAATATGGAGAGTGGATTTGAAGGTAAATTAGATACAAAAATTATGAAAAATAGAGTTAAATCAATTGATATAATAAGAGGGCTATCAATAGCCCTCATGATAGTTTGCAATAATCCTGGGACTTGGATGAGAATGTATCCACAACTTAGACATGCTATATGGCATGGTGTAACACTTGCAGATTTTGCATTTCCTTTCTTTGTTATATCCTTAGGTGTTACAATTCCAATATCAATAAACAGTAAACTAAAGAATAATAAATCTACAATACGAATAATACTAAGTATATTTAAGAGAAGTATTTTACTAATGTTGTTTGGATTTTTCTTAAATTACCTAGGAAATCATGACTTAAGTACTGTAAGAATACTTGGGGTGCTTCAACGTATGGGATTAGTATACCTTGTAACTAGTCTAGTGTATTTACTACTAAAAAAACTGAATGTAGGAAGCACTGCAACTATAATTACTTTCTTATGTATATCTGCATTTATCATAGTGGGATATTATATAGTGGCAAAACCATATGGATTTGAGCTAGAAGGTTCTCTTGCACAATTAGTGGATTTCCATTTTTTCAAAGGACATTTGTACAAGCCAGAGTTTGAACCAGATGGATTTTTAACGAGTATAGTAGCAATTTCTTCAGGTATGTTAGGCTGTACTATGGGGTGTGTACTTCTAAAAGAAAATATAGGACAGTATAAAAAATTCTTTAAAATATTAATTATGAGTATCATTTTACTTATATGTGCTTTTGCTTTTAATCAATATTTTCCATTTAATAAGAGATTATGGTCAAGTTCATTCGTACTTTTAATGGCTGGAAGTTATGGTATTTTATTGGCGATATTTTACTTTATATGTGACATCAAAAATAAAAGCAAAATATTTACTCCAATAATAGCACTTGGAAGTAGCCCTATTTTTACATATATGTGTCTTGAAATATTGAGCCATGTGTTTTGGAATTTACCAAAACTTACTGATAAAGTAGATTATCCTACTACTTTGGTGGAATGGACTACATATGAATTTATAACACCTTGGGCAGGTACAACATGGGATTCTCTTGTATTTTCTCTCTTGTATGTATTGTTTTGGGTTATAATAATGTCGTTTATGTATAAAAAGAAAATATTTATTAAAATTTAATGTAGTGTTTTGTTTAAAAAAATATTTATTCAATTTGTTTAAATATGCAGAAATTCTCAGTAATAATCCAGTTTTTCCCTAGCGAAAATTAAAAAAACATGCCATAAAAGATTACAAAAAGATTACAATTTGTAATCTTTTGTGCTATAATGAAAAAAGATTTACATAATATTGAATTTATGTAATATAAAACAAGTTCAAGAAGAATTAAATAAGATTTAAAGATCTAAAAATCTAGGGGGGATACGATGAGAAAGAGAACAAAATTATTAGCAACAGGAATGTTGTCTATAGCAATGGTGGCACCAAACGTGGCTTTAGCAGCGGAAAATACTACTGCAAATACAGAATCTAATTCAGATATTAATATAAATTTACAAAGAAAAAGTGTTGTGTTAGGAAGTAAATCGAATGCAAGTGTAAAGTTTAAAGAAAAATTAAATGCTGATTCAATAACATTAAACTTTATGTGTTATGATATGCCACTTGAAGCTACTTTAAATTACAATGAAAAAACAGATACATATGAAGGTGTAATAAACTATAACAAAGACCCAGAATACTTAAATGTATGGGAACTTCAAAGCATAAAAGTAAATGGTAAAGATGGACAGAAGGTTTTAAATAAAGAAGATTTAGAATCTATGGGGTTAAATCTTAAAGATTATGATGTTACACAAGAGTTTATAATAAGTGATGCTAACTCAACAAAAGCAGTGAATGAATATATGAGAAAAACTTCTGCACCAGTAAAAAAACTTGCAGGAGCTACTAGATTTGAGACAGCAGTTGAGATAAGTAAACAAGGATGGAAAGATGGAGCTAGTAAGGTTGTAATAGTTAATGGAGAACTAGCAGCAGATGGAATCACAGCTACTCCACTTGCTTCTACATATGATGCACCAATATTACTTGCAAATAAAGATGATATACCAGAAAGTACAAAGGCTGAATTAAAACGTCTAAACCCAAGTGATGTAATAATCATAGGTGATGATGGTTCAGTTTCACAAAAGGCAGTATCTCAAATAAAATCTGCTGTAGATGTAAATGTAACTCGTATTGGTGGAGTTGATAGACATGAAACATCTTTACTTATAGCAAAAGAAATCGATAAGTATCATGATGTTAATAAGATATATATAGCAAATGGATATGCTGGTGAGTACGATGCTCTTAATATTTCATCAAAAGCAGGTGAAGACCAACAACCTATAATATTAGCTAATAAAGATTCTGTACCAGAAAGTACATATAATTGGCTATCTTCACAAGGTTTAGAAGAAGCTTATTACATAGGTGGAGACCAAAGTCTATCATCAAAACTTATAGATAAAATATCTAAGATAGCAAAAAATGGGACTTCAAAAAACAGAGTATCTGGAGCTGATAGACATGAAACTAATGCGAAGGTAATTAAGACTTTCTATCCAGATAAAGAATTGAGTGCAATGTTAGTTGCAAAATCTGACATAATAGTTGACTCAATAACAGCAGGACCTTTAGCAGCTAAGTTGAAATCTCCAATACTTATAACTCCAAAAACTTACGTTTCTGCATACCATAGTACAAATTTATCAGAAAAAACAGCAGGAACAGTATATCAAATTGGTGATGGAATGAAGGATAGTGTTATAAATTCTATAGCATCTAGTTTATCAAAACACAATGCACCAACAGAACCAGAAAATCCAGGTTCAGCAGCAGGAAAAACTGTAGTGATAGACCCAGGTCATGGGGGTTCTGACTCAGGAGCAACAAGTGGATTAAATGGTGGAGCTCAAGAAAAGAAATATACTCTTAATACAGCACTAGCAACTACTGAATATTTACGTTCAAAAGGTATAAATGTTGTTATGACTAGAGATACAGATAAAACAATGGCTTTAGGAGAAAGAACGACATTATCAAACACTATAAAGCCAGATTTATTTACAAGTATACATTACAATGCATCTAATGGAGCTGGTAATGGTGTGGAAATTTTTTACAAAGTAAAAGATAAAAATGGTGGAACAACTAAGACTGCTGCATCAAATATATTAAAAAGAATATTAGAGAAATTTAATATGCAAAATAGAGGAATCAAGACAAGAACACTTGCTAATGGAAATGATTACCTATATGTATTAAGAAACAATAAATATCCTGCAATACTTGTAGAATGCGCATTTATAGACAATAAGAGCGACATGGATAAGTTAAATACAGCAGAAAAAGTAAAGACAATGGGAACTCAAATTGGAATAGGAATAGAAGATACAGTAAAATAAAATAAAAAATATTAAAGCAAAATATATCATCTCCTGTTATAATGTAAAATATAGCAAGAGATGATATATTTTTGCAAAGAATCAAATTGTTTACAATGACGTTTATTGTATTGATAAACTTCTCATTATTGAGTATAATATAGAAATAAGTCAAAAATAAGATAGAAATACGTTGAAATTAAGAATTTAAAAATTTTTTATTCCAATATGGAGGTAACTATGTCTGGATATACTAATGATGAATGTGAAATACCTAAAGTTACAAGCTATCCAGGGGCAGATAAAGAAATTGCAAGTGAGATTGACTATAGCATAGTAAAAGGCACAGTGTTGTTTGACTTGTACCAAAGAGTTGTGGATTTAGTTTTATCTATATTAGGACTTGTAGTAGGTTTACCTTTAATAGCAATATTTGGAATTCTTATTAAAATAGAGGACAAAGGACCAATAACTTATAAGCAAGAAAGACTAGGAAAATGCGGGAGAAGATTCTATATATATAAATTGAGATCTATGAGAACAGACGCAGAAAAATTTGGCGCACAATGGGCTGAAAAAGATGATCCTAGAATAACTAAGGTTGGAAAGTTTATTAGGAAAACTAGAATTGATGAGATTCCACAGCTGTTTAATATATTAAAGGGGGACATGGGCTTAATAGGTCCTAGACCAGAGAGACCAAACTTTACTGTTCAATTTAATGAGGAAATACCTGGATTTATCAACAGGCTTGCTATAAAACCTGGACTTACAGGTTGGGCACAAGTAAATGGTGGATACGAAATCACTCCTGAAGAAAAACTTAAAGAAGATATTTACTATATAAAAAATAGGAGTATATTACTTGACTTTAAGATACTCTTTAAAACTGTTAAAGTAGTATTGACAGGAGACGGAGCTAGATAATTTTAAAATATTAGATTATTAATCAATGAAAAAGCTCTTTAAAAAAGAGCTTTTTTATTGTCAAAAAATACAAAAAGAAAAGGAATGAGAACTTATGATTAAAAAAATTTCTACTATATTATCGTTAGTTTTGCTAATCTCTATTTCTAGTACAGTGGGGGTATTTGCAGATGTAAGTCCTAAAAAAGAGTTGATAGAAGGTAGTATACCAGAGATTTCAACAGAATTAAATAAAAGAGTATTCAAGAATTCTAAAGAAGTAATTCTTGTAAATGAAGAGTCAATTGTAGATAGTATAAGTGCAACACCTTTGGCATATGTAAAAAATGCTCCGATAGTTGTAACTAAGAGTAAAAATGTCGGTAGAGTAACAAGAAATTATCTAAAAGAGCTAGGTCCAGAGAAGGTTACGATAATAGGTGGTTTAAAGGCAGTATCTAAAGATGCTGAACGTAATATAGAGAAAATGGGAATTAAAGTAGAAAGAATAAGAGGAAAAGACAGATATGATACATCTTTAAAGATAGCTAGAGAAATGTACAGAACAGTAGGATTCGATAAGGCATTTTTACTTAGCTCAACTACAGGATTAGAGAATGCCATATCTGTATATTCTTATGCAGCTAAAAATGGAATGCCAATAATATGGGCTCAAGATGAAGGTTTTGAAGAACAAATTGACTTCTTAAAAAGTAAAAACCTTGAAAAAATATATGCATTAGGTGATTCAAAAGAGTTTATTGCAGACATTGATTCTAGCTTAAAGAATATAGAAGGTATAAAGCAAATAAATAAGTCAAGCACAAATGTCGATTTAATAAAGAAGTTTTATGATGAAAAAGATATAAAGAAAATCTATACTGCTAAATTAGATTTTGGAAGTAGATCTGATGTAAACGAATATATTTCTTTGGGAGTAGTATCGGCCAAAGAAAATATGCCAATACTGATTTGTAGTGATAATTTAAGTCATGCACAAGATAAATTCTTGAAAGATAACAACATAAGTGATGTAATTGAAGTTGGATATACAGTAGGTAATTATAGTCTGTTAAAGAGTATACTTAATTTAACATCCTTATCTTGTATAATATTAATACTATTATTACTATTGATTGTATTTAGAGCGCTTAGATATGAGTCAAGATAGTCTTTAATTTATTAAGGAAGCTTTTCATAGGTTAAATTTACTTAATCAGAATAATGTTTATAAGCAGTTTTAAAAGTTCTACTTTTAGAGTTTAAATTAGAGAAGGAGAAAGAAAATGTCAAAAACAGCTAAAGCAGCATTGTGGATTATGGCGGCCACTATGTTTTCAAAAGTATTAGGTTTCCTTAGAGAACTTGTACTTGCAAATTTCTATGGAACAGGTATGTATGCAGACGTATTTGTATTAACATTAAATATACCTGGTTTAATCATAGCAGTCATAGGTTCTGCAATTGCTACAACTTATATACCTATGTACTTTGAGACAAAGAAAAGACTCGGAGATGAAGGTGCCTTAAAATTTACTAACAATGTTTTAAATATATGCTATATAATGGCTATAATAATAGCTATTTTTGGGCTTTTATTTACAGAGCAATTTGTTACAGTATTTGCAGCAGGATTTAGAAGTGACCCTGCTAAGTTTCAAGCAGCAATACTATTTACTAAAATAATGATTTCAGGAGTTTTGTTCTTGAGTGGAAGTAAAATATTTAGTTCATTTTTACAGGTGAATGACAGTTTTGTAATTCCAGGTCTTATAGGAATTCCATATAATATCATAATAATAGCAGCAATAGCACTAAGTGCAGGTAAAAATGTATGGATACTACCAGCAGGAGCATTGATTGCCATGGCAAGTCAGTTATTGTTTCAACTCCCATTTGCATTTAAGAAGTCCTACAAGTATAAACCATATATAAATTTAAAGGATGAGTCCATAAAAGAATTAGTGAATCTAGTCTTGCCTATGTTAATAGGTGTAGCTGTTGGACAGTTAAATATATTTGTTGACAGGTTATTGGCAACTACTTTGGGGGATGGAAAGTTGTCTGCCCTTAACTATGCAAATAGACTAAATGAGTTTGTTATGGCATTATTTGTTACATCTATAATAACAGTTATATATCCTAAGTTGGCAAAAATGTCGGGTAAAGATAATAAAGAAGGCTTTATAAGTACTATTGTAAAGTCATCAAATTGTATTATATTGGTAGTGCTTCCAATATCCATAGGAGCTATTATATTAGCAGAACCTCTAGTTAGAATACTATTCCAAAGGGGTAAGTTTGATGCATTATCAACAGACCTTACATCTATAGCTCTTAGATTATATTCGTTAGGTTTATTGGCTTGTGGGGTAAGAGATGTTTTATATAGAGCATTCTATTCTCTTTCAGATACAAAGACACCAATGATAAATGGAAGTATTGCGCTAATAATAAATATAGTTCTTAATTTAATATTGATAAGACCACTTGGTCATGCAGGTATTGCTATATCAACTAGTACGTCTAATATAATTACAGTTATATTATTGTTTATATCTCTTAAAAAGAAAACTGGATATTTTGGAGGAGATAAAATCATAAAGACTGGTCTTAAAAGTTTGGTAGCATCAGGTGTGATGGCAGTAGTCACTTTATTGATATATAACAATCTATATGCATTTATAGGTGCAGGAACAATTAAAGAAATTATAGCAGTTGGAACTGGAGTATTAGGTGGGGCTTCTGTATATACGATATTGATAGTTTTATTTAAGGTAGAAGAGATGGACTTAGCTTTTGAATTTTTAAAAAAAGGAAAGCAAAAACTACTTAAAAGATAGACATTTACCTTAAAAAATTAAAATAGAGTCAGAAAGGATGAAAATATGGATTATAAAAATAATTATGAGATGTGGTTAAATTCTCCTTATTTTGATGAACAAACCAAAGAAGAGCTATTAAGTATAAAGTATGATGACAAAGAAATACAAGATAGATTCTATAAAAATTTAGAATTTGGGACAGGTGGTCTAAGGGGTATAATAGGAGCGGGAACTAATAGAATCAATATTTATACTGTTAGACGTGCAACACTTGGAATTTCAAATTATATTATGAAGACGCAAGGTGAAGAAGGAAAGCAAAAAGGAATTGTTATAGCACATGATAGTAGATACATGTCAAGAGAGTTTTGTATAGAAGTAGCTAAAACTTTAAGTGCATATGGTGTAAAGGCTTATATTTTTGAAGAGTTAAAGCCTACACCAGAACTTTCTTTTGCTGTTAGACATTTGAGGTGTGCTATGGGAATAGTAATAACAGCAAGTCATAATCCTAAAGAGTACAATGGATATAAGGTATATGACTCAGATGGAGGTCAAATCTGTATAGATATGGCCAATGATATAATTGCAGAAGTTAATAAGATTGATGATTACAGTATCATTAAAAGTGTAGATTTTGAAGAAGCTTTATCTAAAAATTTAATAACTATATTAGATAATGAAATAGATGATGAGTTTATAAAGGCTGTTAAGAAGCAAGTTTTAAGACAAAGCACGATAGATGAATATGGAAAAAAATTAAAAATAATATATACACCTATTCATGGAACCGGAAATAAACCAGTAAGAAGAGTCTTAAATGAATGTGGCTTTGAAAATGTAATGGTGGTTAAGGAGCAAGAATTGCCAGATTCTAATTTTTCAACAGTTAAGTATCCTAATCCTGAAGAAAAGTCAGTATTTAATATAGCTATTGAAATGGCAAAGAGTAATGGTACTGATTTGATAATAGGGACAGACCCTGATTGTGACAGAGTAGGTGTTGTTGTAAAAGATTCTAGTGGTGAGTATGTAGTCTTAAATGGAAACCAAGTTGGCTCACTTTTAGTTAGATATATAGTAGAGAGTTTAGTTGAAGAAAATAAACTTCCTAAAAACAATCCTACAATAATAAAAACTATAGTTACATCAGAACTAGGTGCAAAAATAGCAAAGGCTTATAATGTAGATTGTTTAAATACTTTAACAGGGTTCAAATTTATAGGAGAAAAAATAAAAGCGTTTGAAGAAAGTAATGATAGAAGCTTTATAATGGGATATGAGGAAAGCTATGGTTACTTAATTGGAACTCATGCTAGAGATAAAGATGGTGTTGTATCTTCGCTTATGATATGTGAAATGGCAGCATACTATTTTTCAAAAGGTATGAACTTGTATGAAGCCTTGATGGATACATATAATAAATTTGGGTACTACAAAGAGGAATTAAAGTCAGTGACTTTAAAAGGCATAGAAGGAATAAAAAAAATAAAAGAGATGATGCTTTACTTTAGAAGTGTTAAAATAGATAATGTGGCTGATGTAAAAGTAGATAAGATTTTAGATTATAAAGATGGAGTAGATGATTTACCTAAATCAGATGTACTTAAATTTTTACTTGAAGATGGTTCTTGGATAGCTATAAGACCTTCAGGTACAGAACCTAAAATTAAATTTTACTTTGGAGCAAATTCAGATAACCAAGAAGATGTAGAATCTAAGTTGAATAATTTAATATCTTATATATTAAATGTGGTGGATTCTATATAAAGAGCTAAGGGGAGATAAACGATGAAAGTATATAATGTCATAATGGCTGGAGGAGGCGGAACTCGTTTCTGGCCACTTAGTAGACAAGAAGTACCTAAGCAGCTTATAAATTTAAGTGGAGAAGATGCTTTAATAAATGAAACTATAAACAGAATAGATTCTCTAGCAAACAAAGAGGATTTATTTATAGTAACTAATGAGAAGCAAATGGACGCTTTAAAAGATACAGTGAAAGATAAATGTTTATACAGCAATATCTTACCAGAACCATGTGCCAGAAATACGGCAGCAGCTATAGGTTTTGCAGCCTTTAACATAATGAAAAAATATGGTGATGGTGTTATGTGTGTATATCCAGCTGACCATTATATAAAAGATGAAAAAGAATTTAAAGCTATTTTAGAAAAAGCTATTTATATAGCAGAAAATAATGATAAACTAGTAACTATTGGGATAAATCCTACATTCCCATCAACAGGATATGGATACATAAACTTTAGTAGAGAAAATACAATAGAAAATGTTGCATATGAAGTAGTGGAGTTTGTAGAAAAGCCAAACTATGAAATTGCTAAAGAGTATGTAAATTCTAAGAAATATGTGTGGAATAGTGGGATGTTTGTATGGAAGGTATCCAAGATATTGGAAGATTTTAAGAGATACTTACCAAAAGTATATGAAAAATTAGAGGAAATCAGTAATTACTTAGGAACAGAAGAAGAAATAGAAAAAATAAAAGAAATCTATCCAACAATACAATCAATCTCTATAGATTATGGTATTATGGAAAGAAGTAATGATGTTATAGTAGTTCCTGGTGATTTTGGTTGGAATGACGTTGGTTCTTGGGACTCCCTAGGTGCGATATATCCAACTGATGATGAAGGTAACATCAAAAGAGGTGAAAATATTACTATAGATACTAAAAACTCAATTATATATTCAGATGACAAATTAATATCGACAATAGGTATTAGTGATTTGATAGTAGTATCTACGAATGATGCAGTTATGGTTTGTAGAAAAGATAAAGCTCAAGATGTCAAAAAGATAGTAGAGCAATTAAAAGAAGAAGATAGACAAGAATATATGTAGGAGGTGTTCATTTGATTCCTAAAAAAATACATTATGTATGGTTTGGTGGTCCAAAAGGAAATATAGAAAATATATGTATAAATTCCTGGAAAGAAAAACTTCCAGAATATGAGATAGTAGAGTGGAATGAAAAAAACTTTGATATAGAGAAAGAAATAAAAGGAAATAAGTTTTTGGAAGAATGTTATAAAAGAAAGCTTTGGGCGTTCATATCAGATTATACAAGAGTAAGAGTACTTTATGAACAAGGTGGAGTTTATATGGATACAGATATGCAGATATTAAAGGATATAACTCCTCTTTTAGAAAATAATAGGCTTATATGTGGATATGAAGATGATGGAGAATACATGAATGCAGCCATAGTAGGTGTAGAAAAAGGACATCCTTTCTTTAAAGATTTATTAGAGTACTACGAAAAAGAGGTGCTTACTTCTTCATTGTTTACAATACCAAAAGTTATGACTTATCTTATGGAAAAAAATTATAAAAAGATTGACCAAAATAACTATGAAGAAGGCATCCGTGTCTACGATAAAGAATATTTTTATCCTTTTGGATTTAAAGAAGACTTTACACCAGAATGTATTACAGAAAATACTTATGGAATACATTGGTGGGGAAAAAGTTGGGCTAAGAAAAGAAATTATTTCTTAGAAAGTAAGCACTTAACAGGTGTAAATAAGATATGGAAGTGTTGTAAAATATTTGCAAGTAATACTTTAAGAAGCTAAAAGGGAGAAAGTGAAATGAAGACTTTAAACGATGATAGAAATATTATGATTAAAAAATATCTTTATATATTTGTTTTGTTTATCATAGTACTTAGAAAGTATATGATATCATTTATTGACCCAGATATGAGTATAGGGATGATTAAATCAGCGTTATTTTATTCTTCAATAGGAATACTAATGCTACTTTTTTTATTTGATAAGAGAAAAAGTATAACAGAAATGGTGCTAGTTGGAGCTTGTGTATTACTTTATATATTAAATAGAGAAGGAGCTATATTATTAATTGTTTTGTTAGCTGTATCAGCTAAACAAATAGATGATAAATGTATAGTTAAAAGTTATTTAATAATATCTGTATGTTTTTTAATAGGAGCTATATTATTATTTAATTTATTTCCTTCATTAGTATTTAATCAGGAAGTCCACTATAGATATATAGGAAAATTAGATACGCTTGTTACAAGAATGGATTTTGGACTTGGTAATCCAAATGGAGTATTTTATTATATGGTTACTATATATGCAGCATATATATTCTTAAGATATAAAAACTATAATAAATGGGATAGAATAATTTTATTTGGATCTGCATTCTTTGTTTATCAAACTACATATAGTAGAACTGGCTTTTTTACTATATTAGCAGGATTAATATTTGTAGAGATAATAAGAGTGATAGACCTAAAAAAAATAAAAGTACTACCAATGCTTATAAAGACATCACCGATAATACTTACTTTATTTAGTGTAATTATTGGTATGATGTTTTCTAAAAGTAGTGTACTAAATAGATTATTAGCAAGTAGACCTAAGTTCTGGAATGTATACTTAGCTCAAGAGGGAAATTTTATGAAACCTTTTGGAAATTCATATAGTGCTGCTATAAAAGCAACTAATCCATTAGACAGTTCTTATATATATATAATTAGTGTACTAGGAGTAATTGCTTGCATCTTATTTATGTTTTTGATGTATAAAGGTATACAAAGCTTTATAGAAAAAGATAAAAAAGAGTATTTAGTAGCTTTATTCATATTTTTACTATATTCTTTTGCAGAAAATTTATTATTAGAAGCTTCATTTAGTTTCACAATAGTATTACTAATAAAAGAAGTAATATTAAACGATAAAAGAGAGGTAGATTTGTGGAAAATGAAAAGTAGGAGGTAGTAATGTTAATATCATTAATAATGCCAACATTAAATAGATATGATGATATATACTTACTTATGGATAGCTTAGAAAATCAAACTTACAAAAACTTTGAACTTATAGTAATAGATCAAAATGATAATAACAAAGTTAAGGAGATAGTTGATAAATACGTTGATAAGTTAGATATAAAGTATATAAAAAGCGATAAGCTAGGATTAAGTTATAACAGAAATGTAGGCATAGATAATGCTAAAGGGCAAATTATAGGTTTTCCTGATGATGACTGTGTCTACGAAAATGATACATTAGAAAAAGTTACAAACTTCTTTAATAAAAATAAAGCTTATAAAATATACAGTTGTAAAACTATGGATGCAAATAAAATTGATGCATTTAAGAAAATGTATGATGGAACTTGTGATATCACAAGTTCCAACGTTTTAAATACTATAACATCCATAACTTTTTTTGTTGATTTTGGAGAAAAAGAATATACACGATTTGACGAAAAATTAGGTGTTGGTGGAGATTTTGGTGCTGGTGAAGAGATAGATTATGTTTTAAACCTGTTGAGTTTAGGATTTAAAGGAAAATACTTTGGGAATGATATAATTTACCATCCTGCAAAAAAACATTCTAAATCTAAAGAAAAGTATCAAAAAGATTATAACTATGGAAGAGGTTTTGGAGCCATTTGCAAAAAAGAAATAGTCTATAGAAAGAATTATAAGTTTGTAAAGGTTATGGCATCAAAGCTTGTAAGAAATATAGGCGGTCTTATATTGAGTTCCAACAAAGATTATCATAGTGCCACTATAAAAGGAAGAATTAATGGATTTAGACAGTATAAGTTATAATGAGGATGGTGTTTATGGACAAGGTTAAATTTTTAATAAATATGCTTTTGGCTTTTTTTATGTATCCATTTAGTAAGCATAAGTTTAATGGTAGAAATATTTGGCTTATAGGTGGACATTCAGGAGATATATACAATGATAATGCCAAGTTCTTTTATGAGTATATGTTGAAAGAACATAATGATGTAGAAACTTATTGGGTAGTAAATAAAGACAGTAAAGTATTCAATAAAATTCCAGGCAAGAAATTAATAAGAGGAAGTGTAGAAAACTATCTATATTATTACAATTCAAAAGCTATAGTATTTTCACATGCGCCATCAGCAGATATAGCACCTTATAACTTTGCTGTACCTGTTCTTAATTATTTCCATAAAAAGACGATAAAAGTGTTCTTAAATCATGGAACGATAAGTTTTAAAAAGAGAAAGCCAATGAATAAAAAGTTTAAAAATATTATAGATAACCTATATAAAAGTTATAATATAGTTACAGCAAGTTCTGAGTTTGAAAGAGATGTTATGGTAAATGATTGGGGAATGTTAGATGACTCAGTTTATATAATTGGAAATGCAAGATATGACAATTTACCAACAAATGAAGTTGCACAAACACGAGATATATTATATACTCCTACATGGAGAGACTGGATAAAATTTAGTTCAGGGAAATTTACAGATACAGATTATTTTAAAAATATAATGAATTTCTTGAATGATGATAAATTAAATAAAATATTAGATGAGAAAGATATAAATGTAAAAATTTATATGCATCATCTTATGCATGAGTTTATAGATGACATAAAAGAAAACATAACTGGTAAACGAATTGTATTTTTAGATAAAGGGGTAACTCTAGCAAATGAAATAAGAAAATCAGCTGCAAACATAACTGATTATTCAAGTGTTGCCATAGATTTTCTCTATATGAACAGACCTATTTTATTTTATCAATTTGATTTAGATGAATATATGGAAAAAGTTGACTCGTATATAGATTTAAAAAGCGAAATGTTTGGGTCTTTGGCTTATAATAATGATGAAGCTGTGAATAAACTTATTGATATTATTGAAAATAATTTTGAGGTTATGGGTAACCAAAAAAATGAAAGAAATAAGTTTTTCAGATATAATGACAATAAGAACTGCAAGAGGATATATGATTGTGTATTAAGTAAAATTAAATAAATATTTTATAAATGATGAGGAAGGTAATATGAAGAAGAATTTAGTATCTATAATTACTCCCATGTATAATTCTGAAAAATTTATTGAAGCAACCATAAAATCAGTATTAAACCAAACTTATCAAGAATGGGAAATGTTAATTATTGATGATTGCTCAACAGATAATAGTCCTAGTATAGTCAAATCTTATATGCAACAAGATAGTAGAATAAAATGCATAAAGACTGAGACTAATAAGGGTGTCTCTAATGCTAGAAATCTAGCATTAAGTAATGCGACAGGACAATTTATAGCTTTTTTAGATAGTGATGACCAGTGGAATAGTAGTAAGTTAGAAAAACAAGTAAACTTTATGTTAGAAAATGACTATGTAATCTCATTTACTTCATATGAACTGATGGACGAAAATGATAAAAAGTTAAATAAAGTAATAAAAGTGCCACCTAATGTAGATTATAGAAGGTTATTAAAGGGAAATATTTTGGGATGTCTTACTGTTGTAATTGATAAGTCTAAATTGGATTTTGAAATTAAAATGAGTGGTGTAAGACATGAAGATTATGTCTTGTGGTTATCTATATTGAAAAGAGGACATATCGCTCATGGAATAAATGAAGTTTTAGCATTATATAGAAAATCTAGTAACTCCCTTAGTGGTAATAAGATAAAGGCTGCTATGTGGACTTGGAATATATATAGAAATATAGAAAAAATACCTCTATACAAAGCTATATACTACTTTATTAATTATGGAATAAATGGAATTAAAAAAAGTTAGATAGAGAGGAAGATTTAATTAATGTATAAATATAAATTTACTGTATTTACTCCAACATATAATAGAGCACATTTACTTGAAAATTTGTATAATGATTTAAAAGCTCAAACATATGATTTCAACGACTTTGAATGGTTGATTGTTGATGATGGAAGTAGTGACGGTACTAAAGAATTAGTTGAAAAATTTATATCAGAAGATAAATTAAATATAAGATATATATACAAAGAAAATGGAGGAAAGCATACTGCAATAAATCTAGGTGTAAAAAATGCAGATGGAGAACTATTTTTCATTGTAGATAGTGATGATGGTTTAATTAAAGATTCTCTTGAAATTGCTAATGATGAATGGAATTCTGTAGAAAATAAAGAAGGATTTAGTGGGGTTGTTGGACTTTGTGTATACCCAAGTGGAGATTTAATAGGCACAGAAATGCCTGAGGATAAAAAAATATGTCACTTTGCAGACCTATATTTTAAATATGGTGTTAAGGGAGATAAAAGCATAGTATTTGTAACTGATGAGCTTATAAAATTTCCTTTTCCAGAAAGAAAAGAAGTGAGATTTTTACCAGAAAGTGTAGTATGGAATGAAATGTCTAAATACTATAAAGTTAAATGTGTAAACAAACCTATGATAATAAGAGATTATTTGGATGATGGTTTGACTAAGAATATATTAAATAAAAATGCATTAAAAGGTAGAGCATTAGAGTTTTTATATTTAATAAATCAAAATACATATCCTTTAGGTAGATATCCATATATGTGGATAAAGAATTACATAAATTTAGCTAGATACTCATTGTTATCTGACAGTCATTATTTTGGCGAAATCAAAAAAATATCTGATAAATTATTGTATTTAGTGTTGTTCCCATTAGGATATTACAAATATATTGGACAAAAAAAGTTAGTATCTAAGTAAACTTGTTGGTATAGTACTGCTAGTTGCTATATAAGGAGAGTAAAAATATGAATGAGCCTTTAGTATCGATAATTACTCCTGTATATAATTCAGAAGAGTTTTTATCAGAGACAATAAAGTCAATCCAAAATCAAACTTATAAAAATTGGCAGCTTTTATTAGTGGATGATTGTTCTAAGGACAATTCAAGTGAAATTATAAAAAGTTTTCAAAAAGAAGATGCTAGAATAAAATATATAAAGCTTGAAAAAAATTCTGGAGCTGCAGTATCTAGGAATGTTGGTATTGAAAATGCGGAAGGTAGATTTATTGCATTTGTAGATAGTGATGATTTATGGGAGAGTAAAAAGTTAGAAATTCAGATAGGATATATGTTAAAAGAAAATATCGGGTTTTCTTTTACATCTTATAGATATATGAGACAAGATGGAACAAAAACGAGTAAAGTTGCAAGAGCACCTAAAAAGATTGACTATGAAGGATTACTTAGAAATACTATAATAGGGTGTTCTACTGTAGTCATCGATAAGGATGTCATAGGTGAATTTAGTATGCCTTTAGTAAGAAGAGGACAAGATACTGCAACTTGGTTACAATTACTTAAAAAGGAAAAATATGCATATGGAATTCAAGAAGATTTAGTGAATTATAGGCTAGTTGGGAATTCTATATCAAGCAATAAGATAAAAGCATTAAAACGAACTTGGAATACTTATAGAAATGTTGAAAATTTAAGTTTACCAAAAAGTCTATATGTATTTTGTTTCTATGTTTTTAATGCCATTAAAAAAAGAGTATAAGTTTTATATACTTGGAGGTAAAAAAATGAAAATAGCTATAGCTGGGACTGGATATGTAGGGCTAGTAACAGGTGTTTGTCTAGCAGAGGTAGGCAATGAAAATGTAATTTGTGTTGATATAGATGAACACAAAGTTAAATCGATGCAACTTGGGATAGCACCTATATATGAAGAAGGCCTAGAAGAACTTATGGTTAGAAATTATAAAAAAGGAAGAATAAATTATACTACAGATTATAAAAAAGCTTATGAAGATGTAGATATAATACTAATAGCTGTGGGAACTCCTGAAAGAAGTGATGGTTCAGCTAATTTAGATTATATAAAGGCAGTTGCAAAGCAAATAGCTGAAACTGTAACAAAAGATACTTTAGTAGTAATAAAATCTACAGTACCAATTGGAACAAATGAAGAAATAGAAGATTATATAAATAGAAACTTAAAAAATGATGTGAAAGTTGAACTTGCATCTAATCCAGAGTTTTTATCACAAGGTAGCGCAGTAAGAGATACTTTACATGCTTCAAGAATCGTTATAGGAGTGGAAAGTGAGTGGGCAAGAGAAATACTGGAAGAAATCTATAAACCTTTTAATCAACCTATAATAGTAACTAATAGAAATAGTGCTGAAATGATAAAATATGCATCAAATAATTTTTTAGCACTTAAGATATCTTTTATGAATGATATTGCAAATCTTTGTGAGATAGCAGGAGCTAATGTGGAAGATGTTGCCTTAGGAATGAGTTATGATGATAGAATAGGAAGTAAATTCTTAAAAGCAGGTATAGGTTATGGAGGTTCTTGTTTCCCTAAAGATACAAAAGCTCTTCACTGGTTGTCTGAACATAATGGATATGAGTTAAAAACAGTAAAAGCTGCTATAGAAGTGAATGAAAGCCAAAAACTTAAATTAGTTAGAAAAGCATCTAAACTAGTAGAGAGTTTTCAAGATATGAAAGTTGCTGTTTTAGGACTAACATTTAAGCCAGATACTGATGATATAAGAGAAGCTCCATCTATCCCAAATATAAAATATTTGCTTGAAAGAGGAGCAAAAGTTACTGCATTTGACCCAATAGGAGTTGAAAATACTAAGAAAATATTTGGAGATTCTATACTTTATGCTAAATCTATAGATGATACAATAGAAGATGCAGAGATATGTTTTATAATGACAGAGTGGAAAGATGTCTTAAATTATGATATACATAAGTATAAGGAAAAGATGAAAAATCCTTTAGTTCTAGATGGAAGAAATTGCTACAAGCTTGAAGATATGAAAGAACTAGGTATTGAGTATTATTCGATAGGAAGGTAAATATTATGAAGACTGTTTGTTATTTGGCTGATGGGTCAAATCCTCATACTTTGAAATGGTGTAGTTTTTTTAAAAATAAAGGATATGACATTCATGTAATCTCTTTAAATGGAGGTCACATGGAAGGAATTAAAATATATGATTTTGGTTCTAACGTAGAAGAACTGAAAAATGAAAATATTTCTAAAAAAACAGGATACTTAGGTTCAATAAAACAAATAAAGAAACTAGTAAATGAAATAAAGCCAGATATACTTCATGCACAATATGCAAGTAGCTATGGATTTATAGGGAGTTTACTTGGGTATCATCCATATATTATTTCTGTTTGGGGTACTGATATTTACGATTTCCCAAACAATGGTTTTATACAAAAACAAATTATAAAACATAACTTTAGAAAAGCAGATTATATATTTTCAAATAGTAGAGACATGGCTAAAGAAGCTAATAAATATACAACTAAGCATGTAGATGTAACCTTTTTCGGAGTAGATATGGATAGATTTAAACCTATGGAAGTAGAAAAAGAAGATGCTTTTGTAATAGGAATTATAAAGAGTTTGGAAAAAAAATATGGAATTGAATATTTAGTACAAGCATTTAAGATGTTGAAAGATGAATATAAAGAAAAGAAAATAATTTTAAAAATAGGTGGTTCTGGAAGTCAAATGGATAACTTAGTGAATTTGACTAAGGAATTAGGACTAGAAGAAGATGTTCAATTTTTAGGTAGAATATCTCCAGAGGATGTAAGCAAGACTTTTAATTCTTTTGATGTAACTGTATTTCCTTCTTTGAGAGAGGGTTTTGGTGTAGCTGCAATAGAATCAGAGTCTTGTGAAGTTCCTGTCATTGTTACAAATGTAGGTGGACATCCAGAATCTGTATTGAAAAATGAAACTGGGCTAATTGTAGAGCCAAAGCAACCAGAAGAAATAAAAAATGCTATAATAAAGCTAATGGAAAATGATGAACTTAGACTTAATATGGGTAAAAAAGGGCGTCAGTTTGTTAGAGAAAATTATGAAGTTAATTTAAACTTTAATGATATAGCAAAAATATACGACTCTATATTAGATAAATATAAAAAATAAGAATTGAAAAATACAGCAAAAGATAGATGTTGTTGGCTATGCTTAGGTGCGTAGCTTTTGCTGTTTAATGGAGGGCTTCTAGTTATGCGAGAAAGTATAGATTTAGAGAAAGAAAGCTTTTTTAATAAGCTTTTTAAAAAATATAAATTTAGACAACTAACATTATTAATTCTAGATATTTGTAGCGTGCTAGTAGCATTTCGAATGTCTTTGAGTTTGACAGGAAATTTAGATGTATTAAATGTTAATAATGTAATAATTTCAGTTTGTATATATATTGTACTCCATATAGTATCATTTAGATTGTTTAAGTGTTACAACACATTGTGGAGATATGCAGGAGAAGAAGAAATTATTTCGATTTTTATTGCAACTTTAGCTTATCTAATTCCAGCTTATGTGATAAATAGAATATTGGGACTCGATTATCCTATAATGCTTTATGTATTAAATACGATATTCATTATAATGTTTACAAGTGGAGTGAGAATAGGGTACAGAGCTATAAGAATAGTCATGAATAAAACCTATTCTAGAGGGAAGGTTTCTAACATTCTTATAATTGGAGCAGGAGATGCTGGAGAGATGGTTATACAAGAATTAAAGCGAAATCCAGAACTTAAAAAAGTCGCAGTAGCTATAATCGATGATGATAAAAATAAAATCGGAAGAATAATTCATAATGTAAAGATTGTAGGAACAACTTCAAAGATAAATGATATAGTTGAAGAATATAAAGTAGATGAAATAATTTTTTCTATTGCCAACATAGAAAAACGCAGAAAAAAAGAAATTATTGATATGTGTAAAAATACTAATTGTAAAATAAAGACAATACCAGGGATTTATGAAATTATAGATGGAAAAGTTGACATAAAACAGATTAGAGAGGTAGAAATAGAAGATTTATTGGGTAGAGAGCCTATAAGAACAAATTTAAAAGAGATAAGTAACTACATTGAAGGAAAAGTAATCCTTGTAACTGGAGGAGGAGGCTCAATTGGTTCAGAGCTTTGCAGACAGATTGCAGGATTTAATCCTAAAGAACTTATTATAGTTGATAATTATGAGAATAATGCTTATGCAATACAACAAGAATTGCTTAGAAAATATAAAAATAAGCTGGATTTAAAAGCAATAATAGCTTCAATAAGAGAAGAAAAAAGAATGGATGAAATATTTAATAAATATAAGCCAGAAGTAGTGTTCCATGCAGCAGCTCATAAACATGTTCCTCTTATGGAGTCAAGCCCTGGTGAAGCTATAAAGAATAATATATTTGGAACTTTAAATATAGCAGGTTTATCTTCAAAATATAAAGCTAAGAAGTTTGTCCTTATATCTACAGATAAAGCTGTAAATCCTACAAATATAATGGGAGCTACTAAAAGAGCTGCTGAGATGATTATACAGACAATGAATGATGAAAGTCAGACTGAGTTTGTTGCAGTTAGATTTGGAAATGTACTTGGAAGTAATGGAAGTGTAATTCCACTTTTTAAGAAGCAAATTGAAGATGGAGGACCAGTAACTGTTACACATCCAGATATCATTAGATATTTTATGACGATACCAGAGGCTGTAGGACTTGTTATACAGGCTGGAGCTATGGCTAAAGGTGGAGAAGTATTTGTGCTTGATATGGGAGAGCCTGTAAAAATATTGGATTTAGCAAAAAATTTAATAAAATTTAGTGGGTTTGAACCAGATGTTGATATAAAAATTGAATTTTCTGGTCTTAGACCAGGAGAAAAATTGTATGAAGAACTTCTTATGTCAGAAGAAGGTCTGTTAGATACAGAGCATAAAAAGATTTTTATTGGTAGGCCAATAGATGTTGATAGAGAAGAAATAACAAAATACTTAAAACTTTTAAAAGAAATTACAAACAATGAAGAAACTGAAAAAATAGATAGTGTAATGAGAAAATTAGTACCAACTTACATTAAACCAGAAGATGCTAATATCAAGGAAATTGCAATAACTCGAGATAAGTAGAATATATTTCTAATTTGTAACCAGGGGGAGCAAAAAGAAACAAATAGAGACTAAAAAGAAACAAAAGATTACAAAAAGATTACAAAAAGATTACAAAAAAGGTTGCAATTTATTTTGATGTAAGTTAGAATGTTAATTAGGAATTGGAAACGAAGGAACAAAATGTTAAATTTTCGAAAGGATTAGGTATTTGAGATTATGATGAATATTAAAAATAAAAAACATATATTGAAAAAATTTATAGCGATGGTGTTAATAGCAGGAGTTGTTACAGTGGAGGCGGGAGCAATAACAGCTAGTGCAGCAGAGTTATCTAATTCACCTATGACTGCGACAGTAGATCAATGTGACTTCTTAAACATGAGAAGTGGAGCTAGTGCAAATGATGCAATAGTAGGAAAGATAAACACAGGTGACAAAGTTGAAGTTTTAGAATTACATTCAAATGGATGGATAAAAATAAAAACAGTTGACAATGTTACAGGATGGGTAAATGGAGATTATTTAACTATTGAAGGTGGAAATGTAGACGCAAAGGTACAAAATGTTTTAAACTTAGCATTTAAGCAACAAGGTAAACCATATAGATGGGGAGCAACTGGACCAAACTCTTTTGATTGTTCTGGGTTCACTTCTTATGTTTACAAAAATGGAGCAGGAGTTAATTTGCCAAGAGTATCAAGATCACAAGCAACAGTAGGAAAGAAAGTATCTAGAGCAGAATTAAAAGCAGGAGATTTAGTTTTCTTTGGTTCAGGTGGTTCAATAAATCATGTTGGGTTGTATATAGGAGATTCTAAATTTATACATTCACCACAAACAGGAGATGTAGTAAAAGTTACTAGTATGGCTCCAGGAACTAATTATGCTAGAAGACTTATAACTGCTACACGTGTTTTACAATAATAATAGATTTAATTTACATAGGATTGAATATTAACATTAAATACAGTTATGTTTAATGTTTTACATAGAGAGTGAAGTATTAATTAATATTAAAATAGTGATGAACGTTATAAAAACAGCAAAGAAGATAAATTTCTTTGCTGTTTTTTTTATAATAAATTATTTCATATTATAATCAAATATTAAATATAAATATTAACTATATTATTCAATATTTGACAGATAATATGAATTTTAGATATACTTAGTAAGGAGTATATTGTAGAAAAAAATAAATTTAAGAAATTAAGGGGGATGAAATGAAAAAGATAAGTATATTACTATTATCGTTGGTAATGACACTTACAATGTGTAGTGTAAGTTCATTTGCTGATTCGTCAAATGATAAGGAAATGAGAGCAGCTTGGATATCTACAGTTTATAACTTAGATTGGCCTAAGACTAAAAATAATGAAGCCAAGCAAAAAAAGGAATACACAGACCTATTAGACAAATTAAAAAGTTCAGGGATAAACACAGCAGTGGTTCAAGTAAGACCAAAATCAGATGCTTTATATAAATCAAATATAAATCCATGGTCTGAATATCTTACAGGTACTCAAGGTAAAGACCCTGGATATGACCCATTACCATTTTTAATAGAAGAAGCACACAAAAGAGGAATGGAATTTCACGCATGGTTTAATCCATACAGAATAACTATGGCAGATGAGAGCATAGATAAGTTGCCAGCAAACCATCCAGCAAAGAAAAACCCAAGCTGGGTAGTTAAACATGGAAATAAGTATTACTATGACCCAGGTCTACCAGAAGTTAGAAAGTACATAGTTGATAGTATAGCAGAGGTAGTTCAAAATTATGATATAGATGGTGTTCATTTCGATGATTATTTCTATCCAGGAGTAAGCTTCAATGATACTGCTACATATCAAAAATATGGACAAGGACAAAACAAAGACAATTGGAGAAGAGAAAATGTAAATACTCTACTTAGAGATGTAAAGGCATCTATAAAGAGTATAAAGCCTGAAGTTGTGTTTGGTGTGAGTCCAGCTGGAATATGGAGAAATAAGAGTAGTGACCCAACAGGTTCAGATACATCAGGTAATGAAAGTTATGTAGGTACATATGCAGATACAAGAGCATGGATAAAACAAGGATTAGTTGATTACGTAGTTCCACAACTTTACTGGCCAATTGGTCTTAAAGCTGCAGATTACTCTAAATTAGTAGCATGGTGGGCAAATGAAGTAAAAGGAACAAATGTAGATTTATACATAGGACAAGGTATATATAAGCAAGGGCAATCAAGTTATAATGGGCAAAACATAGCAAAAGAAATAGTTAAGCAAGTAACATTAAATAGAAAATATAGTGAAATAAAGGGTAGTATGTATTTTTCAGCTAAAGATATAGCAAATAGTACATCTATACAAAATGATTTAAAGAGTTTGTACTCTGACAGCAATGAACAGCCAGTGACTCCACCATCTAATGTCAAGGTGGAAAAATTAAGAGGTGCTGAAAGATATGATACAGCAGTTGCAATAAGTAAAAAAGGATGGGCTACAAATTCAGATACAGTAGTATTAGTAAATGGATATTCTATAGTAGATGGTATAACATCAACTCCACTTGCTACTGCAAATGATGCACCTATATTATTAGTAAATAAGGGTGACATACCAACATCTACCAAAAATGAAATAAAAAGACTTAATCCAAGTAAAGTTATCTTAATAGGAGGAAATAATTCTATTGGAGATAAAGTTGAAAGTGAGATAAAAGATACATTATCAAATGTATCAATAAACAGAGTGGGTGGCTCAGATAGATATAGCACATCTCTTTTAATAGCAAAAGAATTAGCTAAGACTAATCCAGTAGACAAACTATATATAACAAGTGGTACAGGTGAAGCAGATTCTCTTTCTATAGCTTCAAAAGCAGGAGAAGAAAAACAGCCAATCGTATTAGTATCAAAAGATAATGTAAGTGATGAAATCTATAACTGGGTATCAGACTTAAATGTAAAAGATGCATACTTTATAGGTGGTAATTTAAGTATATCTGATTCAGTAATAAGTAAATTAGATAAAGTTATTACTAATGATGTATCTAAAAATAGAATAGCTGGAGAAAATAGAGAAGAAACAAATGGAAAAGTAATACAGAAATTCTATCCAAATGTTGAATATTCATCAATATTTGTAAGTAAGAGTAATCAGTTAGTAGATGCATTAACATCAGGACCTTTAGCAGCAAAATTAAAATCACCAGTAGTTATGCTTGGAAATAGTGTAACATCTGCTCAGAAAACTGCTCTAGAGCCTAAAAAGACAAGTCTAGTATATGAAGCTGGAGATGGCATAAATCAAACTGCATTAAACAGTTTATTAAACTTAGTTCAGTAGTAAGAATTTAATAAAGATGCTATATTATAAATTCTATAAAGGCAAATTAAAATAAAAGTATCAAATTGGAAAATGTTAAATTAAAAAGTATTAAATAAAAGTAGAAATTAAAAAAGGAACTATATACATTTTATAATCAAGCATGGATAACAACTTGAAAATAATTATGTAATATAGTTCTTTTTCTATATTTAATCTTATATTTTATAATAATATTTGTATTAAATGTTTTTTAGTGTTATTATTGTTTAAATTCTATATCATTAAATATAAAATCATGTAATATATCTAAAGTATCTGGGTCAAATCTAAGAACCCAACCAGCCTTTCCATATATACCACCTGTACTATGAATTTCATCATCAATAGGGAATTCAAATTGTTTAACATTTAAGTCGCCCATTTTTAAAACTTGAGCTCCTAGAGAAAGTATTGCATTAGGCTTCATATTAGTTTTAACATATGGAAGAACAGCATCTAATAAACCTGGATATTTAGTAACAGGTAAGGTTTCTGTTTTCTTGATTATAGCTTGTATAATCTCTCTTTGTCTTCCATCTCTTGCAAAAGCTGTATCATTATGTCTGATACGTGCAAAAGATAATGCTTGATATCCATTTAAAGTTTGTGCTCCAGATTTTCTAATATATTGTATGCTACCTTTATCATCACTTTTATTCCAACCATAAGTTTCAGGAATAAATTTATTTAATTCACTTATTTCTCCTTTTTCAATTGTAACTTCAACGCCACCAATAGCATCAATTATATACATAAATGATTCGAAATTAACACAAGCATAATTTTGAATATCAACATTAAAGTTCTCTTCAATTGTTTGTATTAATAAATCAGCTTGTCCATAAGCATAGGCATGAGTAAGTTTTTGTTTACCATGACCAGGGATGTCTACATAGCTATCACGAGCTAATGATGTAAGTTTGATATCATTATGTTTGTTATCAATAGTTAATATCATCATAGCATCTGACCTTGAAGAATCTTCATTTGGTCTAGCATCTGTTCCCATAAGTAGTATGTTAGTTATCCCATTTTCATTTTTATGGTCATTATTATCTAATAAATCACTATTTATGCTTGAGTCATGAATAGTAGATAATTTATAATAAAAATATCCATAGACGCTTATAGGGAATATTACTACCAAGAAAGCCAGTAGTATAACAAATTTCTTTAATTTTGACAAAAGTACCCCTTCTTTCTTCTTTTTCCTGTATATTTTTTAATAGCATACACTTAATTATATTAAAGTATTGAGATATATTCAATACTTGTTTCAGTTACAAAAAAAAGACAATGGCATAATTTATAAGAAAATTTGTCAATTTATATATAATTAAAAGTATGTGTAGTATACTCTTTAAAAAATTAATTAAATTTTTAAAGAAAAATAAGATTTATATGTTTTTTTACAATAAAAATAAGTACACACCTATCAATTACAAAATAATTTGCTTCTTGAAAGGCATGCACTTACTGTCAAATTCTGTATATAACTTTTTATTAATATAAATAAATATTTTACTCTTCAACCATAATATCTTCAAATATGAAGTCGTGCATTGCATCTAATTCATATTCTTCAAAAGGAATTACATAGCCTGCACTACCAATTTTTCTACCATTTTCAGTAGAAAGAGGGAATTCCATTGATTTTAAGTCTAAGTTTCCAATACTTAAAAGTTTTGTTCCTAGAGAAATTATTTCATTAGGACTCATATTAGTTTTAACATATGGAAGTATAGTATTAACTAGATTAGGATATTTGGTAACTGGTAAATCCTTAACACCATTTATTAAACTTTGTATAACACTTCTTTGTCTTCTATCTCTCTCATCTGTACTATCATTTTTTCTTATACGAGAAAATGCAAGTGTTTGATATCCATTTAGTTTTTGCTCACCTGAACTTCTTATATACTCAAGAGAGCCTTTGTCAGAATTTTTATGCCATTTATAAGTTTCAGGTATAAATTTGTTTAATTCTCTTATTTCACTCTTATCAACTGTAACAGTAACCCCTCCTAGAGCATCAACTATATCCATAAAAGAGAAAAAGTCAACTACAGCATAATTCTGTATATCGAGTTGGAAATTTTCTTCTATAGTTTCTATTAATAAATTAGCTTGACCATATACATAAGCATGTGTTAATTTTTGCTCTCCATGTCCTGGTATATTAACGTACGTATCTCTATTTAATGATGTTAATTTAAGACTTTTATTTTTATTATCAATAGTTAATATCATCATGGCATCAGAACGAGAAACTTCTTCTCCTGGTCTTGCATCTGTACCTAATAATAATATATTTGTAATATCTTCTTCATTTTTATAGTCATTACTGCTAAGAGCCTCTGTATTTATACTATCATCTTGGATAGTTTTTAATTTAGTAAAAACATATCCGTATACACTGACAGGAAATGCTATGACTAAAAGGGCTAGAAATATAACAAATTTTTTGAGTCCTGACAATAATATCCCCTACTTTCTAAATTTTTTAATTACACATAGTTAATTATATTAAAAAATTGTTACATAAGCAATAAAAAACACAATAAATTAGCATAAGTTTGTCATAATATAATTATTTTTATAATATTTTATAGAAGGAAGTGTGTAGTTATTATTAATTTTCTTGGAATATAATTATATGAAGATTTAAATTTTTATAAATTACTGTATATATTGGAAAAAATATTTTCCTGATTGTAGTTATATCATCTTACAAAAGGTGTAAATTGTAATTTAGAATTTTTGGTGTATAATAGGAATTGAAAATTTAAACTGATAAAAATTAATA
Organism: Clostridioides sp. ES-S-0190-01; assembly: GCF_020658275.1. Lineage (NCBI taxonomy): Bacteria > Bacillati > Bacillota > Clostridia > Peptostreptococcales > Peptostreptococcaceae > Clostridioides > Clostridioides sp. ES-S-0190-01. The sequence continues at coordinate 57,759 of NZ_JACVWA010000015.1, read as the reverse complement.
AAAAATAATCATAAATTATATAATTTGGGGGAGGAAATGTATGATAAAATTAATAGCAACAGACTTAGATGGAACTTTGTTAGATGAAAAGAGCGAAATAAATCCAGAATTTTATAAAGTATTTAAAAAATTAAGAGAGAGGGGAATAATGTTTTCTGCTGCAAGTGGCAGGCAGTATCAAAATCTTATAAAAAAATTTGAAGATATAAAAGATGATATGATGTTTATCTCAGAGAATGGAACATTAGTAGTATATAAAGGAGAAGAAATATTATCAAATCCTTTGGATAAAGAGTTAGTAAATGAAATCATAGAGACAACAAGAAGTATAAAAGGGAAAAAAATTGTAATGAGTGGTAAAAAATACGCCTATATAGAGAGCAAAGATGAAGCTTTTATAGAAGAAGTTAATACTTACTATGCAAAGTTTAAAATTGTAGATGACTTGACTGAAGTAGAAGGTGATATATTAAAGATAGCTATACATGATTTCAAAGGTGCAGAACATAACAATAGTATCTACTTTGATAAGTTTTCTGATAGAGCTCAAGTATGTATTTCTGGGGTAGAGTGGCTTGACTTAACTGCAAAAGGTGCGAATAAAGGAAGTGCCATAAAAAAAGTACAAAGAATGTTAGATATAAAATATGAAGAAACTATGGTATTTGGTGACCAATTGAATGATGTGGAAATGATGAAGAGTGCTTATCATAGCTATGCCATGGAGAATGCAAATGAGTATTTGAAAGAAATTGCTAGATTTAGAGCAAAAAGAAATACTGAAAATGGTGTTGTAGATAAGATAAAAGAAGTCATAAAAATTGGATAGCCATCTATGATGGTGGTCTAAATGAAAAAGATTATTTTGGCTGGTATAAATGATAAGTTAAAGGAAGCATATAAATTACAGCTTGAAGAAGTATTGGGAGAAATTGCAGAAATAGAAACTAACTAACTATATGATATGTCTGGTGGATATACATTAGCATGGATGACATACTTAGTATTGACTGTAATTATGGTCGATTTGATATTAATAAGTTTAGTTTTAGGAAAAAAGAAAAATATAAATATCAAAGAGAGTTAAATGATACTAATTGAATAAATAAAAAATATCAATGTAATTTTTGATAAAATAAATTTATTTATATAAAAATTACATTGATATTTAATAAACATCAATAAAGATATTTATTTTTTTATGATACTCAGTATTTTGTCCTCTATTTGAGATACATTTTCTGCGGAAATCAAATAAACATATTTACCTGCTTTTTCAACAATAGTACTGTTTGCTATTTCAGAATTGTTTTTTTCTCCATGTCCTTCTCCAAAAGGTGCTTGAATCATGTCTCTTTTATAATTTTCTAGAGTTTTATAGATTTTATTTACATCGTCAGTTTTTATGACAATGATATCTTCTAGATATAATTTTTCAGAAGAATTGATTACAAAACCTTGTGTAATGTCTTCTTCTACATCGTTAAAATAATTAAATTCTTTTGCATCAAAAAATTTTGATTCTTTTATAAGCAAATCAGAAGACTTTAATGCTTTTTCAATTTTTGATGTAGAAACGTTTTTATAATCGCTACTTGAAGAACAACTAACCATTCCAAAGGATAAGATTATTGAAAAAAACAACATTAAAATTTTTTTCATGAGAAACCTCCAAGTTTTTTTAACTCTATCTTAATTTAGTTTACTACATAATTATATAAAAATAAATGTATTTAATGTTACAGTTTTGATTAATAATGTAAGAATTTGATAATAATACCTATTAAGAGGTGATTAAAAATGAGAGTACCAAAACATGTAGGAATTATCCCAGATGGAAACAGAAGATGGGCAAGTCAAAATGGAATGACAAAGGATAGAGGATATGAAAGTGGAATAAATCCTGGACTAGAATCTTATAGATTATGTAGAGATTTAGGTTGTGAAGAAGTAACTTTTTATGGATTTACAACTGATAATACAAGACGTCCATCAGTCCAGACAAAAGCGTTTACAAAAGCATGTATTGATGCAGCAAATATATTGATAGAAGAAGGTGCAGCTTTACTAGTTGTTGGAAACACAAAATCTCCAATGTTCCCAGAAGAATTATTACCATATACAAATCGAATTCAAGCTAAAGATGGACAGATAAGAGCAAATTTACTGGTAAATTATGGGTGGTATTGGGATTTAAATAATATATCAGGAGTAGAAAATGTAAATAAGAATAACATACAGGATTACATACAGTCATTTGATGTGTCAAGACTGGATTTGATAATTAGATGGGGAGGAAGACGCAGATTAAGCGGTTTCTTGCCTGTGCAATCAATTTATGCAGACTTTTATGTTATAGATAATTATTGGCCAGATTTCAAAGGTGATGATATAAAAGATGCCTTTAGTTGGTATGATACACAAGATGTCACTTTAGGCGGATAATTAAGAAATTTCAGTTTTTAGATTGTAGAGTATTTTAAATTATTGAAAAAAAAACTTCTTGGTGGTAAAATAACACTAATAATATGAAAAAATGTAAAAATCTATACCAAGAAGGGTGAAGAAATGTCGAAAAGCAATAATAACAATAATTCAAGAAACAAATCTAAAAATACCAGCTATCTAAATAGAAAAAAAAGAAAAATAAATAAAAAAAAGTTAGTAGTACTGATTTGCTTTACAGCGTTATTTTTATTTATTGCATTTAAGGCTACTCAAGGTGTAGTAGCTTTGGTCAAAGGGATGGATAAAAATAATAAAGCAAATCAACAACAAAAAGTTGACTCAGAACAATTTGACCTTGGTGATGAAAACGAAAATAAAAACAAAAAATATACTGTATTTATAGACCCAGGTCATGGAGGAAATGATAAAGGAACTCAAAGTAAAACTAGTAACAGATATGAAAAAGACCTCACTTTACAAATTTCAAAGAAATTAGCAAATAAATTAGCTAAGCAAAAGGACATTCAAGTAGTTGTATCTAGAACTGATGATACATATGTATCATTAATGGATAGAGTAAACTTAGCAAAAAATAGCTCTGCTGATGTACTTGTTTCTATACACTTAAATGCAGAAAAAAATGGAAATACAGCAACGGGTATAGAAACATGGTATAGAAATAAAGCTACAGATGGCTCAAAAGAATTTGCACAAACAGTTCAAAGTACAATAGCATCTTATGTTAAAGTAAGGGATAGGGGAATAATTGAAAATAATTTTGAAGTACTTAGAGAATCAAATATGCCAGCTATATTAATAGAGTGTGGTTTTTTAACAACGCCTTCAGAAGAGCAAAAAATAATAAATGCGAAATATCAAGAGCAACTTACAGAGGGAATTGTTCAAGGTATACTTTCATATTTGGATTCTAAGGGAAACAAATAATTTAATTATTATCTAAATGTAAAAGTTAAATTAAAAATGCAAAGGTGTGAATTATATTAAAAGTATGATTTCATACTGAAAAGATTATTTAGATTCAAGAACTATGAAACTACAGACTGTTTTATGTATGTCTGTCTTCATAGTTTTTTTTGTCAAAATTAGTTGGTATTTGAAAAAAATAGAGAAATAAAATCGTAGAAATGGAGTTATTTATATGTGATTTTAAGTTAGATTGATTTACTAGCAATTGTGCCTTATAATTAATATATAATATAAAAAAAGTTTGATTGTAAAATAATTTAAAAAATAATATAGGGGAATTTATATGAATAAAAAAAGTATAATGAAAATTTGTTGGTTAAATAAAATAGTTTTTATTATAATTGGTGTTTTGGGAATAGTTTTACTTACGAAGCATATTGGAATAGACATTAAGAGTCAAATTTTGCTTTTATTAATCTTATTTAGCATAAGTATGTTTATTTCATACCTTAAGGTTAAGGCATATGAAGACGAAATTAATTTAGATATTAAAAGTAATTTGGATAAACTTATAAACATCACTAAGGATGATGACTTTTTACAACATATTCAAAGTTATATATTTGCTAATAAGAGAGAAAATTGTGTGTTAGCATGCTTTGATTTATGCAGACTTAAACTTATAAATGAGATATATGGTTATAAGCTAGGGGATGAAGCATTAGACAATATCTCAAACAACTTAAAAAATTATTTTGGAAATGAAGCTATTTATGGAAAGTTAAAAAGCGATGTCTTTTTATTAATAATAAAACTTGAAGATAGAGATGAAAAGATTCCTAATTTGGCAAACCTTATTAAAAATAAAATTGTGACCTTGAGTCAGATAGATAGTTTTAAAATGAATATAAACATTGAAGCTTCTATTGGTATTTATAAATTTAATAATGATGAAATTGACATAAAAAAAGCCATAGATAATGCTGATATGGCAAGAATTAAATCAAAAGGATTAAAGCATATAGAATATGTTGAATTTGATGATGCTATGGAAAAAGAAATAAAATCACTTATGAAAATAGAACAAGATTTATTTTTAGCTATTAAAAACAAAGAGTTCATAATTCACTACCAACCTAAATTTGATTCAAGTACAAATAAAATTATAGGTTCAGAAGCATTAATAAGATGGATTCATCCAACCTTAGGTATGGTTGCTCCAAATAATTTTATACCTATAGCTGAGAAAAGTGGTTTGATAAATAATATTGGTAGATGGGTGATTGAAGAAGTTTTTATTACTATTGATAAATGGATTTCAGAAGGGATAAATGTTTTACCAGTTTCAATAAATTTATCTAGAGTAGAACTTTATAAGAATGATTTAGTAGATTTTTTTAAGTCGATGTTTGATACATATAATGTTCCTAGAAAACTTGTAGAAATAGAAATAACAGAAACAACAGCTTTAAATGATGTAAAATTTATTAGTGAGAGACTTTATGAAATTAAATCTTTAGGTATGAATATATCATTGGATGACTTTGGCATAGGGAACTCAAATTTTATCAATCTTAAGGGGATACCAGTAGATGTTATAAAAATTGATAGGTCACTTATATTAGATATAGTAACCAACTCAAAAACAAAGGTTATGATAAAAGCCATTGTTAATCTTTCGCACGATTTAAATCTAGCTGTTATATGTGAAGGTGTAGAGGATATGGAACAAGTTAAAGTTTTAAATAATATGGGATGTAATTTTATACAAGGTTATGTATTTTCTAAGCCAATAGATGAATGTAGTTACAAGGAACTTCTTACTGGAAGAAGTAATATAAGTTTAGAAGAGAGTCTTTTGAAAGAATATATGGCAGTTGAGGAGGTGGAATAATGATTTCAGAAGACGTAGATTATGCAATAAGAATTGTAAGAGCTATATTTAATAATGGAGAAAATAATCCAATAGATGTCAAAACAATATTAAAGAATGAAGATATACCAATATTAACACTATATAAACTACTTAGAAAACTTTGTGCAAATAATTTACTTACTTTTAATAAAGAAGATGGAAAGAAATACATGTTAAATGTATCATTGGATACAATAAGTTTGAGAACAATTGTAGAAATAATTGATGGGAAAATATATATAAATAAATGTACTAGATATGTATCTAATTGTAGTAATTGTTTAAAAGGTTGCAAGGTAAATCAGGAATTACTAGAGATAGAAAAAGAAATCTATAAACTTTTATCAAGAAAATCTATAAGACAGATATTAGAATAATAAATTTTTAGCTTAGCTAATAGTTGGAGGTTTTCAGTTATGGATGATATATCTCAAGATAATTTTCTATTATCTAAAGAGTATGAGAATAGTTTAGATGTAGATACTAAAAAAGCAGGTGGAATATACTATACACCTAAAATCATTGTCGATTATATTGTTAAAAAAACCTTGAGAAATCACGATATAATTAAAAATCCATATCCGAGAATTCTTGACATATCTTGTGGATGTGGGAACTTTCTTTTAGAAGTATATGATATTTTATATGACTTATTTGAAAAAAATATTTATGAATTAAAAAATAAATATGATGAAAATTATTGGCAGATTGATAATATACACAATCATATATTGAACTATTGTATATATGGTGCTGATATCGATGAAAATGCTATAAATATACTAAAGGATAGCTTAAAAAACAAAAAGACAACGAATGATTTAGAAGATGAAGGTATTAAAATCAACCTATTTTGTTGTGATAGTCTAAAGAAAAACTGGCGATATAAGTTTGATTACATAGTTGGTAATCCTCCGTATATTGGACATAAAAAACTTGAAAAAAAATATAAAAAATTTCTTTTAGAAAAGTACAGTGAAGTTTATAAAGATAAAGCTGACTTATATTTTTGTTTTTATAAAAAGATTATAGATATCTTAAAATGTGGAGGAACTGGAAGTGTTATAACGCCGAGATATTTCTTAGAAAGTTTGTCAGGAAAAGATTTGAGAGATTATATTAAGTCAAATGTTAATATTAAAGAAATAGTAGATTTTTTGGGTGCAAATATATTTAAAAATATAGGTGTTTCTAGTTGTATTCTTACTTTTAATAAAAAAAAATTGAATGATACGCCTATAGATATATTTAGAATAAAGAATGAAGATGTATCTATAAATAAATTTGAAACACTAGAAGAACTTTTAAATAGTAGTAAATTTGAATATTTTAATATAAATCAAAACTTGCTTTCTGATGAATGGATAATTGTAAATAAGGATAATGAATCTTTTTATAATAAAATACAAGAAAAAGGTAAATATAGCCTAGAAGACATAGCTGTAAGCTTTCAAGGCATAATTACAGGATGTGATAAGGCTTTTATTTTAAGTGAAGGGGATTTAAAATTAAATTTTGTAGATGAGAAGCTTTTAAAAGATTGGATAAAAAGCAAAAATATAAACAAGTATGTAGTAGAGAAAAGTAAATATAAGTTAATATACTCAAATGATATAGATGACGAGGTTAAAAACAAAAAAATACTTGATGAAATTATAGGTGTGTATAAGACTAAATTAGAAAACAGAAGAGAATGTAAAAGTGGAATAAGAAAGTGGTATGAGCTTCAATGGGGTAGAGAAAAGCTTTTTTTCGAAAGAAAAAAGATAATGTATCCATATAAATCCAAAGAAAATAGGTTTGCTATAGATTATGATAATAATTTTTCAAGTGCAGATGTATATTCTTTTTTCATAAAAGATGAGTATTTAGATAAATTTTCATATGAATATTTAGTTGGAATTTTAAATTCTAGTGTATATGATAAATACTTTAAAATAACAGCTAAAAAAATGAGTAAAAATATATATGATTATTATCCTAATAAGGTTATGAAGATAAGAATTTTTAGAGATAATAATTATGAAGCAATAGAGGATTTATCAAAACAAATAATATCAATTTTATTAAATGAAACAATAGACAAAGACAGAGTAGAAAAATTGCAGATAAAAATAGATAAATTAGTAATAGATTCTTTGGGAATATAAATAAGTATGGATATGAAAAAATATGTTGAATGTTAATAATTTATCTAAATTGATAAAGAAAAAGTTAACCATATAAAAAATATTAAAAATATATACTTTTGAATATTTTTTTGATAAAATAAAAATAAATTTGTACAATTTTATTTTTCTCCAATAGCTAAAAGTAGTTTTTTGAATTAATATTTGCTGAGGAATATAAATTAGGAACGCTTTAAATAGTAGGTGATAATATGAAAGGATTAGTTTTAGAAGGTGGAGGAACAAAAGGAGCTTATCAAATAGGTGCGTATAAAGCTTTAAGAGAACTTGGTATAGAATTTCAAGGAGTAACAGGAACATCAATTGGGGCTTTGAATGGAGCATATATAATTCAAAACGATATTGAGGTAATGGAAGATATATGGCTAAACTATGATTATACTCATTTTATGAATATTGACAAAGAAAGCTATGAGAGATTTAAAAATGTAGATTTTACTACGAAAAATATCAATGCAGTTTTTGAACTTATAAATAAAGCCAGAAAAAATGAAGGTATAGATATAAGCCCATTAAGACACTTGATGGAAACTACATTAAATGAAGATATAATAAGAAAATCAAAAAAAGACTTTGGACTTGTTACGGTTTGGTGGGATAAAAAAATTAATCCTCATCCATTGTATATAGAAGATATGCCACAAGGTAGATTGGTTGATTATTTAATTGCTAGTTCTAGTTTGCCTATTTTCCAAACAAATGTAATGGATGATAAATTGTATTTGGATGGAATGTTTTGTGATAATATGCCAATAGGGCTTTTAGAAGATAAAGGATATGAAGATGTTGTTGTAATTAGGTTAATTGATGATTTTCTTGGAAAAATGAACCTAAATAAACATCAAAATATAAATATAAAAACCATAATACCATCAGAATATTTAGGCGGTTCTCTTAATAAAGATAGAGATAATGTAGAAAAAAATATTCGATTAGGATATTTAGATACCATGAAAGCTTATGAAAGATGCGATGGTATTAAGTATTACTTTGATGTAGAGTATAAGTATGATGAAGAGTATTGTTTTGATAGATTTAGAAGAATGAGTAATGAAACAATACAATGTATTTGTAACTTATTGAATATAAAAAGAGATGTTTCGCTTAGAACTGTTATGGAAAATGTAATACCAAAGCTTGGTGAGACACTTGGTTTACCCAAAAATTTTTCATATAAAGATTTATTTTACTGTGTATATGAGAAAAAACTTGAAGAAAATAGTATAAATAGGGTAAAATTATATGATTTTAATAAGGTTATAGATGTTGTAAATACAAATATTGATTCTAATAAGAATTTAGCATCAAATTTTGAAATTAGACCTAAAATCAGTATTAAAAAGAACAAAAACACAAAATTATTGACAAATTGTATTATAAAAGACTTAAAAAGTCAAAGTTAAATAAAAAACAAAAAAAAATTTGTAATTATACTCGAAAAAAGTGTATATTAGTAGTATAATATTTTTGTAGCACTAGTGGGAACAAAAAATGACCATAGGACAAAAAAGTACCACTAAGTGCCATTAAAGTAAAAAATAGGAAAACAATTTTAAAAAATATAAAATGTTAGGTTTATAGGAGGATTTAAAAAATGGAAAAAGTAGTTAGTATCAAAAATGCAAGTGGATTACATGCTAGACCAGCAGGAATGTTTGTTAAGAAGGCTGCTGAGTTTAAATCAACAGTAGAAGTTGTGGCAAAAGACAAAACTGTAAATGCAAAATCAATCATGGGAATAATGAGTTTAGGTTTAGCTCAAGGAGAAGAATTAAAATTAGTTGTAAATGGAGAAGATGAAGAAGTAGCTTTAGCAGCAATGGTTGAATTAGTTGAAAGTGGATTTGGAGAGTAGATATAATAATTTCTAAAAATTTGGTATTTATAATCTAATCATTGCTTAGAGTAAAAGTAACAGAGAAACATTAAAAATATACAGACAAAAGTTTGTAAATATTTAGTTTCTTTGTTACTTTCATGTTTATTTAATCAGAAGATTAAGATTATTATTAATTGGGTATGAAAATATAAATATTTTAAATGATGAAATAAGTAAGATATTTTTAATTATAAATTTGGAATCAAAATACAGAAGATATTTTTAGGAGGTAGGGTTATGGCTTACAAAGGAATAGGAGCTTCTCCTGGTATTGCTTTAGGGAAAGCGTTAGTAGTTGAGCATAGTGAGTTAGTAATTGAGAAAAAAACTATAGATAATGTTGAAGCGGAAGTTGCTAAATTAGAAAATGCAGTTGTAGTTTCTAAAGAAGAATTAATAAAAGTTAAGGAAAAAGCTTCTCAAGAATTAGGAGAAGAAGAGGCAGAAATATTTGAAGCACATTTATTAGTTTTAGAAGACCCAGAGTTAATTGGTTCTGCAATTGATAAAATCAAAACTGAAAATGTAAATGCAGAATATGCTTTAAATGAAATAAAAGAAATGTTTGTTAGTATGTTTGAGTCTATGGACAATGAATATATGAAAGAAAGAGCAGCAGACATAAAGGACGTTACAAATAGAATACTTAGACATATACTAGGAATCAAAGTTGTTGATTTATCTGCTTTAAGTGAAGAAGTAGTATTAATAGCACATGATTTAACTCCATCAGATACAGCAACTATGAACAAAAAAATGGTTTTAGGATTTTTAACTGACATAGGTGGAAGAACTTCTCATACAGCTATAATGTCTAGAACTTTAGAAATCGCTGCAATCGTTGGACTAAGTGATATAACTTCAAATGTTAAAGATGGAGATTTTGTAGTTTTCAATGGAGATACTGGTGAAGTAATCGTTAATCCAGATGAAGAAACTATAAGCAAATACACTGAGTTAAAAGCTAAGTATGAAGAGGAAAGAAAAGCATTACAATTATTAAAAGGAAAGCAATCAGTAACTCTTGATGGGAAACACGTTGAATTAGCTGGTAATATAGGAACTCCTAATGATATAGAAGGTCTAATAAAGAATGATGCTGAAGGTGTTGGTCTTTATAGAACAGAATTTTTATATATGGATAGAGATTCTTTCCCAACTGAGGAAATACAATATGAAGCTTATAAAGCTGTATTAGAAGGAATGGAAGGTAAACCTATAGTTATAAGAACATTAGATATAGGTGGAGATAAAGAGTTAAGTTACTTGACTATGGAACCTGAAATGAATCCATTTTTAGGTTACAGAGCAATAAGACTTTGTTTAGATAGAACAGATATATTTAAGACTCAATTAAGAGCTTTATATAGAGCAAGTGTTCATGGAAGATTGAGAATAATGTTCCCTATGATTTCATCTTTAGAAGAATTATTACAAGCTAAAGAAGTTGTAAAAGAAGTTTTAGCAGAACTTGATTCTGAAGGTATAGCTTATGCTAAAGATGTAGAAATCGGTATGATGATAGAAGTGCCATCTGCTGCTGTAATATCTGATATACTTGCTAAACATGTAGATTTCTTCTCAATAGGAACTAATGATTTAATACAATATACTTGTGCAGTTGATAGAATGAATCAAAAGATAAGCTATCTTTACAATCAATTTAATCCAGCTGTTTTAAGACTTGTAAAGACAGTTATAGATAATGCACATAAAGAAGGTAAATGGGCAGGTATGTGTGGAGAATCTGCTGGAGACCAAAAAATGATACCAATACTTTTAGGTATGGGATTAGACGAGTTTTCTATGTCTCCAATATCAATACTTCCTGCTAGAAAATTAATAACTTCAGTTAAAGAAGCGGATATGAAAAAATTAGCTGATGAAGTACTTAATATGGGTACTGCGGAAGAAATAAAAAGATATATTGAAACAACTTTTAACATGTAATTTATAAAATATATAATATGTAATTTACAAACTTATATTATATAAAATATCCATGTAGATATGTTATAAATAATATGAATAACTCAATAAGTAAAGAAAAGCCATAGTTTATTTTATACGCTATGGCTTTTTTATTATTATAAATTAAAATTTATAATACTTTAATTATAGTTTGTGTTTTTTGTAGACTTATTTTTTAGGTAATTGCACCTGAATATGTATTAATGTTATGTGGATGTACTTTTGAAATATGGTAATATATATTAAGGGTGAATGGTTTAAAGAGTATATATTTAACCTCCTATGGCGAAATTCCTCTTCCTCGTCATAGGAGATGGAGGATGTAAGCCTAACCGATAGGTTATTTATTTTACTTGATTTTCAAAAAATGTATTGTATTATAAAATCAGTAGTAAAAACTGAAAGGAAGTAACTACAATGAAATTAGATAGTAATAATCATTAAGTATTTTTGTTACACTATCACTTAGTTATGTGTATAAAATATAGAAGAAAAGTAATAGATAACTCTATATCAGATAGACTAAAAGATATATTTGTAGATATCTCCCCAAATTATGGAGTGGAGTTGCTAGAATGGAATCATGATATTGACCATGTGCACTTGTTATTCAAAGCAAAACCAAATACAGAGATATCTAAACTCCTAAATGCTTATAAATCAGCATCAAGTAGAAGAATAAAGAATGAATTTCCAAGTATTCGTAAGTCCTTATGGAAAGAATACTTTTGGAGCAAAAGTTATTGTCTAGTAACAACTGGTGGAGCTCCATTGGATGTTGTAAAACAATACATAGAAAATCAAGGAAAGTAGGGATAATATGCTAAGAGCATATAAATATAGATTATATCCAAATAGCGAACAAAAAGAATATTTTGCTAAAACTTTTGGATGTAGCAGACTTATATATAATCTTATGTTATCCGATAGGATTAAAGCATATGAGGAAAACAAGGACTTAGATATTAAAAAAATAAAATATCCTACACCTGCACATTACAAAAAGGAATATGAGTTCCTAAAAGAAGTTGATAGTTTAGCACTAGCAAATGAACAAATGAATTTAGATAAAGCCTATAAAAACTTTTTTAGAGATAAATCAGTAGGTTTTCCTAAATTCAAATCTAAGAAAATAAACTATCATAGTTATACTACTAACAACCAAAAAGGTACTGTAAGGATTGAAAATGGATATATAAAATTACCTAAACTAAAATCGATGGTTAGGATAAAACAACATAGAATGTTTGATGGAGAAATAAAGAGTTGTACTATATCGAGAACACCAGGTAATAGATATTATATTTCTATATTAGCAGAAACTGAAATAGAGAAACTAAAAACTATTGATAAGAAAATAGGTGTAGATGTTGGATTGAAAGAATTTGCAATATGTAGCGATGGATTTAGAGTAGATAATCCTAAACACTTTAGAAAATCAGAGAAAAGATTAACTAAACTACAAAAGGACTTATCAAGAAAACAAAAAGGAAGCAATAATAGATATAAAGCAAGATTGAAGGTTGCATCAAAAGATATCAGACCAAAGAGCAGATTTCCTAAATAAGTTATCAACTAAACTAATACACGAAAACCAAGTTATAGTTATTGAGGACTTGAAGGTAAAGAATATGGTGAAAAATCATAAGTTAGCGAAAGCTATAAGCGAAGCAAGTTGGTCGGAGTTCAGAAGAATGTTAGAATATAAAGCTAATTGGTATGGTAGAGAAATAATAGTAGCAGATAAGAATTTCGCATCTAGTCAATTATGTTCTAAATGTGGATATAAAAATCCATTAGTGAAGAACTTAGGACTAAGAGAATGGGAATGTCCAGAGTGTGGAGCATTCCACGATAGAGATATCAATGCAAGTATCAATCTACTAAACTTAGCCATATAAATGGTAATCATAAGGGTTAGGAACTAGCCCAATAGCTTGGAGATACTGATAACAATAGTTATCTTGACCAAGAAGCCACCACTTCAAACATTACCGTAGGTAGTTAAGTGGATGGTAGTTCACTGATACTAGATTTGAAATGAATTTACCAGATTATATTAATAGCGATACAATTGTATATATAGAAAAAATGGATTTAGGAGAAGAAGAAGAAAAAGATAAAAGAAGTTATAATGTAATATTTGCCAATGATGGGGTAGAAAAAGCTGGTGGGAAGTTAGGTTTTTCTGATATTAATATTGATGTTATAAATGATGGTGGAGTGTGGAAAGTATCTGGATTTACGAAATAAATTTAAACTTAAAATTATTAATGTTAAAATTTGATATTGTATTGAAAAATAATTAAAAGTATTTAATAATAGAATTAAGGGTAAAATAAATTAAGAACTTAAGATATTGAATATGAATGTATAATTCTAATGTGATATCCAGATAAATCCTGAATTTAATTTGAGTTTTAATATATATGGTCTAAGGTTTGATTATTAAAGATTTAATTGTAAGTGTTACAGTTGATGATATTGATGTAGAGATTAAAGTTTAGAGTAGAAAGTGCACCTTAAATTTTAAAATGTAAATTTAAAAATGTAAGCTAGTACAATCTAAAAATTATAATCACTCAATAGATTCAGGGATTTATTTGTTTATTATAAATAAGTGGGAGTAGATTTTTCTACTCCCACTTTGTATATTATTATTTAATCAAAAATTATCACATTAAAATCCTAAGATTAGTTGATATTTCCTGCTTTATTAGCAAATAACTCCTTAATAATATTGTTTCTAGTAGCTAAATCTCCATTAGAATTATTTGTTTTTTTCATAATTACAGAATAACGCTTTTTATTTATAAAAAATATTAAAATCTTATCATCATCAAAGTTGTATTCTTTGTATCTATCAATAGATTCATAACCTAAATTTAAGATGTTTTTATCTTTTATGCTATCTACATCCAAAACATATGATGGGTCAGCCTTTAGTAATATATTAATTAAACATTTTTCTTCACCAGCACAAAATAAATCAACCTTATTTGATATAGACTTAGATTGTTCTGAAGTTATTTTTACAGGAATAAGATTACTATTGCTATCTCTTAAAAGAGAACCATATGTGTCTTGTTGATATACTAAATTAACTTTTTTCTTAGGAACACTTACCATCTTATCCAAATGTACATAATGATGATTTTCAACAAAGCCTTCATTTAATATTTCAACAAAGTTGTCAATTTTACCTAAACAAAAAGATTCTATAGATTCTTTACAGAATTTATTTGTAAATGGTATAATGTTTACGTTTTCCTCGTCTATATTCCATGCTATAGCATAATCCAATGAATATACTTCTTCCTCTATATCTGCAAAATTATATTGTACTATGTTTCCTTTCAAAATTACTCGACCTCCATCTTATAATATATTTAATATACTTTATAAAACTTATATTATACTTAAATAATATCATAAATTAAATGAATATGATATAGTAAATGATGAAAAAATTGAAAAAAATAACTATAAATGAGTATTAAATATAAATAGTATATACTAATGGGATGAAAAATGTCCACTATTAACTTTATTACCCCGCATGTTTATAATTAAATTATTAATATAAAATAGAATCTATCGACAATGAATGGACTTTTAAAAGAACTTAATATAAAATTAATTAAATAAATACTTAAAAATGATTTACTTTAATGATAAAATCGTATTAAAGGAGGTTAATTTTATGGATATAAAAAATAAAATTAAATCTATGTTTTTGCCAGATAAAGATGACTATTTAGATGATGAAGAATTTGAGGATGATATAAAAATTAATGAGGATAATTCAGAAGAAGATAATAATGTACATTTAAATGACTTAAGCAGAGTGAAATATGACTATAGAGAATTAAAAGACATAGAAAATCAAACTGAAGAAATGTGTTTACTAGCAGTAAGGCAAGATGGTACAATAATAGAATTTGTAAAAGATAAGACTGATAGGGTGTGCATGGAGGCAGTAAAGCAGACTTATAAAGCTCTCAAATACATAACAAATCAAACCGAAGCTATATGTATAGAGGCCGTAAAACAGAATTATAGAGCATTATATTACGTAAACGACAAGACAGAAAATATATTAATTGAAGCTATAAGAAGTGCATCAACTCATGATGTTATGGAAGTTTTTAGATTTGTTGAAGAGCAGACAGAAGAGGTATGCTTAGAATTAATAGAAAGGGCATCAAAAAATGATGTGGCAGAAATATTAAAGGATATAAAAGAACAGACTCCAACAATATGCTTAGAAGCAGTAAAAAAAGATGGAAAGTCTTTAGCTTATGTTAAGGAACAAAATAATAGTATATGTTTAGAAGCAGTAAAGGAAAACTACAGTGCATTGCCTTGTGTAGAAGAACAGACAGAAGAAATATGTATAGAAGCAGTAAAGCAAAATGATTTTGCCTTGTATTATGTAAATGAACAGACAGAAAAAATATGTATAGAAGCAGTAAGACGAAGTTATATGGCTCTTCAATATGTAAATAAGCAGACGGAAGAAATCTGTTTAGAGGCAGTAAGAAATGATGGAAGAGCACTACAATATGTAAAAGAGCAGACAGAGAATATTTGTTTAGAGGCAGTAAGACAAAATGGGAAAGTATTACAATATGTAAATAAACAGACAGAAGAAATATGTATAGAAGCTATAAGGGGCTCATTTAAAGATTTTGAAATAAAAGAAATATTGACCTATATAAAGATACTAACAGAAAAAGTATGTTTAGAGGCAGTAAAGCAAAATGGAAATATTCTTAAATATATAGAAGAACAAACAGAATCAATGTGTATAGAGGCGGTAAAAGAAAATTACAGTGCTATACAATATGTAAAAGAGCAAACAGAAAAGGTTTGTTTGGAAGCAGTAAATCAAAGTTTTGAGGCACTTAAATATGTAAAAGAACAAACAGAGGATATTTGTTTAAGGGCAGTAAGACAAGATTATAGAATGATAAAATATGTTAAAAATCAAACAGAAAAGATATGTTTAGAAGCAGTAAAACAGAATTATAGAGCTTTGGAATATGTAGAAAATCAAACAGAAAAAGTTTGTTTAGAGGCAGTAAAACAGAATAGAAAAGCACTTCAATATGTAAAGCAAAAACAAAGTTAAACATATATATTACGAAAATAAAAGCAAAACTAAGGTATATCATAAAAATAAATATAAAATTAAGGATTTATAATAAAAATAAAAGCACATAACTTATATGCTATAAGTTATGTGCTTTTATGCATATAAAGCTTAATAAAACTCTTTTATTATAACTTTTTTATTATATAAAAAATAACAAAATGATTATATAGGTCTTTTTTTGACCAGTTTTACAATTTCAATAACTAGTTTTGAAAAATATATTGAATTTTCTCAAAAAAGACGCTATTCTATATATGTAAAATTTTTTTCTGGAGGTAATAATGTTTAAGAGATATGCTGATAAAATGACATCTGTTTTAATTTATAACAACATGATAGATAACCATGAATCTAGGGTGTATTCTTATGGATTTGAAATATTAATTGCTTTTATAGTTAATATAACGACCATACTACTCTTAGGTTTTTTATTTGGGAAATTTACATATATATTATTTTTTTTAATATGTTACTGTCCAATAAGACAATTTTCTGGAGGGTATCATGCAAATAACTATTTTAGATGTCTATTAACCTTTATTTTTATAATCTTATCTACAATATTTATTATAGAAAATCTAAATGTATATTTATTTAAAAATATTATTATGATTATTGCTAGTATTAGTTGGATTGGAATTTGCATCATGTGTCCAGTAGAGCATAAAAGTAATCCTATAAGTGAGATAGAAAAGTTAACTTATAAAAAAATTGCTATATCTATGTCTACAGTAGTCTTGTTAATGACAGTTTCAAGTTTTTCATCAAATGTATTTATGGATTACTTTATATATAGTGCTTTTGCAATGTTTTGGATTTGTATAATGCTAGTATTAGGTAAATTAAAATCTAAAAAGAATATAAGTAAAATGTGTACGAGGGAGAATTAAATTATGAAAAAGTTTATTGTGAAAATTATGAAGTGTGCTAGTTCATTAGCACTGAGTACTGCAATTTTGTCAGCAAATAGCACTTGTCCATGGATTATACATCAACCCAAGGTACCAAAAGAAATTAAGAATTTAAAAAAGATAAATTAAAAACAAGCAATTATTTATATGAAATAATTATAAGAAATATTATGGTTTAATAAATACAAAATAAGCAAATTATTTATATAGAATTATTATAAAAAGAACTTATTATACTTTTAATAAATATAAAATAAGTAATTAGATACAAAAATTTTATTTTATGAGTACATAATATACTTTATTTTGTAATGTATAAGTGTGCTAATTTAGGGGGATATAGTGTATCCATTGAAATGACTTACGAGTAGTAAGTCATTTTTGTATTGTATGTATTTTAAGCAAACTGTATGATATAATGAAGGGTAAAGTTTAATTAAAACAGTAAAAAACTTTAGTATAGATAGTAGTTTAGGAGGTAGGTTATGAGTATAATACATAAATTTTCTATGAATGGATATAATATCGTTTTAGATGTGAATGGAGGAGCTGTTCATGTATTAGATGATGTTGCATACGATTTATTAGATTTTTATAAAGAAAAAAGTAAAGAAGAAGTACTAGATATATTAAAATCTAAATATCAAGAAGAAAAAATAAATGAAGCATATGAAGAAATATTAAATTTAGAAAAAGAAGGTCTTTTATATACAGAAGATACATATCAATATCATCCAAGCTTTGTACATAGAGAGCCTGTAGTAAAAGCATTATGTTTAAATGTAGCACATGATTGTAATTTGAAATGTAAGTATTGCTTTGCAGCTCAAGGGGATTTTGGTGGAGAAAAAGAACTTATGAGTTTTGAAGTCGGTAAAGCAGCAATAGATTATTTGATTGCCAATTCTGGAAGTAGAAAAAACTTAGAGATAGATTTCTTTGGTGGAGAGCCTCTAATGAACTTTGAAGTTGTAAAGCAATTAGTTGAATATGGAAAAAGTATTGAAAAGGATTATAATAAAAATATAAGATTTACAATAACTACAAATGGTGTGCTGTTAAATGATGAAATTATAGATTATATAAATGAAAATATGCATAATGTAGTTTTAAGTTTAGATGGAAGAAAAGAAGTCAATGATAATATGAGACCAACTTTAAATGACAAAGGTAGTTATGATATTACATTGCCAAGATTTAAAAAACTTGTAGAAGGAAGAGCAAAAGATAAGTATTACTATATAAGAGGTACATTCACAAGAGATAACTTAGATTTTTCTAAAGATGTTATGCATTTTGCAGATTTAGGGTTTAAATTAACATCTGTAGAGCCAGTTGTTGGAGATGAAAGTAATCCATATGCACTTAGAGAGGAAGATTTACCAAAAATATTTGATGAATATGAAAAATTTGCGGTGGAGTATGCAGATAGACAGTTACAAGGAGATGGATTTAAATTTTTCCATTTTATGATAGATTTAAATCAAGGACCATGCGTAATAAAGAGAATAACTGGATGTGGTGCTGGAAATGAGTATCTTTCTGTAACACCAAGTGGAGACATATACCCATGTCATCAATTTGTTGGAAATGAAGAATTTAAAATGGCAAATATATTGGATAAAGAAATTGTACTTCCAGAAAAGTTAAAAAATACATTTAGAGAAGCTCATGTATATACTAAGGAAGAGTGTAAAAAATGTTGGAATAAGTTCTATTGTTCAGGTGGATGTCATGCAAATGCAATAAACTTCAACAATGATATATCAAAACCATATGAGTTGGGCTGTGAAATGCAAAGAAAGCGTACAGAATGTTCTATTATGATACAAGCAAAATTAATGTTAGAAGGAGCAAATAATTAAATTTATATCTTAAAGGAGTTGTTTATATATGATTAGAGAGTATTTAGAAGATAAACCTTTAATTGATGAAAGTGTCTTTGTAGCAAAATCAGCAGATATAATTGGAAATGTTAAAATCGGTAAAGATTCAAGTGTATGGTACAATGCAGTAGTTAGAGGAGATGAAGGACCAATAACTATTGGAGAAAATACTAATATACAAGACTGTTCAATAGTACATGGAGATGAAAATACTGTAATTGGGAATAATGTAACAGTAGGGCATAGGTCAATAGTTCACGGTTGCAAAATTAGTGACAATGTTTTAATTGGAATGGGTTCAATAATACTAGATAATGCTGAAATAGGAGAATACACTTTAATTGGAGCAGGTACATTAATTACATCCAATAAAAAGTTCCCACCAGGAGTTTTAATAATGGGCTCTCCCGGAAAAGTAGTTAGAGAACTTACTGAAGAAGATAAAAAATATATTGATGAGTCATATCAATGGTATTTAGAAGCAGCACAAAATCAAAAATAACAATTAAAGAGTGGTTGTTTCAAAACATGCTTAAATTTGTTTTGAGGCAACCACTAATTTATTTTATTAGGTTAGTTGGTATTTTAATTTTGAGAAAGCAGTTGTTTAGAATAGGTATGAAATGTCAAAAATAAAAATTAACTGAGTTAAAGAAATTTAATAAAATTACTAGTATATGTGATAAAATTAAATATTAAAGAGGATATAAGATATTAGAGTATCAATTAGTAAAATAATGTCGTAGACAGAGATAAATTAAGGTGTAAGTTTTTGGGTATACCTATTCTAGGAGTGAAAAAATTTGAGAATAAGTTATAGGAATTTAAAGAGATATAGAGAAATTGGATATATTTTGATAAAGTATGGTTTTAGTTTTATTGTAGAAAGATTAAATATAGAGGGCATAGCATATAAAATACCACTATTTGACCCACCAGAAGAAATAAAAAATATGACAACTGGTGAGAGAATGAAAAGAGTCTTAGAAGAACTAGGACCTACATATGTAAAAATAGGTCAAATATTGAGTACAAGAAAAGACTTGTTAGACCAAGATATAATTGATGAAATATCAAAGCTTAGAGATGATGTAGAAAAATTTGATTCAAATATAGCCATTGAAATATTTAAAGAAGAAGTAGGCTTAAGCATAGAAGAAGTATTCTCAGAATTTAAAGAAGAACCAATAG
The DNA here is from genome assembly GCF_020658275.1 of Clostridioides sp. ES-S-0190-01. NCBI lineage: Bacteria > Bacillati > Bacillota > Clostridia > Peptostreptococcales > Peptostreptococcaceae > Clostridioides > Clostridioides sp. ES-S-0190-01. Next base: position 37,284 of record NZ_JACVWA010000015.1, on the reverse strand, counting down.
CAGCAGCTTCAATTGGTCAAGTTTATGAAGGAATACTTAAAACAGGAGAAGAAGTGATTGTAAAAATTCAAAGGCCAAATATAGAGAAGATAATAAAATCTGACTTGGAGATTCTTAGAACTATTGCACATACATTAAAAGACTTAAAAAAAGATTTTAATTTAGATTTAGAGCAAATGATAGAAGAATTTCAAACTCAATTAATGAGAGAACTTGACTACAATTTTGAATCTATAAATGCAACTAAATTTTCTAGGATATTTAAAAATAGTGATGAAGTATATATACCAAAAGTATATTCAGAATATAACAGTAAGAGAATTTTAGTAATGGAGAAAGTTAATGGCACAAAGTTAAGTGATGTAGAAAAAATAAGAAAATTAGGCTACAATACAAAAACTATTGTCGAAATAGGTGTTAGGTCTTTTTTTATACAGGTATTGTCACATGGTTTTTTTCATGCAGACCCACATCCAGGTAATATATTTATAGTTGGCAGAAACAAGATAGCATATATAGACTTTGGAATGATTGGAATTATTGATAATAGAACTTTGAACCAATTAAATGAAATTGCATTAGCAGGTGTAGAAAAAAATGTTGATAAAATAATTTACTTATTAATAGAAATGGATGCATTAAATGGAGAAGCTGATGTTAAAGGTCTTAGACAGGATTTACTGTATCTAATACATTACTACTATGATATCTCTATAGAAAAGATAAATGTGACAGATATATTAAATGAATTGTTTAGATTTTTTAGACAGTATAAGATAATTATGCCTGCACAGTTTGTAACACTTGCAAAGACTATTATAACATTAGAGGGTACAAGTAGAACCTTGAATACAGATTTTTCTCTTGGCTCTATGGGAAAAGAGTTTATGAAGCATCATTATAAAAGTAAATTCAATCCTAAGAATGTAGTTTTAAATTCAAGACAAAATGTGGAAGAGATATTGCTTGACGTAAAAACTATTCCAAAACAGTTAAAAGCAATCTTAAGAAATGTAGAAAGAAATAATATAAAAATGCAAATTGAAGATGTTAAAATGACAAAATTAGAAATTTGTATAACAGAATTAACTTCTCAAATGTCATTAAGTTTAGTATTAGCATCCATCATAGTAGGTTCTTCACTTATAATTGCATCACCAAATATAGAAAATAATATATGGATAAAATTTACTGCTATAGCAGGGTTCTTTATTTCTTTTATAATAGGGCTATGCTTAGTTATAAGAAGTATTAGGTCAAAATACAAAAAAGATTAGGGGGAATTAAATTTGAAAAAATGGACACTGAAATATAAAGGGAAGATAGAGGAAAGTGAATTTAGCAAAAAACTTAATATTTCCCCGGAAATCTGCCAAATTTTAAAAAATAGAGGTATATATACTGAAAAAGATTCAGAAATATTCATGAATCCATCTTTAGACTATTTAAGAGACCCTTTATTAATGAAAGATATGCAAAAGGCTGTAGATAGAATAAAGTCAGCTATTGATAAAAAAGAAAAAATTTGGATTTATGGAGATTATGATGTTGATGGTGTATCTTCTACTTCTATTTTATGCTTATATTTTAATAGTATAGGATATCATGTGGATTACTATATTCCAAATAGACTAGAAGAAGGCTATGGTATAAATGAAGAGGCTATAAAGCTTATAAGCTCTAGGGGATGTGACTTGATTATAAGTGTTGATTGTGGAATTACATCAGTATCTGAGGTTAACCTAGCAAATAATTTGGGTATAGATGTTATAATAACAGACCATCATGAATGCCAAAATGAAATTCCCTCAGCTTTTGCAGTAATAAATCCAAAGCAAGAAGATTGTAACTATCCATTTGATGCATTATGTGGATGTGGTGTAGCATTTAAAATGATACAAGCACTTACTCCAAAAGAAGATTTTAAGACTAGCATGTATGATTATTTAGAAATAGTAACATTGGCAACTATTTGTGATATTGTTCCACTTGTGGATGAAAATAGAATAATTGTAAAAAATGGTTTAAAATTAATGAAAGAAGGCAAAAATATTGGATTAAGAGAGCTTATAAAAGTTTGTGGTGTAGAAAGTGAAAAAATAGGTTCTTCTCATATAGGCTTTGCAATTGGGCCTAGAATAAATGCATCAGGACGTTTAGGATATTCTTATTTGGGTGTTGAGTTATTTACTACTCAATCTAAAGATGAAGCTGTTGAAATAGCTAATATATTGGAAGAAAAAAATAATGAAAGACAGATGATTGAGGCTCAGATGTATCATGAAGCTGAGGAAATATTAAAGTCCAATAGTAGATATAATGAAGATAAAGTATTGGTTTTAGCTAAAGAAGGTTGGCAACATGGGATAATAGGAATTGTAGCATCTAAGTTGACTGAAAAATACTATAAACCAACGATTCTTTTAGGTGTAGAAGGTGGAGAAGCTACTGGCTCAGCAAGGTCAATAAAAGGATTTAATATATTTGAGGCTCTTGTAAAGTGCAAAGACTTAATGACTAGGTTTGGTGGACATGAGCAAGCAGCTGGATTGTCTTTAAATTCAGAAAATGTGGAAGCTTTGGCTAATGAAATAAATAAGTTTGCAGATTATAATTTGACTGAAGATGATATGATAGAAAATGTAAATGTTGAATTTGAACTACAAGAAAATGTAATAAGTTTAAATCTTGTGGAGGAATTACATAAGTTAGAACCATTTGGATTAAATAATCCTAATCCTAGATTTATAGTTAGGAACTATATTCTAAAAGACTTAAAAATCATAGGTAAAAATCAACAACATTTGAAATTAAGCATAGAAAATGAAAAGTGCTATGAATGTATAGGATTTAACATGAGTCATTTAAAATCATTATTCAAAGTAGGAGATAAAGTAGATGTATTGTTCCAACTAGATGAGAACAACTATATGGGAAATAGGAAAGTGCAGTTTCTACTTAAAGATATTAGATTAGCTCGACCTAAAAGTGCAAGTAATGACAAACTTTCGCTAAAATTAATGTCAAAAATAATACCAAAAGATTCACAAAGCTTGTATAATATATCTGAGTCTGGTTTTGAATTATTTGATGGAAATACAGATATAAATATATTTGATTATTTTGAAAAAGAGACATTGATAATATCTAATTCTATAAATGGATTCTATAGAGCAATATCAGATGTATCACTTATAGATTTGGATTTTAACATAAATTACAATATTATTGAAGATATTAACAAAAATACTGATAAATTAGAGCTTATATTTTCTCCTAATATTGATAAAATAGACTTAAAAAGATATAATAATATTATTCTTTATGATTATTTATACAATAAAGGCGAATATTCGTATATATATGAGAATAAAAGAGAAGAAAGTGAAATTATAAAATATTATAATAAAACAGACCTATTATATTTAAAGAATGTAGTTAGTAATATAGTTCCATCAAGAGATGAATTTATAACAATTTATAAACAAGCACTTATAAAAAAAGAAATTGATTTGGATATGGTAAATATAAAGGGAACTTTTAATGTAATTCCATTAAAGTTTTTTACGATATTGAATGTGTTTAGAGAATTAAATTTACTTGACTTTAATTTAAATTATGAAAAAAATTCTGTACTCATAAGAATATTGCCAAAACCACAGAAAAAATTAGACTTAAATGAGAGTTTAATACTCAATAATCTAAAAAAATTAGAAAAACAATACAATAGCAGTTATTAGGAGGCGTTTCCCATGGATTTAAAAAACTTTATAAGGAATATTGATGATTTCCCAAAGCCAGGTATAGATTTTAAAGATGTTACAACTCTATTTAAAGACGGCGAGGCATTTAAATATGCAGTAGATTCTATGGCTGAAGAATTGAAAAGCAAGGGTGTGGATTTAGTAGTAGGTCCAGAAGCAAGAGGATTTTTGATGGGTACACCTGTAGCATATGCACTAGGAGTAGGATTTGTTCCAATTAGAAAACCTGGAAAGTTACCAGGAGAAGTTGAGAGTTATGAGTATGGATTAGAGTATGGTACGGATACTTTAGAAATACATAAAGATGCAATTAAAAAAGGTCAAAAAGTGGCAATAGTAGACGATTTATTGGCTACTGGTGGAACTATGGAAGCTGCTGCTAAGCTTGTAGAAAAATTAGGTGGAGAAGTAGTTTCTATGCAATTTTTAATTGAGCTAGAATTCTTAAATGGGAGAGAAAAGTTATCTAACTATGATGTTAATTCTCTTATAAAATACTAGTACTTTTACAATAGTTGGTATAGCACCAACTATTTTCATATATATTAAAATTTTATACAAAATAGGTGGTTATATGCATGATAAAGAATTACAAGAAATAATTGAAAAGATAAAAGTTTATGCACCTAATGCAAATTTTGAAAAGGTTGAAAAAGCCTACAATCTTGCAAAAAAAGCGCATGATGGACAATATAGAAAATCTGGGGAACCATACTTTATTCATCCATTGGCAGTGGCAAATATTTTAATAGAGATGGAATTAGATATTGAAACTATAACAGCAGGTTTGCTTCACGATGTTGTAGAAGATACAGAATATACCTATGAAGACATAACAAAAGAATTTGGAAAAGAAGTAGCGGATTTAGTTGATGGAGTAACAAAACTTGGTCAGATAAAATATCGTTCAAAAGAAGAAACTCAATCTGAAAATTTAAGAAAAATGTTTCTAGCAATGGCAAAAGATATAAGGGTTATACTTATAAAGCTTGCTGATAGATTGCATAATATGAGAACGTTAAAATACATGCCTCCAGAAAAAGCAAAGTATAAAGCAAAAGAAACTTTAGAGATTTATGGAGGTATAGCCCACAGATTAGGTATATCTAAGATAAAGTGGGAACTAGAAGACAGAGCATTAAGGTTTATGGACCCAGAAGGGTACTATGAATTAGTTGATAGAGTGTCAATGAAGAGAAGTCAAAGAGAAGACTATATACAAGGGATTGTTGAGCTTCTTAAAGATAAGTTTAAAGATTTAAGTATACCATGTGATGTATATGGTAGACCAAAGCATTTTTACAGTATTTATAGAAAGATGCAGAAAAAACACAAGACTTTTGAAGAAATTTTTGATTTAACGGCTGTAAGAATACTGGTAGATAATGTAAAAGACTGTTATGCTGTACTTGGTATAGTTCATACATTATGGAGACCTATTCCAGGCAGATTTAAAGACTATATAGCAATGCCAAAGCCAAATATGTACCAATCATTACACACTACTGTTGTAGGGCCTGATGGAGAGCCTTTAGAGATACAAATAAGGACTCATGAAATGCATAATATAGCAGAAAATGGTATTGCAGCACACTGGAAATACAAAGAAGGTATTTCTGGCAAAGAAGTAAAAGTTGAAGAGAAACTTCAGTGGTTAAGACAAATGATGGAGTGGGAAAAAGATTTAAAAGACCCACAAGAATTTATGGATGCACTTAAAGAAGATGTATTTAATAGTCAGGTTTATGTATTTACTCCACGAGGAGATGTAATTGAATTACCAGCAGAATCAACTCCAATAGATTTTGCCTATAGAGTCCATACAAATGTAGGAAATAAATGTGTTGGAGCAAAAATTGATGGAAGAATAGTACCTATTGATTATAAGCTTCAAAATGGTAATATTGTTGAAGTACTTACATCATCTAATTCTAATGGTCCAAGTAGAGACTGGCTTAACATAGTAAAAACACCAAATGCAAAAAGTAGAATTAGACAATTTTTCAAGAAAGAAAGAAGAGAAGAAAATGTTGACCGCGGGAATACCATATTAGAAAGAGAGTTTAAGAAACATGATATACCACAGAAAGACCCTCTTGTTGAAAAATACATGGCATTAGTTGCCAAGAAGTTTAATCAGCCAAGTGTTGAAGACTTAGTTGCCACTGTAGGTTATGGTGGTATAATGTCATCTCAAGTTGTATCTAAAGTAAAAGATTTGTATTTAAAAGAAATTAAAAAAGTAAAAAAAGAACAACAGATGCAAGAAGAAGATTTAAATAAACACAATATGAGCGAAACAGAATACAGCAAAAAGAGAAAGAAAAATTCATCACAAGGTATTATAGTAAAAGGACTTGATAATATCTTAGTAAGGTTTGCTAAATGTTGTAATCCACTTCCAGGAGATGAGATTGTAGGATATATCACTAAAGGTAGAGGTGTAGCTATACACAGAGCAGATTGTCCAAATGCAAATAACAATGGAGACTTCTTCCAAAATAGATTAGTGGAAGTGTCATGGAGTTCAGCAGGTAAAGGCAAGTTTGAAGCAGAGATTCAAATAAAGGCTGTCGACAGAAGAGGAATTGTTAATGAAATAACTCATATTGTTGCAATGGATAAACTTAGCTTAAATGGAATAAATGCAAGAAAAGGAAAAGATAGTATTGTAAGTATAAATCTACTTGTAGAAGTTAATGACACTGAGGAATTGAAAATTCTAATGAAAAAATTAAAAGCAATTCCTGGTGTAGAAAGTATTTATAGAATGACAAATTAGAGTTAAAATAATAGGGAGGAAAATATGAGAGCAGTAGTACAAAGAGTATCTTCATCTAAAGTTACAGTAGATGAAAACATTATAGGTCAAGTAAATAAGGGGTTGCTAGTACTGTTGGGAGTGACTCATGATGATAAATCAAGTGATGTAGACTACATGATTGATAAAATATTAAACCTAAGAATTTTTGAAGATGAAAATGATAAGATGAATTTATCTCTAATGGACATAGGTGGAGAACTTTTAGTAGTATCTCAATTTACTTTATATGGAGACTGTAGAAAAGGAAGAAGACCTGGATTTAGTAACGCAGCTAGACCAGAACTTGCAAATGATTTGTATGAAGAATTTGTAAAAAAAGCCAAAGATAAAGGTGTAACAGTAGGTACAGGTCAATTTGCAGCTCATATGATGGTAGAATTAACTAATGATGGACCAGTAACAATACTATTAGACTCAAGTAAATCTTTTTAAGGGGGAAAACTTTAATGGTTATAAAAAAATTTGTAGACAGTTATTTTGGAGTAAACACTTATGTGTTAGGTGATGAAAAAACTAAAAAATGTGCAGTTATAGACCCAGGAGGAAGTTTAGTAGATACATTAAGCTTTGTCAAAGAAAATGGATTGAATGTTGAATATATAATTCTTACTCATGGACATGGTGACCATATAGGGTATGTTAAAGATATTAAAGATAAGACTGGTGCTAAGGTAGTTGCACATACTGATGAAAAAGAATTATTAAATGATAAAAATAAAAACTTAAGTTACACAATGAGATGTGGCGCACAAGAATTTGATGCAGATATATATGTAAATGATAAAGATAAAATGGAACTTGGTGAATTAAAAATGACTTTCTTGCATACACCAGGTCATACACAAGGATGTATGTGTATAAGAGTTGAAGATGACATGTTCACAGGAGATACTTTGTTTGCTGGAAGTATTGGTAGAACTGATTTATATAGTGGAGATTTCCACCAAATGGAGAAATCACTTAAAAAATTATGTAAATATGAAGATGCTGTTAGAGTATATCCTGGTCATGGGCCAACTAGTACTTTAGGTGTTGAAAAGAAGACAAATCCTTACATGTAATTTTATATTAATATTTAAAAATAGTATCAAATATTTAATAAATGTATCAGTGATGGGGTTCTTCTAGTGTTTAAATAGAAGGAGTTAAGTTGATGTTGGATGTTTTTTTAAAAGGACATGATTATAAGTATGAAGTAGCAGAACTTATAAAATTGTTTACTAGTGAATTTAAATTTAATGACTTTGCTGATTGTAGCAATAGTATAGAGTCAAGATATTTAATAAATAGATTGATTTGTGAAAATGATACTTTACTTTCAATTACTGAATATTATGAAGGTGGTAACTTAAAGTATGAATCAATACAAAATATCAAAGATATAAATACGGAGTTTTTAAATGGATTTTGTAATAATAATACGATTGAAGAGTTTTTAGATAGACTAGACAGTGAAAGTAAGAGAAAGATTAGAAAATTATGCAAAGAAAGTATTAAAAAAAGTATGTTTATAGTACTTAAACAAATATTTAATTCTTATGTTCCATGGGGCATTTTGACTGGTATCAGACCAGTCAAAATTGTCCACAATCTGATGGATGAAAAACTAGATGATGATAGTATAAGAACTATTCTAAAAGAGAACTATTTTATAATGGATGAGAAAATAGATTTAGCTCTTGAAATAGCTAAAAGAGAACGCTTATTTATGTATCCGATAGACAAAAATAAAATTTCTCTTTATGTAAGTATTCCATTCTGCCCAACTAGATGTGTATACTGTTCATTTCCTTCAAACTCGTTAAAGCAATTTGGCCATTTAAAAAGAGAATATGTCTATAAATTGATTGAAGAAATTAAAGGGTTTGCCAAAGTTATTGAGGATACTAATAAAGAAATTGAAACTCTATATATCGGTGGTGGAACTCCTACTACATTGGATGAGGAAGAATTGGATTTACTTATAAATGCTCTCTTTAGAGAATTGGACTTAAGCAAAATTAAAGAATTTACGGTAGAAGCAGGTAGACCAGATACTATTACCAAAGAAAAATTAAGTGTATTAAAAAAACACAATGTAAGTAGAATTAGTATAAATCCTCAAACTATGAATGATGATACTTTAGTTAAAATTGGAAGAGAACATAAAGTTTCTGATTTAGTAGAATGTTTTAATATGGCTCGAAATATGGGATTTGACAATATAAATATGGATATAATTTTAGGTCTTATAGATGAAGACTTAGACATGGTAAGAAATACATTAGAGGAAATAAAAAAGCTTTCTCCTGAAAGTCTTACAGTTCATACATTAGCTATAAAAAGAGCTTCTAACCTAAATATAAATATGGATAAGTACAAAGAACATTTAACTCAGTATGAAGAAATGATAAAAATGATAGATTTATCAATGAAATATGCCAAGGATATGGGACTTAATCCATATTATATGTACAGACAAAAACATATGCTAGGTAACTTAGAAAATATAGGTTATGCTAAAGAAGGATATGAGTGTATTTACAATATACAAATTATGGAGGAAAAACAAAGCAACTATGCCTTGGGTGCAGGTGCTATATCAAAATTTGTCTATGTAGATGAAGATAGAATTGAAAGAGTAGAAAATGTAAAGAATGTTGAACAATACATTGATAGAGTAGATGAAATGATAAAAAGGAAGAAAGAAGAGGTATATAAAAATGTTGACTAAAGCTCCTAGAGGAACTAAAGACATAACTCCAAAAGAGGCTTATAAATGGCGTTATGTAGAAAATAAATTTAGAGAAATATGTGCTTTATATGGGTATGAGGAAATGGTAACTCCTATATTTGAACATACAGAACTTTTTAAGAGAAGTGTTGGAGATACTACAGATATAGTTCAAAAAGAAATGTATTCTTTTAAAGATAAAGGGGATAGAGAAATTACTCTAAAGCCAGAAGGTACAGCTGGTGTAGTAAGAGCATTTATAGAGAATAAATTATATGCAGATACTCAACCAACAAAATTATTTTATGTTACACCTTGTTTTAGATACGAAAGACCACAAGCTGGTAGACAGAGACAATTTCATCAATTTGGTATAGAAGCACTTGGAAGTGATACTCCTTCAATGGATGCTGAAATAATAGCACTAGCTGTTCAATTTTTTAATGAAGTTGGATTAAATGATTTGGTAGTGAGTATAAATTCAGTGGGTTGTCCAGTTTGTAGAAAAGAGTACAATGCTTTATTAAAAGAATATCTTGATTCAAAAGCAGATATATTATGTGAAACTTGTAATGAGAGAAGAGAAAAAAATCCAATGAGGGTTATAGACTGTAAAAACCCTACATGTAAAGAAAATATCAAAGATATACCATTTATTGCAGACCATTTGTGTGATGATTGTAAAGTTCACTTTGATAAACTTCAAGAATACTTAAAGGAAATGAATATAAACTTTGTAATTGATAAAACAATAGTTAGAGGGTTAGATTACTATAGAAAAACTGCTTTTGAAATTATATCTAATGATATAGGTGCTCAAAGTACTGTATGTGGTGGAGGCAGATATGATGGTCTTGTTGAACAACTAGGTGGTCCAAAAGGTATAAGTGGAATTGGATTTGGACTAGGGATTGAAAGACTTTTACTTACACTTGAAGGTAATGGAATTGAAATAGAAAACCCTCAATCTACAGACATATTTATAGTAACTATAGGTGAAGAAGCAAATACAAGAAGCTTTAAATTGTTGAAAGATTTAAGACAAAATCATATAAGTGCGGATAAAGACCATATAGAAAGAAGTGTAAAAGCACAATTTAAGTATTCAGATAAAATAAATTCAAAATTTACAATAGTAATTGGTGATGACGAGCTAAAAAATGACACTGCAACATTAAAAAATATGAAAACATCAGAGCAAACTACTGTAAAATTAAGTACATTAGTTGAAGAATTAAAGCAAAAGCTGTAAAATAAGAAAGTATGATGTTTTGTGTATTAGATAAATATATAGCATTAAAATTAAATAAAATGGAGGTAGTATCTTGGAAACTTTAAAGGGTTTAAAGAGAACTCACTACTGTGGAGAGTTGAGAGAAAAAAACATAAATGAAGAAGTTGTACTTATGGGATGGGTACAGAAAAAAAGAAACTTAGGAGGACTTGTATTTGTTGATTTAAGAGATACAAGTGGATTATGCCAAATAGTTTTTGATACAGATGTAGATAAAGAAGCTTTTGAAAAAGCTGAAAAATTAGGTGCTGAGTTTGTAATAGCAGTAAAAGGAAAAGTATGCGAAAGACAGTCTAAAAACCCTAACATGCCAACTGGGGACATAGAGATATTTGCAACTGAACTTAGACTTTTAAATAAATCAGAAACTCCACCTATTTATATAAAAGATGATGATGATGTTTCAGAAGCACTAAGACTAAAATATAGATACTTAGACTTGAGAAAATCATCTATGCAAAGAAATTTAAAGTTAAGACATAAAGTAATGAATATTACAAGAAATTACTTATCAAATAATAGATTTTGTGAAATAGAAACACCATTTTTAATTGCTCCAACACCAGAAGGAGCAAGGGATTATCTTGTACCAAGTAGAGTTAATCCAGGTAAATTTTATGCATTACCACAATCACCACAATTATACAAACAATTATTAATGGTAAGTGGTATGGATAGATATTTCCAAATTGTTAAGTGTTTTAGAGATGAAGACCTAAGAGCTGATAGACAACCAGAATTTACACAAATAGACTGTGAAATGTCTTTTGTTGAACAAGAAGATGTTATGAGTATGATTGAAGGATTACTTGAAGTTATATTTAAAGAAGTTTTAAATGTAGAATTGACACTTCCACTTCCTAAAATGACTTATGCAGAAGCTATGGCTAGATATGGTTCAGACAAACCAGACACTAGATTTGGTTATGAACTAACAGATATATCTGATGTCGTTTGTAATTGTGGATTTAAGGTGTTTGCTGATGCTACACAACCAGGAAAAAGCGTTAGAGGTATAAATGTAAAAGGAAAAGCTGACGATTTTACTAGAAAACAAATATCATCATTAGAAGAACATGCTAAAACATATAGAGCAAAAGGGCTTGCTTGGATGAAAGTAGGTCAAGATGGAGTAACTTCTCCAATAGCAAAATTCTTTAGCGAAGATGAAATGAATGCTATACTTACAAGAATGAATGCAGAAGCAGGAGATTTACTTTTATTTGTAGCTGATAAAAACTCAGTAGTATTTGATGCTTTAGGACAAGTTAGACTTGAAGTGGCAAATAGACTTAATATATTAGATAAGAATGTATATAATTTATTATGGGTAACTGAATTCCCTGTTTTTGAAGAAGATGAAGAAACAGGTAAGTTTGCAGCAATGCATCACCCATTTACATCACCTATGGATGAAGATTTAGATAAACTAGAAGATGGAGATAAAGCATCTTTAAGAGCTAAAGCTTATGACATTGTATTAAATGGATATGAAATAGGTGGAGGAAGTGTTAGAATATCAAATTCAGATGTTCAATCAAGAATGTTTAAGGCACTTGGGTTTACAGAAGAAAGAGCTAATGAGAAGTTTGGTTACTTATTAGAAGCATTCAAATATGGAACTCCTCCTCATGCTGGTCTAGCTTTTGGGCTTGATAGACTTGTTATGTTGCTTGCAGGAGCTGAAAATATAAGAGAAGTTATTGCATTCCCTAAAAATCAAAATGCTGTTTGTCCTATGACAAATGCTCCTACAGTAGCAGATGATGAGCAATTGGATGAATTAAGTATAAAAGTTGATATAAAAGATAAAGAATAATATATGAATAAGAAATAATATATAAAAGACTGTCGCACTAAAAATAGGGTGACGTCTTTTTTTTGTACTATTTAATAGTAATAATTGTCAATTAAAAGTAACATTAATTATTATTTACACAATTCTAAAAAAGAATTCTGTTAGATTAATAATCCAAACTATTCCTACCTGATACTACAAACAATAAAATACTATATTAGACAAAAAAATTAAAAAATTACCAAATTAAAAATTATTTAAAAATAAATTGACAACGATTTCGAGTTGTTATAATATGTAATAAAGAACTTGTTATATAATGTTATAAAAATACTACATGAGGGGGTGAGTAAAATGGATGAAAAAAAGCAAAAAAAAGAAATGGACTTAGAGGTAAATTCATTTATTCCTTTGTACCAACAACTATATGACAACATAAAAAAACAAATAGCAGCTGGTATATATAAGCCAGGAGATAAACTTCCATCTGAAGTAGACCTATGTAAGGAGTTTAATATAAGTCGTATAACTGTGAGAAATGCGCTTAATGAACTTGTAAAAGAAGATATATTATGTAAAAAGCGTGGAAAAGGAACTTATGTAACTATTCCAGAGAGAATAGAAGCAACATGTGCAGGAAATAGTTTTACTAATTCTTGTCATCGTATTAATGCAAAACCAAGTACTAAGATAATCTCTATTTTGATAAAAAAAGCTGATAAGCAGGTGGCTGAAGCTTTAAATATTGAACTAGAAGAGAAGATAATATGTATTAAAAGACTTCGATTAATAGATGAAGTACCTGTTATTTTTGAAGTTGATTACTTTAGAATAGATTACATGTTTTTATTAAAAGAAGAGCTGGAAGATAAGTCTTTAATGGAAGTTATATCTAATAATATAAGTACACTACCTAATCGTGTGGAAAATATATTTGAAGTAAAACACTCAAACAAAGAATATTCTGACCACCTTAAATGTGCAAGCAATATGGCATTATTAAAAGTAAGACAATTAGTATATACAGAGAATAATGATGTTTTATATTACAATGAACAATTTATAAGAAGTGATAAGTATAAATATGCAGTATCAGCAGAAATATAATTTACACTTAGGAGAGGAATAAATATGAGAAAAATAATATTAGCGTCTCATGGAGACTTTTCAAAAGGGCTTTTAGATTCAGTAAAAATGATAGTAGGAGATTTAGCAAATTGCGTTAATTCATACAGTTTATATCCTGGACAAAGCGCTTCAGATTTTGCTTTAGAGTTAGAAAAAACAATAGTAGAAGATAAAGAATGTGAATATATAATTTTATCTGATTTATACGGAGCAAGTGTATGTACTGCTATGTTAAGGTTAACTAAGTTACATAATGTTAAGCTATTTTCAGGAATGAATTTAAATATGGTATTAGAGCTTCTTACAAGATTTTCTGATAAATTAACAACTGAAGATGCAGAACAGTTAGCAAAAGAATCTAGAATGGGAATACAAAATGTAACATTACAAATAAATGAAGAAGAAGAGGTATTTTAGTTTATGGACAATAAGGGAATATTATCAGTTTTTAAAAACAAAAAGCCAATTATAGCAATGATACACCTAAAGGGAGATACTTCAGATGATATTTTTGAAAGAGCTAAAAAAGAAATTAGTATCTTAGAAGCAAATGGTGTAGATGGAATAATGTTAGAAAATTACTATGGCAATTACTATGATTTAGAAAGAATACTTGAATATGTATCTAAATCTAATTTGTCAATACCATATGGAGTAAATTGCTTAAATGTTGATACTATGGGATTTGAACTAGCAACAAGATATAATGCAAGCTATGTACAAGTTGACTCTGTAGTAGGTCATGTCAAACCTAGAGATGAGGCTACTTTAGAAGAATTTTTCAAATTACACCGCTCAAAATGTCAAGCTTATTTAATTGGAGGGGTACGTTTTAAGTATCAACCAGTTTTATCAGAAAATACTGTTGAAGAAGATTTAAAGATAGGAATGACAAGATGTGATGCTATAGCAGTTACAGAAAATGCTACAGGGCAAGAAACATCAATGGAAAAAATAGAATTATTCCGCAAAAATGTAGGAGATTTCCCTTTAGTTATTGCAGCTGGAGTTACATTAGAAAATGCAAAAAAGCAGCTTGAGATAGGGGATATGGCAATAATAGGAAGTTACTTCAAAGATAATTACCAAGACTTTGGAGATGTTAGTGCAGAACACGTAAAAACATTTATGGATGAAATAAAAAAAATTAGGGAGGAATTATAATGATTAAATTAGTAAGGGTAGACCACAGACTTATACATGGACAAGTAGCATTTACATGGACAAAGTTTTTAAATACAGATTGTATATTAATAGCAAGTGATGAACTATTAAAGGATGATTTAAGAATGGCAGGGCTTAAAATGGCTAAGCCATCTAATGTCAAACTTGTAATGAAAAGTATAGCAGATTCTATAAAAGCACTTAATTCAGGTGTAACTGACAAATACAATCTTTTGATACTTTGTGAATCTGTAGAAGATGTTTATAGACTATCTAAAGAAGTTAAATCTATTAAATCAATAAACCTTGGTGGAACAAAATCAGATGATAATCGTGAAAATATATCTAAAGCAGTTCATGTATCAAAGGATGATATAAACATGATTAAAGAATTAGATTCAGAAGGTGTAAATGTATTCGTACAATTAGTTCCTGATGATGATGCTACAAATGTAATGAAACTAATATAATTTTAGGGGGATAAAAATGGAATTTACACAAGTTATTCTAATAACTCTAATTGCATTCTTTGCATATATGCATTGTTTTGTAGGTTCTACAATGCATAATAGACCTATAGTTGTTGCACCACTTGTTGGTTTAGCACTAGGAGATTTACGTACAGGTATAGTAATAGGGTCAACATTAGAACTAGTATTTATGGGTGCATTCCCAGTTGGAGCAAGTAATCCTCCTGACTTTGTATCTGGTTCTATTATTGCTACAGCATTTGTAATATTAACTGGTCAAGATGTATCAGCAGCAGTTGTACTTGCAGTTCCTATAGCAACTTTAGTATTACTTATAGACAACTTCTTAATGACAGTAGTACTTACATGGGGAGCTCATCTTGCTGACCGTTATGCAGAAGATGGTAACATTGAAGGTGTAGAACGTATACAATTATTATTTGGTATAGGCAATAAATTAATACTAGCAATAATAGTAGGTACAGGATTCTCATTAGGTGTTCCAGTAATAGAAAAAATACTTTCATTTATACCATCATATGTAATTCATGGTATGGATGTTGCAGCAGGCGTGATACCAGCAATAGGTTTTGCCATGTTAGCTAGAATGATGCTTAATAAGAAAACGATAGCATTCTTATTATTAGGTTTTATAATGGTTGCTTATTTAAAAATAACAGTAACAGGAGTTGCATTATTTGGATTAGCAGTAGCTTTAATATATGTTAACTTTTTAGGAGAAAAGGAGGTAGTAGTAGATGACAACGAATTCTAAGAAATTAGAAACAATTTCGCCAGATAGCAAAATAACAAGAAAAGACTTTTGGAAATGTTTTAGAAGGTCTTTAACATTAGATTCATCTTGGAACTATGAACGTATGCAAAATATAGCATATGCATATACGATGGCACCAATAATCCGTAGATTATATAAAAATGATAAAGAAAAAAAATCTCAAGCTTTAAAAAGACATCTTGAATTTATGTCAGTTACACCTCATATAAGTACTCTTTTAGTTGGTATATCTGGAGCTATGGAAGAAGAAAATGCAAAGAATGAAGAGTTTGATGCAAAGAGTATAAATGCTGTTAAATCAAGTTTAATGGGTCCAGTTTCTGGAATAGGAGATTCATTTTTCTGGGGAACATTAAAGCTTATAGCAGCTGGAGTTGGTATAGCTTTAGCTTCTCAGGGGAATATAATGGGTCCAATTTTATTCCTTCTAATAATAAATATTCCTCACTTTATTATTCGTTATATATGTTTAGATAAAGGATTTAAGTATGGAACTCAATTTTTTAAAGATGTAAGTGGTTCAAATATAGTCTCAAAAGTTATGGAAGCAGCATCAATGCTAGGACTTATGGTAATTGGAGGGATGACCGCCTCTAATGTAATACTAAAACTTAGTGTTAATGTAGGGAGTGGAGAATGGGCAGAGCCTATTCAAACTTACTTAGACCAAATAATGCCATGTATGCTTCCAGCTATGATATTTGGAATTATGTATTGGTTATTAGGAAAAAAAGTCAAGACAACTACGATATTAATTTCAGTTATGATTATTTGTATAATATTAGCTGCAATTGGGGTAGTATAAGTAAAATTATGAATATGATTTTTGATAATCTTTTCTACAATTGAAATATATAAAGGGGAGGCGTACTAAAAAATAGGCGATTCCCCTTTTGAATAAAAAGTAAATACTAAGTTCAAATAAATCACCAATTTTATGCCTATAGTGGCAAGCACCTTTTTCTTTTTTATCCATTAAAGTTATCTTTATCTTTGGTCTTCTAGCCATAATCTTACACATCCTCCTTTGTATTCATATTCAATATAATAAAAATACTGTATTTTAAAATTTTATCATGAATTCGTTTTTAAGTAAATTTTGTTTTAAAAACTATTTTTATAATAATAATCAGAAAATTTAGACTAAATTTGATTAGTAAAGTTGTAATAAATTCACTAAAAATAAGTTAGAATAGGTGAAAATTGAAGTATTTATAAGCCTCATAAAAAATATTTGGGAATAAATTATACACTATAAAATTTTAATAAAATAAGTATAATTCTAATAAAACTGAAATAAATTTAAAATATGTGTGAATAGTCTAAATTTAAATAATAATTTTAGACTATTTATCTATCTATAACTTAAATTATATCAAATTGATAATAAACTATATATTATACTTTTTTGTAGAGTAGAATTATAATTATAGAAAGAAAAAAAACTATCAAGGGTGAAAAAAAAGTAGAAAAAAGTAGAAAAGATTCTTTTACAAAGAAAGGGAGGGATAATCTTGCAAGAGAGAGAAGAATTAGTTTTAAATCCAGTTCCAAAAGAGGAAAGAGTTGGATGGTTAGCTCCATTATTTAATATGCTTGGCTCTAATATAGCCATATCAGAATTAATGGTTGGAGGAACCTTAATTTTAGGAATGACTCTTTCCAATATGATTATTACATCAATTATAGGGAACTTAATATTAGTCGCAATTATTATGATACAAGGTTATATTGGTTGTAAAGAAGGGTTAAATACATATGTATTAGCTAAGGGGGCATTTGGAGAGATAGGTGGAAAATATCTAATATCTCTATTGCTTGGAATAACTAGCTTTGGTTGGTTTGGTGTACAAGCAGGAGTTGCGGGATTATCAGTACAAAAAATATTTCCAAGTGTAAACTTAACTCTAGTCACAGTTATACTTGGATTATTAATGGTAGTTTTCGCTTTGTATGGTTTTAAGGCAATGGCTAAGTTTAATTACTTAGTTATACCACCACTTATAATATTAATGGCTTGGGGAGTTTTTAAAGCTTTTTCTACTTATGGAGTTGAAGCTATCTACAATTACACTCCTCAAACAACAATGAGCATGGTTGAAGGATTAAATATGGTTGTTGGTCTTATCATAGTCGGTGCGATTATATCACCTGACCAATTAAGATATACAAGGGGAGTAAAAGATATTTGGATAATTGGTTTTTTAGGATTAGGTATTATTTCATTGTTCCAGCAAGTTGCAGCAGGTGTAATGTCTATGGGTGCTCCTACTTGGGATATAACAGAAGTATTGGCTAATTTAGGATTTGGATGGATAGCATTTGTTATTTTAATACTTGCATCTTGGTCAACCAATGTATCAAATGCCTATTCTGGTGGATTGGCACTAAAAACTATTTTTCCAAATGTAAAGAGAAATGTATTAACTTTAGTTGCAGGTCTAATAGGTACAACAATAGCAGCTACTGGTATAATATTCAAATTCCAATCGTTCTTATCTTTCTTAGGAATAGCAGTTCCAGCTATAGCAGGAATTATGTGGTGTGAATATTATTTTATACAAGGAAGAACTTATAAACACAGAGAAGGAATAAATTGGATTGCAGTAATAAGTTGGTTAATTGGTTTTGCAGCATCATATTATACTTCAAAAATAAGTTTCTTAATACCACCAATAAATGGAATTGTAGTAAGTATGATTCTTTATTATATACTAATGAAATGTTTTGGAAGTAAGGATAAATAAAGGGGGAAATTGTATGAGTCGTAAAGTGAAAATAGGTATAATTCAACAGCATAGTGTACTTGGAGATGTTAAAAAAAATATAGAAAAAGCAGTAGAGATGATAGATGATTTGGGAAATCAAGGTGCAGATATTATTTGTTTGCCAGAATTATTTGCTACAGGATATAACTTAGAATATTTAGGTGGAATTAAAACATTAGACCTAATAAGAGAACATAACAAATACATAGAAAAAT
The DNA here is from genome assembly GCF_020658275.1 of Clostridioides sp. ES-S-0190-01. Classification (NCBI taxonomy): domain Bacteria; kingdom Bacillati; phylum Bacillota; class Clostridia; order Peptostreptococcales; family Peptostreptococcaceae; genus Clostridioides; species Clostridioides sp. ES-S-0190-01. The sequence goes on along the minus strand of NZ_JACVWA010000015.1, from coordinate 18,350 downwards.
CAATGTCAGAAGCAGCTAAAAGAAATAATGTATACCTAATATCTCCATATGGAACTTTAGAAAAGGACTCTACACATGTTTTCAACTCAGCTGTTATATTCGATAGACAAGGTAATATGATGGGAGAATACTGTAAAAATCACCTATGGTCATTAGAAGCAGTATACTTTAAAGCAGGGGAAAAAGTAGATGTATATGATGCTGATTTTGGTAAATTTGGTGTAATGATATGCTATGATGCAGGATTCCCAGAAGTGGCTAGAGAATTGACATTAAAAGGCTCTGAAATAATATTTATACCTTCTGCATGGAGAATACAAGATGAAGATATGTGGGATTTAAACGTATCTCAAAGAGCTTTAGAAAATACTGTGTATACAGTAGGAGTAAATTTAGTAAGTAATGACCCTAATTTGATACTGTTTGGAAAGAGTAAAATATGCAATCCTAGAGGAACTATAATAAGTCAATTAGATACATATAGAGAAAAATATATATTAGCAGAGATTGACCTAGATGAAATAGAAAAATATAGGAACGATATTCCATACTTAAAAGACAGAAAAAATAGTTACAATATATAATTTTACATTATATGTTAAGGTACAATTTTGATAAAAAATAAAATAGGAGGATATGTCAAACGCTAAAGATAAAGTTATTAACTCTGTTTGATATATCCTCTTTAATAATACCAGCTTTGGTTTAAAGGTTTTTGAAATAGTTTATAAGAAAGTCTTTAAATAATAAGACTGCTTTAGATGCATAATTCTCACTAAACCATGAAAGATTTAAATATCTTTTAAATTCAATATCTTTTATATGTAATAGTTTAATTTCAGGGTCTCGAGATAAGCCCCATGATTTTCCACATATAAATCCAACTCCTTGAAGTGATTTTATAAGAGCATAGATTGTATATGGAGAATCGGATTCAAAGGCTATTTTGGGCTTGAAATTAGCTGATTCACATAATATATCTATTATTTCTCTGTAATTCTCACCTTTAGTTATAACTATAAAATTTTCATCTGAAACTTCATTTAGATAAACCTCATCTTTTAAGGATAGAGAGTGGTTTATTGAAACTCCTAATAATATTTCCTCGCAGGTTAATGTTATATTATTTTCTGAGTTTAATTTTGTAAATGAAGAAGATATATACAAATCAAAATCACTTTTCTTATAAGACGATGGTAGAGTATGTGAAACATTAAAGGTAATATTAGGATATAGTTTTCTAAAGTTGCTCAAAAGTGGCGGTAATACATTAGCAGCTGCTGTAGCTAATATTTTTACTTCACCAGAGTTTTCTAAGGAAATATCTTGTAATTCTTTTTTTGACATTTCTACTAAATCTAAAATACTATCAACCCTTTTTAGAAATAATCTACCATATTCATTTAGTACAATATATCTTCCTTTTCTATCAAACAACTGAACCCCAAGTTCTTTTTCTAAAGAAGATATGGTTTTACTTAAAGCTGGTTGTGCTATATTTAGTTTTTGTGATGCTTTTGTTATGTGTTCCATTCTAGCGACAGTTTGAAAATACTTAAGATGCAATAAATCCATAATATAAAATACACCTCTTTTAATATAACTTGAATTATATAAATTTGATAATTAATTATATATTATACATTATAATACAAAGCTTGTATAATAAACTATAATATGGCATAAAGTTATGTAAATATTTACTAATACATTTACATAATCTAACTAATAAAGGAGATATTTAATATGAAATTAACTAAGGAAATATTAGAATATGCTTTAATAGGAGGTACAATTTTAGGTGGAGGAGGTGGTGGTGCAAAGGAAAGTGGAAGAGAGATGGGGGAATATGCCTTACAACATGGATTTCCAAATCTAATAAGTATAGATGAATTACATGATGATGCAATTGTCTTAAATGTATCAGCAGTAGGAGCTCCAGCAGCACCACTCAAGTATGCTGATAATGATGATTATATAAATACAGTCAAGATATTTATTGATAAACTAGGATTAGATATACAAGGTATTATTACAAATGAAAATGGAGGATGTGCAACAATAAATGGATGGCTTCAGTCTTCTGTACTTAAAATACCACTAATAGATGCACCTTGCAATGGTAGAGCCCATCCAACAGGCCTGATGGGGAGCCTTGGATTACATAGAGATAAAACATATAAGTCTTATCAAGCTGTGTCTGGTGGAAATCCAGAACTTGATAATCATATAGAGGGATTTGTAGAGGGGTCTTTAAATAAGACAGCAGGACTTGTTAGACAGTGTGCTGTAGCAGCAGAAGGTTTAGTTGCTGTAGCTAGAAATCCTGTAAAAGCATCTGTTGTAAAAGAAAATGCTGCTATAGGAGGTATAAGCCATGCAATAGATTTGGGTAGAGAGTTTTACTTAGGTTTAGAAATATCAAAAGATAAAGCAATAAACAACGTTGTCGAATTTTTGAATGGAGATGTAGTTTCAGAAGGAACAATAGAAATTTTAGAGTTAGAAACTACAGGTGGATTTGATGTAGGTAAATTGATTGTAAATGGTTATGAGGTAACTTTTTGGAATGAATATATGACAATAGAAAAAGAGAATAATAGAATAGCAACATTTCCAGACTTAATTATGACTTTTGATAAAAACACAGGCATGCCTGTTACATCAGCAGAAATCAGAGAAGGGCAAGAGATAGTTTTAATAAAAACTTCTAAAGAAAATTTAAAACTTTCAATAACAATGACACAAGAAGAATTATTAAAAGATATAGAAGATATATTAAATAAAAAAATAATTGGAGTTAATTAGGATATGTAGTAATTTGATTGATTGAAGAATTAAAATTGATTAAATTTAATGAGCAATATAATACCTATAAAACTATAAATAAAACAAATACTTAGGAAAAAGTTTATAAAAATAAAAAAATAAATAAGATATGAAAGATAATAAGAAAAAGTTTATAAAAATATAGATAAAATAAAAAATGCTGTAATATTTATAAAAATAAAAGTAAAAATATTTAAACAAAAACTATAAATAAAAGAAATAAAATTGGATGGTGAGCAAATATGATGTTAAAACAAGTTTTGGAAGTTTATGATATTATTGATAGCGCAGAAGTAGATGGAGAATGTGTAAAAAAATATTTGGAAAGCTATGGTGGGAAGAATATATTAGTAAAAACTTTAGGTACGGAAAAAGGGTCTACTGACTTAGTAAAGCTTACAATACCAGGAAAAAATGGAAAATCATCAGGAGGAACAGCTAAGACATTAGGTGTTTTAGGAAGACTAGGAGGAATTGGAGCAAGACCAGAAATGATAGGTATGGTTTCTGACGCTGATGGAGCTTTAGTAGCAATAGCAGTAGGAGCAAAATTATTGGACATGCAGAATAAGGGAGATTTTATTGATGGAGATGTAATAGTTTCAACTCACATATGTCCAGATGCACCTACTAAAGAACATAAACCAGTTCCATTTATGGATTCTCCAATTGATATGAGAACTATGAATGAAAATGAAGTTGATTTAAGCTGTGATGCTATATTATCAATAGATACAACTAAAGGGAATAGAGTTATAAATACAAGAGGTTTTGCTATATCTCCCACAATAAAAGAAGGGTATATTCTAAAAACAAGTAATGATTTATTAGACATAATGCAGACTACTACAGGAAGACTTCCTTACGTATTTCCAGTGTCAATACAAGATATAACTCCATATGGAAATGGTTTATACCATATAAATAGTATTCTTCAGCCTGCTGTAGCTACAAAAGCACCTGTAGTAGGAGTTGCTATAACAACTGAGACAACAGTTGCTGGATGTGCAACTGGAGCAAGTAATTATTCTGATTTAGAGAGTGCAGGAAGATTTGTTGTTGAAGTAGCAAAACACTATTGTGGTGGAAATTGTGAGTTTTATGATGAACATGAATGGAATATTTTAATGAATAGATATGGAAGCTTAGATAAGTTTCAAACTTTTGGAGAAGAATAAAGTTGTCTTTTATTGATGTTTTAGAATGGATGATATAGGCTAAATTATTGTGATATAATATTTAGAGTAAATAAAAATTGTAGATATAATAATTTTAGGGGGAGTTAATATGAAATCAATAAAATCAATATCATCAGTATTGTGTTTATCTCTAGTTTTAAGTTTATCATCAATATCATATGCAAATGAAGTGGGTAGAACGGCAACAGAAAATACTTTAATAGGTAAAGATAGATATCAAACAGCTATTGAAGTAAGTAAAGAGGGTTGGAGTAGCGCAAATGAAGCTGTAATAGTGAATAGTGAATCTATTGTAGATGCATTATCTGTTACACCATTTGCTAAATTAAAGAACGCTCCAATACTACTTACAGAAAAAAATAATTTAAATTTACAAACAAAGAAAGAATTAGAAAGATTAGGTGTTAAAAAAGTCTATATAATTGGACTATCTGGTTCTGTATCAGATAATGTAGAAAAACAACTAGAATCTAATAACTTAACAGTTGATAGAATTGGTGGTAGTGACAGACATCAGACAGCTTTAAACATAGCTAAAAAGATAGAAGGTTTAAAAGACATATCAGAAATAGCTGTGATAAATGGATATACAGGTCTTGCAGATGCAGTTAGTATAGCTTCTGTAGCTGCTACTAATGGTATGGTTATACTTCCGGTTTCTGATGCATCTGGAGTGTCTAGTTTTAAGGATTTTATAGCTTCTAAAAATATAAGTAAGTCATACATAATAGGCTCTACTAATGCTGTATCAGATAAAATAAAACAAAGTCTACCAAATTCAGAAAGAATAGGTGGAGCAGATAGAAATGAAACAAATGGAAAGGTAATAGAAAAATTTTATACATCAAATGACTTAGATAATGTATTTGTAGCTAAAGATGGAATGAAAAAACAAAATCAACTTATAGATGCTCTAGCAGTAGGTGTATTGGCATCAAAAGAAAATTCTCCAGTACTTATAGTAGGAGATAAATTGAGTGCAACTCAAAAGAGTATATTTACAAATAAAAAGGCGACTGCTATAACTCAAGTTGGTAGTGGTGGAAATGAAAATGCATTTGCAGAACTAAAAGATTTACAAGGGAGTAGTACTGGTAAGAAAGTAATGTATGTAGCTAATACAGATAAAGTAAATGTAAGAAGTGATGCTACAATAGAAGCTTCTGTAGTGGGTTATCTAAACAATGGTGATGAAGTAGAAGTTTTAGAAGTACTAAAAACGGGATGGGTTAAGATAAAATACAATGACGATATTGGATATGTCAGTGGATCTTATCTAACAAGTAATAAACCTAATAACAGCAGTGAGAATGTTAAGATAAAATATGTAAAAGAAAAAGATGGTCTAAATGTTAGAAAAGGACCAAGTACGGAAGATGAAAAAATAGGACAACTTCCATATGGAAGTAAGGTAGAAACTGTAGAAATGTTTGCTACTGGATGGGTAAAAATAAAATACAATAGTGGATATGGTTATGTAAGTAATGATTACCTATCTGATACACCAGTTATCTAAACTTATAGATAATAAACAATAAAGAGACTGTCTTAATATTAATGACAGTCTCTTTATTGTTATGAAATGTAGATTTTAATAATGATTTATATTTTGATAACCTAACTTTAGAAGTTATTATTGTAGATATTATTAATATATAAATACTTAAAATCCGATGCTTAATACCAAAATTGCATATTAATATGATGAGATAATTTAAATATAAATAATTTTATCTAATTATTATTATAAATTAAGTAGTAATATAAAAGAAATAGCTAAAATGAGTCCTTTTATTTTTGTTTTTTGTATCTATTTGGTATAATAGTATTGAAACATATAATAATTTAGATAAAATTTCTTAAGAGAAATACTATGAGGAGAACATAAAATGAAAAAATGTCTTTACTGTAATAGGGATATAAAGTCACCAAATAATAAATTGGCTATAAAATACGATGACAATACCAATATATATCCATGCCGTACAGAATGTAAGGAAAAAATTGAAGAATATATAATAAAAAAACCTACTTATAAGTTTATAAATATATTGGAGGTTCTTTTAGGTGTAGGTGGAATATTTTGCTTTTTGAGCAAATGGACTATTGCAGCCCAAATTGTACTTGGAATTGACGCATTAGTTATATTTTTATTTCCATTAGCAGGGTTTAAGATGAATGGTAAATTAAGTATGGAGCAAACTAAGCATCAGAGCAGGTCTATAGCAATATCAATTTTAGCATTTATAATAGTAATAACTGTATTATATTTTAAGCAAATTGGTAAGTAAATCATAATTGTATAGAACATCATAAGAGTATGAGGTGAGTTTATGGAAGAAAGAAAATTAGCACCAAACAATGAGCGAGAAGCTCTTATAAAAAGATTAAAAAGAATAGAGGGTCAAGTTAAAGGGATACAAAAGATGGTAGAAGAGGAGCGTTATTGTGTTGATATATTAGTTCAAATATCTGCTATAAGGTCTGCTATAAATAGAGTGGGTACAATTATTTTGGAAAATCATATAAAAGGATGTGTAGCAGAAAGTATCAAACATGATGATAGTGAAAAAACTGAAGAGATGATAAAAGAACTTATGGATACCATAAATAAATTTACAAAATAAGGGGGCGATTAGGTATGAATCAACAAGGATTTATTATGGAGATTGTTGATGATAGAACTGCAAAATTAAAAATGCAAAGACACTCAGCTTGTGCTGCTTGTGGAAAATGTGCTACTGCTGACTCATCAGAGTCAAAAGAGATATTAGTAGAGGTAGACAATACAATTGGTGCGAAGGTTGGTGACCATGTAGAAGTAAGTATGGATAACATGAATGTATTAAAAGCAGCTGTGATGGCTTATATAATACCTCTTGTAGCACTTCTTGTTGGAACAATAGGAACATACTATATATTGGGAGCGATTGGCATGACATCTGGCGTTGAAGCGATAAGTGGATTAGTTGGGATTTGTCTTACAATAATTTGTTATTTGTATTTAAAGAAGAATGATAAAAAATTTAGAGATAGTAGAGAATTTATACCAGTAATCACAAGAATCTTAATTGACCTTTAAAATGATTATAATTTAAAAATAGCAATGTACTCTTATAAACACTTAATGTATATTTATAGGATTTGGGTACATTGCTATTTTTATATTTTTATTTTGATTTTCTTTGAGGAATAAAGTTCTTTCGTATTTTTAAAAGGTTTAATGTTCTTACAAAAGAAGTTACAACCAATACACCAAGCGATATTGCAGCACTTAAAAATAGTGCATCAGTACCTTTTGACATAGCTAAATCATAATTTTTTTGAATTAAAGATAACATTGTATTGTATAATCCAATTCCTGGTATCAGAGGAAGAATACCTGGAATTACAAATACAATAGCTGGTTGCTTTAGTTTTCTAGCCAATATCTCACTACATGCTGAAACCAAAGCGGCAGCTATAAAACCCGCAAAAATTGAGTTTGTAGTGAAATTAAATAAATATACATACACAATCCAACCAACTCCACCAGTTATTCCAGCTGGAAGAAGTAGATAAAGTGGTGCATTAAAAAAAACAGCAAATCCAGCAGTTGCAATGCCTGAAAATAAAAAATGTAAAATCATTGACATATCAGTCATTAGAAAGGACCTCCAATTCTATACCATGTATCAAGGACAAAACCGACTCCAGAAGCAATTGCAATAATAATCATAGCAGCATCGAAAGCACGAGAAATTCCTGATATTAAATTACCTGATATTAAATCTCTGATGGCTTTTATAAAAGCAACTCCTGGGAGTAGTGGCATTATTGCTCCAACTATAAGCATTTTAGGGTCATTCAAAATACCTATTTCAACTAGTAAAACTCCTGAAAGTGCTATTAAAAAAGAAGATACTAAACATGAAAATGCAGATATTGCACTTATCTTCATGGTTTTATCATAAGTAATTGCAGCAAATATTGCTATTATAAATGTAAGAATAAAATTTAATATATAATTCCCTCCAAGCAAGCAAGCAAAGCAAGCAGATGCAATTCCTGTACAAGAGTAAAACAACCATAAAGGATAAGGTTTTACCTCTTGGATTTCATAAAGACGTGCAATAGCAGTATCAATATCATATTCTTTATCATTTACAAATTCTCGAGAAAAACTGTTTAATAAGGAAATCTTATTTAAGTTTATACCTCTTGATTGAATCGTTTTCATAAACGAAAAACCGTCAAATTTTTCATCTGAAATAATTATTACTGTAGGAGTTGTAAAAATATTTACATGATAAAATCCTCTTGACCTGCATATTCTAAGGACACTGTCTTCAACCCTAGATGTTTCAGCTCCATTTTTTATCATAAGTTCCCCTACAAATAGAGCTAATTTTAGAATATTTTTTTTATATTCAAGTTCCTCATTTTGATTCATAAATACACCTCCAAATTAAAAAACATAATATTGAAATTATATCAAATTTTTAAGTAATATTCCTTATATATATATAAATTATATTATCTTTTTTTTATTTAAAAATAGTCACATCTAAATTATATCCAATTAAAAGAATTAGACAATATTATTTATTATATTTTAACTTAAAATACAGAAAGAAAACATGTAAAAGTAGTAAAACACTTGACTATTAATTTATAAAAGACTATAATAATAAATTATCATATTGATAAAAACGAAAATTATGAAATGTCTGTAAAAGTAAAATTTAAATAATAACTAGGAGGAGTAATATGTTTGAGAACTTGAAAAAAGCGGACCCTGAGATTTATGAAAGTATGAAAAGAGAGTTAAAAAGACAACAAAGGAATATTGAGTTGATAGCATCTGAAAATATAGTATCAGTTCCAGTAATGGAAACTATGGGAAGTCATCTTACTAATAAATATGCAGAAGGTTACTCAGGCAAAAGATATTATGGTGGATGTGAGTACATAGATGAAGTTGAAACTCTTGCAATAGATAGAATTAAAAAGATATTTGGGGCAGAACATGCTAATGTTCAACCTCATTCTGGAGCAAATGCAAATATCGGTGTATATTTTGCTATGCTAAAACCAGGTGATGTTGTTATGGGAATGAATTTATCTCAAGGTGGGCATTTAACTCATGGTGCTCCAGTTAATATTTCTGGTCAATATTATAAATTTTATGAATATGGAATAGATAGAGATAGTGGACTTATAGATTTTGATGATGTTAGAAAAATAGCACATGAAGTAAAACCTAAAATGATAGTTGCAGGAGCAAGTGCATATCCTAGAGAGATAGATTTTAAAAAATTTAGAGAAATAGCTGATGAGGTTGGAGCATTACTTATGGTAGATATGGCTCATATAGCAGGTCTTGTAGCTGCTGGTCTTCATCAAAATCCATGTGAAGTAGCTGATTTTGTTACAACAACAACTCATAAAACTTTAAGAGGACCTCGTGGAGGAGTTATCCTTTGTAAAGAAAAATATGCTAAAGCTATAGACAAAGCAATATTCCCTGGAATTCAAGGCGGACCTCTTGAGCATATAATTGCATCTAAAGCAGTATGTTTTAAAGAAGCTTTAAGTGATGAATTTAAAACATACCAACAACAGGTTGCTAAAAATGCAAAAGCTTTAGCTGAAGAACTTATTAAGAGAGATTTTAAATTGATTTCTGGAGGAACAGATAATCACTTAATATTATTAGATTTAACTAATAAAAATATAACTGGTAAAGCAGCAGAAAAAAGATTAGATGATGCTTACATAACTGCTAATAAAAATACAATACCATTTGATCCAAATGGCGCACTTGTTACAAGTGGAGTAAGACTTGGTACTCCAGCTGTAACTACTAGAGGCATGAAAGAGGAAGATATGGCAGTAATTGCTGAGGCTATAGACCTATGTTTAACTTATGATGAAGAATCTAAGGCAAGAACATTGGTTGTTGGTTTAACTGAAAAATATCCTCTATATGAAGAATATAATATTATGGATTAATTAAAAGTATAATTAAATAAGACATATCTAAAGAATTAAAATGATAGTATTTATGTTTAAGTATGTTTATAAAGACAAAACCCAATTAATTAGGAGATAGCTTCCAATATTAATTGGGTTTTGTCTTTTTTAATTAAAACTTTAAGATTTCTTAAGAATTATACTAGGTTTTTCTAAAGATTTAAAGTTTATACTTATAAATATAGTAATTAAAGGTATTTAAAGGCTTTAATGAGGAGGGAATCTTATGAAAGTATTAATTCTTACAGGAAAATTTGGTATGGGTCATTACTCAGCATCAAACTCTTTAAGTGAAGATATAAAAACAAAATTTAATAATTCTGAAATAATAATTAAGGATATATTTGAATATATTATGCCTAACTACTCAGATAAAATGTATAAAACTTTTTCTATTCTTGTAAATCGGGGAAGTAGTCTTTATAATTTATTTTACAAATGCACTGAAAATGGAAAAAAAGATATAAAATTTACATTTTCAGATTATTTCTTAACTAAATTAGACAAGTTACTTAATGAAATACAACCAACAGTAGTTATTTCAACTTTTCCATTTTGTTCTCAAGTAGTATCAAGATATAAAGAAAAGTATAATTCAAATCTTCCTTTGATAACATGTATAACAGATATAAGTAGTCATTCAGAATGGATTAGTAAAAATACAGATTGTTACTTAGTGGCTAGTGAATCTACTAAAGAAGAACTTATTTTAAAAGGAATAGATGAAGATAAAGTAAAAGTTAATGGGATACCTGTAAAAAAAGAATTTAAAAAAATAGAACATATAAATCATTTAGATAAAAAAAACATCCTCATAATGGGTGGGGGCTTAGGTTTATTGCCTAAGTCAGAACAATTTTATAGAGAACTAAATAGTTTAGAAGGAGTAAAAACTACTGTAATAACTGGTAATAATAAAAAAATGTACTATAAATTGTACAATAGATATGAAAATATTGAGGTTGTAGGCTATACTAATGAAGTATACAACTATATGGAGAGTGCTGACCTTATTATTTCTAAACCAGGTGGAATAACATTATTTGAAACAATTTACTCAGAGCTTCCAATATTAGCATTCAATCCATTTTTGCAACAAGAGATAAATAATGCTGATTTTATACTAAATAATGGAATTGGAAGAATACTTGATAAAAATAAAAAATACTATGTAGATGAGATAAAAGACTTAATCTATGATGATGTTACACTTAAAGAAATGAGTTTGAATATGAAAAAACTTAAAAAACAATTTGATAATAATTCATTAGAAAATATTTTATTTTCATTTGATGGACAAGGAGTGTGTAGAGAATGTATGTAGTAGGTTTAATTATAGTTGTTGCTTTGATTTTTTTAATCCATTCAATTATACCTACATATTATAATAAATTATTAAATAAAGATGTATTGAAAAATATGACTGAGAAGAATGAAATTGCTCTTACATTTGATGATGGACCAGACAAAAGATATACAGAAAAATTGTTGGATGTACTAAAAGAAAATAATATAAAGGCCATGTTTTTCGTAGTGGCAAAGAATGCTGAAAAAGAGCCTGAAATTATAAAAAGAATGTTAAGAGAAAATCACATAGTTGGTTTACATTCACTAGAACATAAGAATGCATGGCTTTATAGTTATAATTATGTTAAAAAAGATTTTATTGAAAGTACAAATACAATGAAAAATTTAGGTGTAGATGTAAACTACTATCGTCCACCATGGGGTCATACTAATATATTTTCATATCAATTTGTTAAAAAATATAACTTAAAGATGACCTTATGGGATGTAATGGCAGAAGATTGGAGTAAAGATAGTACAGTAGAGATTATAGTAAATAAGTTAATAGATAGAACAAAAGAAAATTCTATAATTTGTTTGCATGATGCAGGAGAAAACTCAGGAGGAGCAGTTGGCGCACCTGAACGTACTATCGAAGCATTAAAGATAGCTATTCCAAAACTCAAAGCTAGTGGTTTTAAATTTGTAACACCAGAAAGGATGTAGTTATGATAAGTAAAACTGAAAAGAAAAATAAGTGTCTAGGTAGTGTAACCTTCTTAGTTTTACTAATGGGTATAACTGGATACTTTGTTTTTAGAGGTCAATCAATTGAATCGTTAATAAAATCATTAAAAGGTGCAAGTCCTGTGTTTATATTAATTGGATTTGCAATGATGTTTATATATGTTGCTTGTGAAGGTATAAATATATATTTAGGTATAAAGGCTTTAAATCAAAAAACTACATTTTTAAAATGTATGGGATATGCGTTTGTTGGATTTTATTTTAGTTCAATTACACCTTCAGCGTCTGGAGGTCAACCAGCGCAAGTTTATTACATGAAGAAAGATGATATAAACATATCTTATTCTTCACTTATACTATTAGTTATTGTTGTCATTCACCAAGTTGTTGTATTGGCATATAGCGGAATAATGTTCATTATGGAACGTGAATTTATACTAAACAATGTAAGAGGAATGAGTATTTTATTGATATATGGTGTAATAACGAATGTTGCTCTTGTTGTTGGAGTAATTGCAGTTATATTTTCAAAAAAATTAGTAAATAACTTCATAATATTCATAACGAATTTATTAGGAAAATTAAGAATAATAAAAGATGTTGAAGGTTCACGAAAAGTGATAACTTCTCAAATTGAAGAATATGTTAAAGGTGCTCAATATATAAAACAAAATCCAAAGTTAGTAATTAAGATTTTACTTATAACTATTGTGCAAATAACAGCTATGTTTTTAGTACCATTCTTTGTATACAAAGCTTTCCATCTATCAACATATACTGTGTTTGAAATATTAGCAATACAATCATTACTCAATATTGCTGTTTCATCTTTACCATTACCAGGAGCTGTTGGGGCATCTGAAAATAGTTTTATGACATTATTTAAGATATTTTTCCCAGGGCATTTATTAGTGCCAGCGATGTTACTTAGCAGAGGAATAAGTTTTTATGCATTCGTTGCTATAAGTGGTTTAGTATGTATTGTAGCACATGTTAAATCTTCTGAGAAAGTTAAGTCAGTAAAAGAAGTTGTTTATGTAAGATAGTATTGTATAGTTTATTTTTTACATCAAGGATATGTGTGTACGTTTTGATTAAACTTTGAGCATACTTACAATAGTAGAAAGTATTAAAACGTATGACATTGCTAAGCTTTTACTAATAAAGTATAATATTTTATATAGTTTGAAATATTTAAGAAATATAGTAAAAAAGGAGCTTAGCGATGAATAAAGAGATTCAAAAAAAAATTTTAGTAGCTGATGATAATCCAGAAATTAGGGAAATTGTAGAAATACTTTTAACTGGTGAAGGTTATGAAGTTGTTATGGCGACGAACGGAGAAGAGGCCGTAAATTTAGTAGACAGTACAATTGATTTGATTATTTTGGATGTTGTTATGCCAGTAAAGACAGGGTTTGTTGCATGTAATGAGATTAGAGAAAAAACAACAGCTCCAATATTATTTCTAACTGCGAAAACTCAAGATTCCGACAAGGTTATTGGGTTTTCAGCAGGAGGAGATGACTATTTATCAAAGCCTTTTTCATATTCTGAGTTAATTTCAAGAGTTAAGTCACTACTTAGACGTTATTATATATATCAGGGGAAGGAAAAGAATAAGGAGCAAAATATATTGAAAACAAGAGGCTTAAGTGTAAATTTGGATACTCAAGATGTCATATTGGATGGAGAAACTATATTTTTGACAACTATAGAATATAGCATACTAGTTCTTATGCTAAAAAATAGAAAAAAAGTTTTCTCGTCTGAAAATATATATGAAAGTATTTGGGATGAGCAATATTTTTATACAGCAAATAATACTATAATGGTACATATTAGAAATTTAAGAAAAAAATTAGAGAAAGATCAGAAAAATCCACAATATGTAAAAACTGCATGGGGAAAGGGGTACTATATTGATTAGCAAAATTAAGCCATCAAAGTTGGGTGTCATACTATTGATATATGTAGTAATCTCAGCTGGGGTGGCTTTTATTTTAAATATACCATTTTATTCTGCCGTTGAGTCAATAGTAAAGGATGTATCAGAAGGTAGAACCTACTTTAAAAGAGAAGCAGACCAGTTAATGGCTGATTTTCAAATCTATGTGAATGATAAAAATTTAAGTTCAAATGATGGAGAAGATATATCAAATTGGAATAATGACAATTGGTTTGTATCTATGAAAGTATATAAAGGAAATGAGCTTTTTTATGATACACTGTACTATCCAGATGAAGTACCTGATAAGAGTGAAGAAAATGAATTTTATAGTAGCTCTATGGCTAGACATTATGAGATACAATTTTCTGATATTAAAGCTAGTGTAGTTATAGTAGCACTGTTTCGATTTCGATTTCAAAACTTTATAGAAGCTGTTTCTATCACATTTATGGCAATTACATTTATTGTAACATTTTTATTGCTGTTGAGTAGAAAGATTAAATATCTAAGAAAAATAGAGATGGGCATAAAGATAGTAGAAAGTGGTAGTTTAAAGTATAGAATTCCTGTTAAGGGTAATGATGAATTATCATCACTTGCATCTAGTATTAATGAGATGAGTCAGGCACTTGATAATCAGATTATAAAAGAAAGAGAAATGAAGAATAAAAATAAGGATATAGTAACTTCAATATCACATGATGTCAGAACTCCATTGACATCAGTAATTTGTTATTTGGATTTAATTAAAGATCATAAGTATAATAGCCCTGAGCAATTGGAGCAATATATAAAAAATGTGAGATTAAAAGCATATCAGATAAAAGATTTGACAGATGACCTTTTTACACATTTTGTTAATTCGGAAGAAGAAGTTTCTAAAAAATATGAAAAGATTAATGCAAATGAATTTATATTTCAACTGCTTTTAGATAGTTCATATACATTGGAAGAAAAGGGATTTCATATAAAAATAGAAAATGAACTTTATAATCAATATCATATTTATGTAGATGTAACACAATTTAGAAGAATATTTGATAATCTATGTTCCAACATAATAAAGTATGCAAGAAGGGATAGACCAATAGTATTTTTAATTAAAGTTGAAGATGGTAAGCTGTTAATTATACAAAAAAACAAAGTTAGTAACATTCATAAAGATGTAGAAAGTTTTGGAATTGGCATAAAAAACTGTGAAAAGATAATTGCATATCACAATGGAAGTATAAATGTAAACTCAGGTGACAAAGAGTTTTCTATTGAAATATCTATTCCAGTAAATGAATCATAAATGTCTAAATTAAGTACTACACATGCCAATTGTTATGTGCCTATGACCAAGTAACAAGTTTACTTGTAAGACCATATAATATTATTATCTTAAAAAAAGGGGACATAATAATATGGTTTTAACAGGAGCGCATTATATTTACATTGTATTTATGGTAATTATCTTAATTACTATGCTTATGAAAAAAGATACTATAGTACCATGTATATTAGGTGTTTTTTTCATGGGGCTATTCTTTGAAAAAAATATCTTTGGAGCTATAACAGCAGTGTTTAACTCGTTTATTATATCTTTAAATGAGTTGGGACCTATTATTTTAATCATAGCTATTATGGTAGCTTTATCTAAAGCTCTAGAAGCAAATAATGCCATACAGTATATGGTAAGACCATTTTCCAAAGTTATAAAAAATTCTAACACAGCATTTTTTGTAACTGGATTTGTAATGTTGATTCTTTCTTGGTTTTTTTGGCCAACTCCAGCTGTTGCCTTAGTCGGAGCTGTATTTTTACCTGTTGCTATTAGAGCTGGATTACCAGCGATTGGTGTTGCAGTAGCATTAAACTTATTTGGTCATGGTCTTGCCTTATCTACAGACTTTGTTATTCAGGGAGCCCCAAGTATAACAGCTGGTGCCGCAGGAGTAGCAGTATCATATGTCATAAATGATGGTATGATTTTATTTTGGG
Organism: Clostridioides sp. ES-S-0190-01; assembly: GCF_020658275.1. Taxonomy (NCBI): domain Bacteria; kingdom Bacillati; phylum Bacillota; class Clostridia; order Peptostreptococcales; family Peptostreptococcaceae; genus Clostridioides; species Clostridioides sp. ES-S-0190-01. Next base: position 2,339 of record NZ_JACVWA010000015.1, on the reverse strand, counting down.
TAATGGGAATTGTAACGATATCGATGGCGTTTTATACATTAAAAAGAGATATCAATAAAGGAATGTTTAGAGAAGAGCTTAAAGATTTTGAAAGTGAAGAAGTAAAAGAATTTAATGGAAAATCTAAGATAGCAACTATTTTAGTAGCTTTAGGATTTCTTGCTGATATAATTGCTATGTATATGTTTGACCTAAAAGGAGGAGATGCATCAGCTCTTTTAGGAGGAACAGCAGTGTTTCTAATAATTATTATAAACACTATAAATTTCGGTAAAAATAGTCTTGAAAATGTGTGTGAAAATATAATAGATGGTTTTGTGTTTGGTATAAAGATATTTGGAGCTATTATACCAATAGCAGCGTTTTTCTACATGGGAGAAGTTGCACCTTTAACTGGTGTATTTGGAAAGGTATTAGCCCCTGGTTCTCAAGGATTATTATCAGATATAGGGATAGCTCTTTCTCAAACTATACCACTTAATAAATTTGCAGTATCAGGTATAGAAACTGTAGTAGGAGCAATAACTGGGCTTGATGGTTCTGGGTTCTCTGGAATCTCATTAGTTGGTTCACTTGCATCTGTATTTGGAACTGCTATTAATGCAAGTGTTGGTGCATTAGCTGCATTAGGTCAAATTAGTGGTATTTGGGTTGGTGGAGGATGTCTAGTTCCTTGGGGGCTTATTTCAGCAGCAGCAATTTGTGGAGTTAGCCCTATTGAATTGGCAAAAAGGAACTTTATTCCTGTGATAACAGGTCTCATTGTAACAACAATAGTAGCAGTATTCATTATTTAGAAAATAAAAGCTAATATTATTTTACTTGTAGATTAACAAAGCTTATATAAATTAAAAATAAAAAATCATATAAATTAAAAATAGATGTACAGTTATTATCTACTAAAAGACTTTTGTATCATGTAAAAACTATACATCTATTTTTTTTTGAAGTATTTAATTTGAAATAGTTTATGTAAATTAATATCTGAATATTACATTTAAAATATAGCTTTTAAATATATTTCTAAATGTTAATAATTTAGAAGCTCAAAATTGTATCCTAGTTTTCTAGCATCTGATATAAAATCACTTAGAATTTCTGTACTAGTTTTAGAAACAGCATGTAGTAATAAGATAGAACCATCATGTAAATTATCCATTATTTTCTTCTTAGCTTCCTCATGTGATGGTTGTTTTTCAGTATCCCAATCTCTATATGCGAAACTCCAAAATATAGTTTTATAACCTAGGTTTTTAGTCATTGCTAAGCTTTTTTCTGAATATTTACCCATAGGAGGTCTGAAAAACTTAACTATGTTTTTTCCAGTTAATTCTTTATAAAGTTTTTCAACATCTTCAAATTCATCATTAAAGCTTTCTAGATTGCTTGTTTTTGTTGGCATAGAAGGATGAGTTTTACTATGACTTCCAACTATGTGACCTTCTGCAACCATTCTTCTTATCAAATCTTCATTTTCCTTTATATATGGAGAGGTAACGAAAAAAATGGCCTTTACTTTATTTTTTTTTAAAACATATAGTATCTTTGATGTATATCCATTTTCATAACCTTCATCAAATGTAAGATATAATGTTTTTTTACTATCTTTGATGGGTCCATTATATATAGCATTATAGTCAGAAAAATTAAATTTGATGTCAGTATTTACTTCTGGAGTTTGATGTTTAGTATTTGGTATATAAAACCAATCAAGAGCAGTATTATCCAAAGATGACACATCTAACTTTTCATTATCATTGTTCACAGTATTTTTATTTGATGGACTGTCTGTTCCATCTGAAACAGTTACATTGGAAGTATTTTTACTATCATCAGCATTTTGAGAATCTCCTTGTGTTGATATTTCTTTATTCTGTTCTGTGTTTTGTTTTTTTTGTGAGTTTGAACATCCCACAACGAAAAAAATAGATATAGAAAGTATTGTCAAAACGTATAGTATCTTTCTAAGCATTTTTTAGCTCCCTTCTAAATTAATTGTAATTATATATAGTATTATTATAGTTTGAAAGTGTTATTATTAATAGTTACATATTTGAAAATAAAGTCGCAATAGTATTATAAAATATGAATAATTAATAAATTTAAGAAAAAATGTAAAAAAGTAGTTGACCATATTATAATAAGATGTTATTATAATAAATGTGCTCAACAAGGAACCAAAAAATAATGAGTACAAAATGATTTATTTAATAAAATGAACTTTGAAAATTAAACAGTAGGTTAATTTATAAAACAAGAAACAAACCATAAAGCCAGATATTTAGATAACAATAGTATCTGAGCCTGATAAACTTTTATTTGAGAGTTTGATCCTGGCT